>NZ_JBHVCP010000046.1:0-61396 GCF_042803315.1 Streptomyces sp. NPDC057424
GCCCCGCGCGTGCTGTGAGACCCGGCCGGCCCCACGCACGCCGCTACGGCGGAGTCGGCGGCGCCCACCGGCCTCACCTGGGTCGCGACCACCGCCCCACGCCGGACATCGCACGCCCAGCCGTATGCCGCGCTGTCGCCAGCCGCCCAGCCGCCCAGCCGCCCAGCCGCCCAGCCGCCCAGCCGCCCAGCCGCACGGACAGCCGGCAGCCGGCGGCCGGCCCCCGTCATCGAAAGTCCGCCTCCTGTCCTGGCGCGCCTGTGTGCCGGAGAGCGGGTTCCCAACTCGTCCCACCTCTTGACGTGTTGATTGCCGTCCTAAAACATTCGGGAAGCTCGATTGATTCTGCGCGGTTATGTTCGCTCCCGAAGGGAATCCATGTCCAGCAGACATCGCCTCGCCCGGGCGGCACTGGCGATCACCGTCCCCCTGGCACTCGGCGCCGGCCTCGTGACCGTGCCTCCCGCCGCTGCCGCTGCCGCCGACCCGCCCGCGAGTGCGGTCACGGTACGGATCGACCCCTCCTACCAGCAGCAGGAGTTCGAAGGGTGGGGCACGAGCCTCGTCTGGTTCGCCAACATCACCGGCCGTTACCCCGAACCCATCCGGCAGAAGCTCGCCGACATGCTGTTCGGCGAGGACGGGCTCCGCCTCAACATCGCGCGCTACAACATCGGCGGCGGCAACGCCCCCGACGTCCGCAAGGACTACATGAAGACCGGCGCGACCATGGACGGCTTCTGGAAGGCCCCCGAGGGCACCACCAGGGAGGACACCGACTGGTGGAACCCGGACGACCCCGGGCACTGGGACTGGTCCGCCGACGCGGGCCAGCGCTGGTGGGTGGACCGCGTCAAGAGGAAGGTGACCCGCTGGGAGGCGTTCAGCAACTCGCCGCCCTGGTTCCAGACCGTCAGCGGCTACGTCTCCGGGGGCTTCGACGCCGGCACCGACCAGATACGGGCGGACCGCGTCGACGACTTCGCCACCTACCTGGTCAAGGTGACCGAGCATCTGGAGAAGAAGCACCGCATCGACTTCGACACCATCGCGCCGCTGAACGAGCCCAACACCGACTACTGGGGCACCCGGATCGGCCCCGACGGGCAGCCCACGGGCGGCCGCCAGGAGGGCGCGCACGCCGGCCCGGAACTCCAGCAGAAGGTCGTCCTCGCGCTGCAACGCGCATTGGGGAACTCCAGGACCCGCGCCAGGATCTCCGCGATGGACGAGACCAACCCCAGCACCTTCGTCCGCAACTGGAACGCCTACGACAGCTCCGCCCGGGCCGCCGTCGACCAGCTCAACGTGCACACCTACGGCACCGGCATGCGCACCAGTGCCCGCGACAGCGCCAAGGCCGCGGACCGGCCGTTCTGGATGAGCGAGGTCGAGGGCACCTGGGGGACCGGTACCGACTTCGACGGCATGGAACCGGGGCTCGGCATCGCCACTCGGGTCGTCGACGACATCCGTGAACTCGAGCCGTCCGCCTGGGTGTTGTGGCAGCCGATCGAGGACTCCATCCCCCAGGCGCAGGCCGGCAAGAACTGGGGCAGCATCCACATCCCGTTCAACTGCACGGCCAAGGACACCCTGGAGACCTGCCCGGTCAAGGCCAACACCAAGTTCCACACCCTGCGCAACTTCACCCACCACATCCGCCCCGGTGACCACTTCGTCAAGGCCGACGACCCCTCCAGCGTCGCCGCCGTACGCAAGTCCGGCCGCGGAGCGACGGTGGTGCACGTCAACAACGGCACGACCCCGCGCGCGGTGACCCTGGACCTCTCGAAGTTCCGGCGGGTCGCCCCCGGCGCCACCGTGACCCCCGTGGTGACCAGCGCCGACGGCGCGTTGCTCCGCGGCACGCGCGTCAGGGTGAAGAACGACTCGGCCACCGTGACCGTCCCCGCGAAGTCGGTGACCACCCTCCTCGTCGACGGTGTGTCAGGCACCGGCAAGGACGCCGCGCTGGTCCAGCCCGGCCACGTCTACCGCCTCCAGGGCGCCCGGAGCGGCACATCCCTGGCACCGGCCGCCGACGGCAACGGCGTTGTCGTCCGTACGGCAGACCCTGCCGCCAAGTCACAGCTGTGGTCCGTGAAGCAGCTGACCCGGGGCCAGGGCAACCGCGAGCGCTACGCCCTCGTCAACGCCGCGAACGGCAGGCGCCTGGCCGTACGCGACAACGAGGCCGTACTGGAAGACGGGTACACGCCGGCCGCACAGTGGATCATGTCCACCACGGGAGACGGCACCTGGACCTTCGTCAACGCCGCGACGGGCCGCCTCCTCGACGTCGTCGGTCAGTCGACCGCGGACGGCGCCCGTGTGTCGGCCCACCTCCCCACCTCCAACGCCAACCAGCGCTGGGGAGTGACCGACGAGACGGTGCTCCGCACGCAGCCGGCCAAGACGTTCACCGTCCCCGGCCGTGCGCCCGACCTGCCCACGACCGTGACGCCGGTCTTCCGCGACGGTGCCCGGGGCGCGCTCCCGGTCGAGTGGACGCTGCCCTCCGAGTCACGCTGGCGCACACCCGGAACGGTCGGCGTGAAGGGCCGGGCCACCGATGCCCTCGGCCGGACCGTCCCGGCCGAGGCGGTCGTCACCGTGGACACCATCGCCTCGACCCTCCCGGCCCGTGCCAAGACCTACACCGGCGGGCAGCCACACCTGCCCGCCACGGTCACCGGTGTCGGACGGCACGGTGGAACCGCCGACCTCCCGGTCACCTGGGACCCCGCACCCGACGGCGCGTTCGACGACACCGGTGTGGTGACCCTGCGCGGCACGGCCCGGGTCCCCGGCGGAGCCACGGCCGCGGCGACCGTACGCGTCCAGGTCACCGCACCCCGGGAGACGAACTCCGCACTGGACGAGGGCGTGGCGGCCGGCGCGACCTATACCGAGAGCGGCTACTCCGCCGAGGCCCTGCGCAACGGCACCACGTCCGAGAAGGCCTGGTCGAACTGGAGGTCCGGCACGAAGAACCCCTCCGACACCATCACCTTCACCCTGCCGGAAGCACGCGATCTGACCCGGGTCGTGACCCACTTCCACCGCGACGGCACGAACGTCAGCTTCGCGGAGTCCCTCAAGGTGCAGGTGCGAGGTTCCGACGGCACCTGGTCCGACGCGAGCGACCAGGTCCCCGTGGGCACCGAGGGGACGCCCGTGGCCGATGTTCCGGTGCGCGCGACCGGCCCGGCTACGGGCGTACGCGTGGTGATGACGGCCCGTCCGGGCGGCTACATCACCCTCGGGGAGATCGAGGTCCACGCCAAGACGCAGGGCACCTCCTCGGACGCGGCCGCCGCGTCCATCGAGCTGGACGGTGAGCCGCTGAGCGGCTTCGAACCGGACCGGACGAGCTACCGGGTGGCGGTCGACCGGCCGGACCGGGCCCGGATCACCGCCACACCGCGTGACCCCTACGCGAAGGTGACGGTCCGGGGCGGCGCGGCCAGGGGCAGGAAGGCCCACATCGTCTCCGTGACCAGCGAAGACGGGTCACGGACACGGGAGTACCGGATCCAGCTGACCCGCGGCTGAGCACACGAAAGCGCGGGGCCCGCACGCCCCGCGCTTTCGTCTTCCGGGATCAGACCGCGGGCGCCGGGTAGGTCGGGTACTCCACGCCGGAGACGTGCTGCACGACGCGGATGACCTGGCACGAGTAGCCGAACTCGTTGTCGTACCAGAGGTAGAGGATCGCGTTGTCGCCGTCGACCTTGGTGGCGCCGGCGTCGACGATCGAGGCGTGGCGCGAGCCGATGAAGTCGCTGGAGACCGCGTCGGGAGCCGTGGTGAAGTCGATCTGGCGCTTGAGCGGCGAGGTCAGGGAGACGTCGCGGAGGTGGTCGAGGACCTCCTCGCGGGTGGTCTCGCGGCCGAGCCGCAGGCTGAGGATCGCGATCGAGACGTCCGGGACGGGGACGCGGATCGAGCTGCCGGTGATCGGCGCGTTGAGCTCGGGCAGTGCCTTGGCGACGGCGGAGGCGGCACCGGTCTCGGTGATGACCATGTTGAGCGGCGCGGACCGGCCGCGGCGGTCGGCCTTGTGGTAGTTGTCCAGCAGGTTCTGGTCGTTGGTGAAGGAGTGAACCGTCTCCACGTGGCCGCGCTGGACCCCGAACTCGTCATCCATCGCCTTCAGCGGCGGCACGATCGCGTTCGTGGTGCAGGACGCGCAGGACAGGATCTGCTCGTCCGGCTTGATGGTGTCGTGGTTGACGCCGTGCACGATGTTGGGGACGTCGCCCTTGCCGGGCGCGGTCAGTACGACCTTGTCGATCCCGGGGCGCAGGTGCTGGGACAGGCCCTCGCGGTCGCGCCACTTGCCGGTGTTGTCGATGAGGATGGCGTCCTTGATGCCGTACGCCGTGTAGTCGACCTCGGACGGGTCGTTCGCGTAGATCACCTTGATCGCGTTGCCGTTGGCGACGATCGTGCTGTTCGCCTCGTCGACGGTGATCGTGCCCTGGAACTGGCCGTGGATCGAGTCGCGGCGCAGCAGCGAGGCCCGCTTGACGATGTCCTCAGCGGCCCGCCCGCCCCCGCCGCGCACGACGATGGCCCGCAGCCGCAGACCGTTGCCGGAGCCGGACTTCTCGATGAGCAGCCGGGCGACGAGCCGGCCGATGCGGCCGAAGCCGTAGAGGACGACGTCCCGGCCCTCACGGCGCTCGATCTTGTTGGCGCCCGTGGCACCGGCGACGGCCTCGGCGGTGAACTCCGCGACCGACAGCCCGCGGTCGTCCTCGCGGTACGTCGCGGCGAGCATGCCGATGTCGATCTGGGACGGCCCGAGGTCGAGCTCGGAGAGGGTCCGCAGGAACGGCAGTGTCTCGGTGACCGAGAGCTCCGCACCGGCGATCTGCCGGGCGAACCGGTGGGTCTTGAGGATGCTGACCACCGACTTGTTCACCAGGGAGCGGCTGTGCAGCAGGACCGTCACGTCCCGCTCCCGGTGCAGCTTCCCGATGATCGGGATCATCGACTCCGCGATCTCCTCGCGGTTCTTCCAGTTGGTGAACGAGTCGTCGTTGACAGTCACGAGTCCATCTTTCGAGCTAGGCGGCGCTCATATGTTAAACCGTCGATTTCCTGATCATGAACGGGGTGTCTGCGATGCCTTCGGTGGCCTCTCCGCGCGCCTCTGGGGGCAGGGCCTGAGACGATCGAAAGCGGATCTTCCGTGCGAAAGGGGTGCTCATGGACTACGACTCCGTCGCCGACGAGCTGTACGCCCTGCGCCCGGAGGAGTTCACCGCCGCCCGTGCCTCGGCGACGGCCTCCGCCCGCACCGCCGGCGACCGGGAACTCGCCGAGCGGATCCGCACGTTGCGCAAGCCCAGCCTCGCCGCCTGGGTCAGCAACCTGCTGGTCCGCAGCAGTCCCGGGGAGGTCGAGCCCCTGCTGCGCCTGGGGGAGGGGCTGCGGCAGGCTCACCAGGACCTCGACGGCGCACAGCTGCGCGAACTGAGCCGTCGGCAGCACGCGCTCATCCGTGCCCTGACGCTGCGGGCCCGGCAGCTCGCGAAGGAGGCCGGCCATCCGATCGGCGAGAGCGTGCAGCGTGAGGTCGAGAACACCTTGCACGCCGTCCTGGCCGACCCGGAGGCCGCGCACGCCTGGGCGAGCGGCCGCCTGGCGAAGCCGCTGAGCGCGGCGGTCGGCTTCCCCGCCGTCGCCGAGGGCGTCCAGACCCAGCGCCCCGCGCCCGCGCCCCCTTCCCGCCCGGGCGGGAAGGTGAGTGAGCGGCAGCGTCGCCGACTGGCCCAGGCCCGGAAGGACGCCGAAGCCGCCGAGCACGAGCTACGGGAAGTGCAGGACGAGGCGGCGGCCGCGGGTCGGGCGGCGGCGGAGGCGAAGCAGCAGGTGGACGTCCTCCAGCGGCGCGTGGAGGAGCTCGCCGGGGAGCTGGAGCGGGCCAGGGGCGAACACCAGCAGGCCCGCTTCGCCGAACGGACGGCCCGGGAACGGGCGCGCACTGCCGACCGGCGGGTCCGTGAGGTCCGCCGCAAGGTCGCGACAGCCGCAGCCCAGCTCGAACGCCTGGCCGTATCGGACGCGTGATCGACGGGCCGGCGCGGCGGTGCGCGGCGTCAGGCGCCTGTGGGGTCGCGATCATGGCGGCTGTGACCGAGTTCACACACTGCAAGTGGGCCGTCCCGCACGGTCTCACGTGCCCGACACAAAAATTGAACCGTTCGTTTTCTTGAATCGCTCGTGTTTGTGTGGCTAGGTTGGCTCGCATGACCGCATCCGGGAACCCGACCACCGCCGAGGAGCTGCGCGGTGCCGGCCTGAGGGTGACGGCCGCCCGCGTCGCGCTGCTCGAGGCCGTGCGGGAGGGTGACCACCTCGGCGCCGAGGCCGTCGCCTCCGAGGTGCGCGGCCGCGTGGGCCGCATCTCCGTCCAAGCCGTCTACGAGGGGCTGCACGCACTCACCGCGGCGGGACTCATACGCCGCCTCGACCCACCCGGCAGCCCGGCTCTCTACGAGGGGCGGGTCGGCGACAACCACCACCACCTCGTGTGCCGGTCGTGCGGAGCCGTCGCCGACGTCGACTGCGCGGTCGGCCACGCCCCCTGCCTGACCGCGTCCGACGACCGGGGCTTCGCCGTCGACGAGGCCGAGGTCATCTACTGGGGCCTGTGCCCCGCCTGCTCCACCGCCCGCAGTTCCTGAGCACGTGATCCACCCGAGCGTTCCTGAGCACGTGATCCACCCGAGCACCGTGATCCACCCCGTCCGGAAGGATTTCCATGACTGAGAACCACGACGCGATCGTCACCGACCCGAAGTCGGAGGAAGCGGAAGGCGGTTGCCCCGTGGCGCACGGCCGTGCCCTGCACCCCACCCAGGGGGGTGGCAACCGCCAGTGGTGGCCCGAGCGGCTCAACCTGAAGATCCTCGCCAAGAACCCCGAGGTGGCCAACCCCCTCGGTGAGGACTTCGACTACGCCGAGGCGTTCCAGGCCCTCGACCTCGCCGCCGTGAAACGCGACATCGCCGAGGTGCTCACCACCTCGCAGGACTGGTGGCCGGCCGACTTCGGCAACTACGGCCCGCTGATGATCCGTATGGCCTGGCACAGCGCGGGCACCTACCGCATCAGCGACGGCCGCGGCGGCGCGGGCGCCGGCCAGCAGCGGTTCGCCCCGCTCAACAGCTGGCCGGACAACGGCAACCTCGACAAGGCCCGCCGCCTGCTGTGGCCCGTGAAGAAGAAGTACGGCCAGAGCATCTCCTGGGCCGACCTCATGATCCTCACCGGCAACGTCGCGCTGGAGCAGATGGGCTTCGAGACCTTCGGCTTCGCCGGCGGCCGCGAGGACGTCTGGGAGCCCGAGGAGGATGTGTACTGGGGCCCCGAGACCACCTGGCTCGACGACAAGCGCTACACCGGCGACCGTGAGCTGGAGAACCCGCTCGGCGCCGTCCAGATGGGCCTCATCTACGTCAACCCCGAGGGCCCGAACGGCAACCCGGACCCGATCGCCGCGGCCCGCGACATCCGTGAGACGTTCCGCCGCATGGCGATGAACGACGAGGAGACCGTCGCCCTGATCGCCGGCGGCCACACCTTCGGCAAGACCCACGGTGCCGGCCCCGCCGACAACGTCGGCGACGACCCCGAGGCCGCCTCCATGGAGGAGCAGGGCCTGGGCTGGCGCAGCACCTACGGCACGGGCAAGGGCGGCGACGCCATCACCTCCGGCCTCGAGGTCACCTGGACCAGCACGCCGACCCAGTGGAGCAACGGCTTCTTCAAGAACCTCTTCGAGTTCGAGTACGAGCTCGAGCAGAGTCCGGCCGGCGCCAACCAGTGGGTGGCCAAGGACGCCCCGGAGATCGTCCCGGACGCGCACGACTCCTCGAAGAAGCACCGTCCGAAGATGCTCACCACGGACCTGGCGCTGCGCTTCGACCCGATCTACGAGCCCATCTCCCGCCGGTTCTACGAGAACCCGCAGGAGTTCGCGGACGCCTTCGCCCGCGCCTGGTTCAAGCTGACCCACCGTGACATGGGCCCGAAGTCGCTGTACCTCGGCCCGGAGGTCCCGGCGGAGACCCTGGTGTGGCAGGACCCGCTGCCGGAGGCCGAGGGCGAGGTCATCGACGCCGGCGACATCGCGACCCTCAAGACCAAGCTCCTCGAGTCGGGTCTGTCCGTCTCGCAGCTGGTGTCCACCGCCTGGGCCTCGGCGTCCACCTTCCGCGGCAGCGACAAGCGCGGCGGCGCCAACGGCGCTCGCATCCGCCTCGAGCCGCAGCGCGGCTGGGAGGTCAACGAGCCCGACGAGCTGGCGCAGGTCCTGCGGGTCCTGGAGGGCATCCAGCAGGAGTTCAACTCCGGCGCCAAGAAGGTCTCCCTGGCCGATCTGATCGTCCTCGGCGGCAGCGCCGCGGTCGAGAAGGCCGCCAAGGAAGCCGGCTTCCAGGTGGAGGTCCCCTTCGCCGCGGGCCGGGTGGACGCGACGGAGGAGCACACCGACGCCGAGTCGTTCGAGGCGCTCGAGCCGACCGCCGACGGGTTCCGCAACTACCACGGCAAGGGCAACCGCCTGCCGGCCGAGTTCCTGCTGCTCGACCGCGCGAACCTGCTCACCCTGAGCGCCCCCGAGATGACCGTCCTGGTCGGCGGCCTGCGCGTGCTGGGCGCCAACTACCAGCAGTCCCAGCTCGGCGCGCTGACCACGACGCCCGGCTCGCTGACCAACGACTTCTTCGCCAACCTGCTCGACCTGGGCATCACGTGGAAGTCGACGTCCGAGGACCAGACCACGTTCGAGGGCCGCGACGCCGCCACGGGCGAGGTCAAGTGGGCCGGCTCCCGCGCCGACCTGGTCTTCGGCTCGAACTCCGAGCTGCGCGCGCTCGCCGAGGTCTACGCGAGCGACGACGCGAAGGAGAAGTTCGTCAACGACTTCGTCGCGGCGTGGGTCAAGGTCATGAACCTGGACCGGTTCGACCTGGTCTGATCACCCCCGCATGACAGGACGCCCCGGGCCGGACGGCCCGGGGCGTCCGTGTTGCCTCCGGAGCCGTTGCCTGAGGGTTCGTCAAAAACCGTTCAAGGTAAGAACATCACTCACCCAACTCTCACCATGAAACGGCAAGGAACGCGCCCGCGCCCGAACCCGGGCATAGGTTCGGGCCGTGAACACAGATTCCGCTGCCCGTAGAGGCGCCGGCCGTGAACCGCACCCCCTTGCCGGCGCACGGCCCACCACCGGCGGCACCGTCCGCCGTACCCTCCTGCGCACCGCCCTGACCGGCGCCGCGGCGCTCGGCGCTGGCCTGGGCGCCGCCCGGCCCGCCGCCGCCACCCCGGGCCGGGACACGCACCCGAGGCCCGGCACCCCCGGCGAAGCCTTGAAGGAGCTGGCCGCGGGCAACTGCCGCTGGCGTGCCTTCCGGGAACGCCACCCGCACGAGGACCCCGCCCTCCGGCGGACGCTGGCCACCTCCCAGCACCCCTTCGCAGTCGTGCTCGGCTGCATCGACTCGCGTGTACCCCCGGAGCTCGTCTTCGACCAGGGCCTGGGTGACCTGATGACCGTGCGCACCGCGGGCGAGGTCCTGGACGAGGCGGTGCTCGGCAGCGTCGCCTACGGCGTCCTGGAACTCGGCATACCGCTGGTCGTCGTCCTCGGCCACCAGTCGTGCGGCGCGGTGCGTGCCGCCGTGGCGGCGGAGCAGTCCGGGGAGCGTCTGCCCGCCCACATGCAGTACCTCGTCGATGAGATAGGCCCGGCCATAGACCACTCCGAGGAGGGGGACGCCCGGATCGACGCGACCGTGAGTGCCAACGTCCGGCTCGTGCGCTCCCGGCTGGCCGCGGAACCCGAACTGGCCGCCAGGGTCGGCACCGGCAAGCTGGCGATCGTCGGCGCCCGCTACGAACTGACGACCCAGGCTGTCCACCGCCTCACCTGAGAGCCCGCCGCCCGGTCCGCCGCACGCGACAGCGGACCGGGCCGCTCCGTCAGACCCGCAGCGGGTTGTACCGCGCCGCCGCCATCAGGTACCAGGCGGTCGCCCCCGCGTGCCGGTACGGGTAGTAGCCGAAGCCGAATCCCGTATCCAGCGGACTGCTCGCGGACACCACCCCGCAGCGCTCGGGCAGCGCCTTCCCGCCGACGGTCTGACCGCCGCCCAGCAGGTCCTGTGCCTTCTCGGTGGAGGCGATCAGACGCCGGGCGCACGCCTCGTCCCCCCGAGCCCCCCGGTCGCGCAGGGCGAGCGCGAGGTGAGCCGTCCCCTCGAACCACACGCCGTTGCGGTCGGGTCTGGGCTGGCCGGTCGCGATCGGGGCGTCCTCGTTCGCGAGGAGGCTCGCCGAACTGAAGGTGACACCCTCGTACGACTGCCCCGCGGGCACCGTGCTGTTGACGCGGCCGGAGTGGTCCAGGACGCCCAGCTCGGCCGCGGCCCAGTCCAGCGAACGGGAGGAGCGGCGGGAGCCGAGCGCGAGGTGCGTCCATGTCTGGGTGTCCTCCGGGACGGGGGACTTGTTGACCGTGACACCGTCGTTGGTGCCGGTGTAGAAGAAGCCTCCGGACGGCTCCCACATCCGCTTCACGAACGCCTCGGCCCGCCCACGCCGCTCCACCCACACCCGGTCGCCGGTGAGCAGGGCGAGCCGGCCGAAGAGGCAGACCAGATCGGTGTTGTGCTCGGTCGAGGTGAACGGCAGTTTCTGATTCGCTCCGTCCACTCCGAACTTGTAGCCGCCGAGCGGTTCGTCGGTCCGGCCGGTCCGCTCGATCCACTCGCCGATCCGCACGGCACCGTCGAGGAAGCGGCGCGCCCCGGTACGCCGGGCGAGAGCGCTCAGCGCGATACCCGCCCAGGCCATGTCGCCCACGGCCGTGCCGGTGAAGCCGAACTGGGTCCCGATGTTGGCGGTGCCGTCCGCCCGTACGAAGCCGTCCGGCTGGAGCGATCCGTCGTAGAAGGTGTACGGCCCGACGTTGTAGGCCTGCCGGAGCCTGCCGTCGTCGTGGGCCGGGTCGTGGCCCTGGGCGTAGAGCAGCGCGTCGCCCAGCGTCTTGGCCCTGGTCGGCCCGGCCGGGGTGCGGGCCGCGAGGTGGGCCAGGATCGCGAGGGCGTTGTCGTAGGTGAACGCGGTGCTGAACAGGCCGGCCTGGTCGGTGTAGCTCTGCGTCAGGCGGATGCCGCCGTGATCGGGGTAGGCGTCCATGGCGGCGGCGAGAAAGGCGTGCCCCCGGGCCGGGGCCGATGCGGGGCGCGCACCGGCGGAACCGGCCGCGAAGGCCTGCACCGAACCGGCGGCGGTGAGCCCCGCGGCGCTGATGCCGAGTCCGGCACCGATGAGCGAACGCCGGCTGAGCGCCGGGCCTTGTCTGCCAGTCATGGATCTCCCTTGAGAGCGCTCTCAACCAGTGCGCGCTCATTGTGCTGGCGCTCCGCGGCCGGGTCAACGCCTCGTTCGGAAGGGAGAGTTGCAGAGAGAGGTGGGCCGGGGAGACGGATCACTCGCAGACGATCTCGTCACGCGGCGTGTAGTGCGTGCGGTACGGCTCGCGCTTCACTTCCCGGCCGTCGTTGTAGAAGACCCGCTCCACGGTGACGTCGAACCCTTCGAGCGGTGTCTGCGGCACGCACTCCTTGTCGTCGCTCACCTTCTTCTCGGGCTTCTTCACCTCGGTGCGCGGACCCGTCACCGACTTGATCTCGTCGTACTTGCGGGTGCCGAGGAACGAGACGGTGACGGAGGTGTCCGTGGACTCGGCCTGGATGTAGACGGCCTTGCCGGAGTCGTTGGTGAACCGCAGGTCCAGACTGCCCCAGGCGACCGTCGCCTCGCGGCCCTCCGGGTAGCGCTCGATGTAGAACGAGTGGGCTCCGTGCTCCACGGGCTTGACCCCGGCGAAGAACAGCGCGTTGTACATGGTCGTCGCGACGGACGAGACGCCGCCGCCGGACGCCTTCGTGAACTTGTCGTCGAGGATGATGATGCCGTCCATGAAGCCGTTGGCCTCGGTGCGCTCACCGACGGTCCGGTTGAAGCTCCAGGTCTCGTCCGGCTTGACGACGGACCCGTTGATGAGTTCCACCGCCCGGCCGATGTTCTTCGTGCGGTACTCGGCAGGTTCGAAGTGGACGGTGAAGGAGGACATCTTCTCCGTCAGCCCCAGCTCCGCGGCGTTCTCGCGGGTCACCTCCGGCCGGGTCTCGTGCACCTCCACCTCGCCGCTGCGGGCGGCCCCCGACTCGGTGAGCAGCGGCAGCACGGCCTTGCCCAGCGCCTTGTCGCTGACCGACCGGCCCACCGTGGCGTCCTCGGCCACCACGGCCTTGTCGCCCTCCGGCCGCAGCTTCGCGTTCTCGGCGGTGGTGGTGATGTCGTTCAGGGGACCGGCGACGGAGGGCTCGGCCCGCAGGCCCTTCGCGTCGAGTTCCGGTCTCAGGTCGCCGGCGCCGTCCGGCCGCATGGTCAGATGCTCGCCCAGCGCGTCCTGGCCGACCGTGAACCGTTCGCCGCCGGCGGTGAGCGTGACGGGGCCCGACATGGCCGGTTCCGCGAAGGTGCGTACCGCTCGCTCCACGGCGCCGGCGGTGACCTTCGGCCGGGTCTCGCGGGTGGGCAGGGGAGTGGCCGTACCGGTCTCACCCCGCAGGAAGGAGTCGCGCAGGGGCTCGACCGCGCCGTTCACGTCCAGGGCGTGTCCCGTCCGCGGTGCGACGGCCCTCACCCGCCCGTCGTCGAAGGCGACGCCGCCGTCCCTGACCTTCTGGTCGAGCCCCTTGGCCAGCTGCCCGAGAGCCGCCCGGGTCTTGCCCTCGTCGAGGCTCACGACCGGCTCGATGTCGCCGCCCGAGCGGAAGAGCCCGCCGAAGACGCTGATCGGATCGGCGCCGGTGCGGGCCGCCCGGTCGACGGTCTCCCGGACGTCATAGGACAGACCCGCGCGTTCCGGATCGATGCTCCCCGTGCGGTCGCCGACCCTCACGGGGAGGTCCCGGGAGCCGGCCGCCCCCAGCTCCCGTTCCAGCTTCCGCACCGCCTCCGCGCGGCTCAGCCCCCCGATCTCCACCCCGCGCACGGTGGTACCGGAGTCGATCTGGCCGCCGGTGAGGAGCAGCCCGGCGAGATACAGACCGCCGGCCCCCACGGCCAGCGCGCCGCCGGCCAGGGCGACCGGCGGGAGGGGGGTGACGCGTGTGACGGAGGCGATACGGGGGCGCATGGGTCTCCTGAAGATCGATACGAGGGTGCACCCGATGACGCGACGATGCGCGGGCAAACACATCAAGCTATCCACATATCAGGGGCGAAACGGTATGGCCCAGACCACTTATGCCCGAGATCATTCCGGAATCGACCGGACCGGCGCGACCGCCGGGAACGGCCACAGAGTGGTAACGACGAACAACGGTCAGGTCGTTGGCACGGTCTAGGCCACCATGAAGATCTCTTTCCTCATTCACAACGCCTACGGAATCGGAGGCACCATCACCACCACGTTCAACCTGGCCGGAGCCCTGGCCGAGCGGCACGACGTGGAGATCGTCTCCGCGTTACGCCACCGGGAACACCCCCATCTCGTCCCGCATCCACGGGTGCGGCTGCGGGCGCTGGTGGACCTGCGCAAGGAGGCGGACCATCCGCTGCACCAGAGACCGGCGAAGGTGTTCCCGCCTGCCGAGTACCGCCACCACCAGTACAGCGAGCTGACCGACCAGCGCATCGGCGAGCACCTCGACGCGCTCGACGCCGACGTCGTCATCGGCACCCGCCCGGGCCTCAACGTGCACATAGCCCGCCAGGCCCCGCGGCACGTCCTGCGCGTGGGCCAGGAGCACCTCACCCTCGACAACCACTCGCCGCGGCTGCGCACCGCCCTGCGCCGCGCCTACCGCCGCCTCGACGTGATCACCACCGTCACCGAAGCGGACGCCGCCGCCTACCGGCGCAAGATGTGGCTGCCCGGCGTCCTCGTGGAGGCCCTTCCGAACAGCGTTCCGGACCCCGCCCTGCCTCCTGCCGACTGCACCGCCAAGGTGGTGATCGCCGCGGGCCGCCTGGTTCCGGTCAAGCGCTACGACCTCCTCATCGAGGCGTTCGCCCAGGTCGCGATCGCGCACCCGGACTGGCAGCTGCGTATCTACGGCAAGGGCGAGGAGCAGCCCAGGCTGCGGGAGCTCATCGAGCGGCTCCGGCTGTGGAACAACGTGTTCCTGGTGGGGGCCGCCACCCCCATGGAGGCCGAATGGGCCAAGGGCTCGATCGGCGCCGCCGCGTCCAGCTTCGAGCCGTTCGGCATGACCATCGTCGAGGCGATGCGCTGTGGACTGCCCGTCGTCAGCACCGACTGCCCCTACGGCCCCGGCGAGATCATCCAGGACGGAACGGACGGCCGGCTCGTGCCGGTCGGGGATCGTGACGCCCTGGCCGCGGCCCTGCTGGAACTCGTCGGCGACGACGAGCGCCGCCACCGCATGAGCCGAGCCGCCCTGGACCACGCGCGCCGCTTCGCCCCCGGCCCCGTCGTGGCCCAGGCCGAACGCCTCCTGGAGACCGCCGCAGCGGCCAGGAGCACCGGCCGGACCATCACCCCGCAGGACCACCGCACCCACAGCGCTCTGACCGGCCGGGGCCATGCCGCCCGCGACGCCGCGCACACCGCTGCCGCCGGCGTCCTGCGCTCGATACGGAAGGGACGCCGATGAACACACCGGCGGACAGGACGACCGGAACGCATGCGGACGCGGCACCGAGCACACCGGAGGGCACGACGATGGACCCGCAGCGCGACACCCGCCTGCGTGCCGACTGCGCGGTCGACACCGACGGCCGGATCGTCTTCCGCCTGCCGCCGCCCCCCGGAGCCGACCCCCGGCTGCTCCTGCGGCTGCGGCCCAAGAAGGGCCGGCCCGAGACCACCCGTCACGTCCTGGAGCTGGAGCCGGACCAGGACGACGGCCACCGGCGCGCCGTCCTGGAACCGCACCCGGCCCTCGACGAAGGCCGCTGGGACGTGTATCTCCTGCCCGAACCCGGGGCCGAACGCTGTCGGCTGCGCCCCGGCCTGCGGGACCTGCGCGCCCTTGTCGACGGGCACCTGCGCGCTCGCCGCTCCCCGATCGCGGTCCGGATCCCGTACGTCACGAAGGACGGCTTCCTCGCCCTCAGGGCATGGCGGCGCACCGCGCACGCGGAGGCCCGCACCATCGACATCGCGGACCGGGCCCTGACGGTCACGGCCCGTCTGTACGGTGCCGAGCTCCGCGAGGACGCCATGGTGCGGCTGCGCCTGCGGGGCACCGACACCGTACGGACCCTCCGCCCCCGGTCCGACGACGACGGCAGGGGCTTCACCTTCACCGTCGGCCGCGAGGATCTGACGGACGACGGTGGGGGAGCGGCCCGTATCTGGGACGTCTTCGTCCGCCCCACCGCCGAGGCACCGCCGATCAGGGTCGGCCGACTGCTCGACGACGTGGCGGACCGCAAGCACGTGCACGTCTACCCGGCGGTCGAGGCGGACGGATCCACTTTCCGCCCTTACTACACCGTCGACAACGACCTCGCGATAGAGGTGACGTAAGACCGATTCGCCGATATACCCGACATGAAAATCCCCGGAGTTTCGGATGGCCGTTTCGGTGATGCGCCGAGGCAGCATGTGTGGATGTTGTGCAAAGCGGCGGCAAAAGGGGGGCAGGGGCTCGTTCTCAACAGCCGCACATCGGGAGGGGACTTGCGGCCATAACCAAAGTCAAGTACCTAGATGAATCATGAACCTGTTCAACCGCGTGGTGCCGTCCCGCCGGCAGGCACCGCTCCCCCCACAGCGCCCCGTCGGCACACCGGCATCCTCCACTGCCGTGCTGCCGGACCCCAACCTGGCAAATCTGTCCGGTGAATGGGTCGTCGACCCCGCGCACAGCAGGATCGGCTTCTCCGTCCGGCACGCCATGGTGACCACCGTCCGTGGTTGTTTCCTGGAGTACGAAAGCCGGCTCTACTTCGACGCTTACGACCCCACACGGTCACGAGCCGACATCACTCTGTTCACCGCCAGCGTCGACACCGGTGTGGAACAACGCGACGCGCACCTGGTGGGCCGTGACTTCCTCGACGCCGCGACCTATCCGCGGATGCGCTTCACCAGCACGGCGGTGGAGCAGACGGGCGCCGACCTGTTCAGCATGTCGGGCGAGCTGACCATCAAAGGCGTCTCCCGCCCCGTCGTACTCGACATGACCTACATCGGAAATGTCACCGACCCCTTCGGCTATGACCGCGTCGGCTTCGACGGCACCACCACCATCAACCGCTCGGACTGGGGCCTGACGTACAACAGCAGGCTGGCCGAGGGCGGCGCGATGGTGAGCGAGAAGGTGCGCCTGCAACTCGACATCGCCGCCATCCGCACGCCACCGTCGGGCGGCTGAGCACCCCAGGGCGTTTCAGGGCACGGCGTCGGCCCCGGCCACGACCCGGAACGTGGCCGGGCCGAGCATGAGCACCCCGTCGCTCAGGGGCGTGCACCGCACACCGCCCCGGCCGCGCAGGGCCCGCTGCGCGCCGGGGCCGATGGTCACGTCCATCCAGGCGCAGGGCCGGGCGGGACGCTGCACGGCGAACACCACCGGCCCGGTGCCGCTGTCCAGCGAGATCGTCGTACCGACGCAGGAGTCGATGTCGACACCTCTGAGGAGGATGTTGCGGCGGGTGTGCCGCAGGTCGGCGTCCGCCGGGAGGCTCTCCGAGGCCATGATGGTCACGGCCGCGTTCCGGTGAGCGGGCCGGGCGTAGTAGCGGTCGCCGACCAGCCCCAGACCCCGGCGTACCTCGACCCGGGTGACCCGCTCGTCGGACGGCCCGGGGGACGGCCCGCCGGACGGCCGTCCGGCCAGCCGGTGCGCAGGCGACACCAGCAGCTGCAGCACCTCCACTTCCGTCATGACGCCCACCCTATGTTCGGGTGACCACCGTCGACGCGGCCGGCGCCTCAGTCCGTCACTCCTCCCGCCGCCGCCCGAGCCTGCTGTCCTCCACAGGAGCCCTGCCGTCCGCCGCCTCGCCCGCGGTGAGGTGCTCCAGGACCTCGACCAGTTCCTGGCAGGCGCGCTCCACGGAACGGCGTGTGTGGATCTGCTCGGTGATCACCGCGGACAGGATCAGGGCGGTGAGCGCCATCGCTCCGTTGAAGGCCTGCAGTTTCATCATCACCTCGACCCGGCTGAGCTGTTCGAACGGTCCTGCGCGGTCGGTCGCCGCCACCGTGGTCATGACCGAGGCGAACAGGGCGCACAACAGGCTGCCGGCCAGCTGGAACCGCAGGGCCGCCCAGATCAGCAGGGGATAGACGAGGAACAGCAGACTGACGTTGCTGTGCGTGGCCAGCGGCACGAGGCAGCAGACGATGACCGCGAGCCCCGTGGCCTCCTTCCAGCGCGACAGCGGCAGCGGCAGGCGCACGCGGGACAGCAGGAGCAGCAACGGCGTGACGATGAGCACGCCCATCGCGTCACCGACCCACCAGGCCAGCCATACCGCCCAGAAGCCCGGCCATTCGAGCCTGCCCGTGGCGATCAGGATGCCGGCGCCCGTGGTCGAGCTGATCAGCATGGCGGTGAACGCGCCCAGGAACACCAGTGCGAGACCGTCCCGCAGCCGCGCGAGGTCGGTGCGGAATCCGGCCCGGCGCAACAGCAGGTACCCGGCCACGGGCGCGGCCGTGTTGCCCGCCAGGACGCACAGGGCCGAGGGCGTCAGGGCGGTGAGGGACAGGATGACGAAGAAGGCGCCCAGGGCGATCCCGGGCCAGCAGCGCAGCCCGAAGAGCAGCAGGCAGGCGACCGATACGCCGGTGGGCGGCCAGATGGGGGTGACGACCGCGCCCTCGACGACGAGTTCCCGCAACAGCCCCAGCTGCGCCGACGCGTAGTAGCAGGCGGCGACGGCCGGCGTCTGCAGAGCGACGACGGCCGGCGTACGCAGATCCTTGCTGCCCACCACAGCAGCCATGAGACACCGAGGCCGCCACCTCGGCGAGACGAAGGCGGGCGTGGTGCGGCCCTATGGCTGAGCGTCCGGCCCGTCGAGGCCGACCACCAGGACGGCGGCGTCGTCGTCGTGCCCCACCCGCTCGGCACCCTTGATCACGGCGGCCGCGAGCGCGTCCACATCCATGCCCGCCACCGCAGCGATGCCCGCGAGCCGCGTCACCTGGTCGAGGCCCTCCTCCAGCGGCATCGACGGCCCCTCCACGACACCGTCCGTGAGCAGCACGAACACGCCGCCCGTCGCGAGCTCGTACCGCGTCACCGGATACGGCGTCCCCGCCTGCACCCCGAGGGGCGGCCCGCCCTCGTCCTCGGTGACGCCGGACTTCCCGTCGGCGGTGGCCCAGACACAGGGCAGGTGCCCGGCCCGCGCGCTCTCCAGCACGCCGGCACACGGGTCGAGCCGCATGAACGTGCAGGTGGCGAACCGGTCGGAGCCCAGGGACAGCAGCAGGTCGTTGGTCCGGGCCAGCACCTCGCCGGGCTCACTGGTGACCGAGGCCAGGGCTCGCAGTCCGGCCCGCACCTGCCCCATGAAGGCCGCGGCCTCGATGTTGTGACCCTGTACGTCGCCGATGGCCAGACCGATCCGGCCGTCGCCGAGTGTGAAGGCGTCGTACCAGTCGCCGCCCACGTTGAGGCCCTGGCATGCGGGCGTGTACCGCACGGCCAGATGCAGCCGACGGGCGACGGGCAGGTCCCGCGGCAGCATGCCGCGCTGCAGGGCGATCGCCAGCTCGACCCGGGACCGCTGCATCTCGGCCTGCGCACGCGCCTGAGCAGTCAGGGCCCCGAGCCTGGTCAGCAGCTCGTCGCCCTCGTCCGTCGTGCCGGTGCGGGACATTGATCACTCCGGCGAGGATGGCCACGGTAGGTGACACCCGAGAAGGTAAATCACCCGATTCACGTCCATAGGATGATACTCAGGTGAAGGTCTCCGCGACGACTGCACGCCGTCCGGGGGCCCTCACCGCACCGCCCGCGTCGTCGCGGGGTCCGTGTGCCGCCCCACCGCCGCCAGCACGAACGTCACGCTGATGAGCAACGCCCAGGCCCCGAACTTCTCCACCCCCACCGGCTCCCAGCCGTGCTCCTGATACGGGTAGCGCCACGCGCCGACCAGGGTCGCCAGATTCTCCGCCACCCACAGGAAGAACCCGATCAGAACGAACGACAGCGCCAGTGGCATCCGCCGGCGCACCCCCCGCACCGTGAACCGCACCGACGCCCCGAGCGTGACGGCCACGAGCAGGCCGGCCAGCACCCAGCGCGCATCGGGCAGCCAGTGGTGGCTGAAGAAGTTGACGTATATGGCCGCGGCGACCACGGCCGTCGCACGCGGCCGGTAGCGCACCAGCCCCAGATCGAACAGATGCCAGGCCCGGCAGACGTAGCTGCCCACAGCCGCGTACAGAAACCCGCCGTACAGCGGGACACCTGCGAACTTCAGCACGGCCGGCTCCGGGTAGCTCCAGGAGCCGAGTGCCACCTTCACCAGTTCGAAGGCCAGACCGATGACATGGCAGACCGCTACGACCGCGATGTCTCGCCCGCTCTCCCAGCCGCGAGCCCAGAACAGCAGCGTGAGCAGCACACCGTAGACCACCAGCACGTCGTAACGCGCCAGGGGCAGTTCGGGCAGCAGTGCGGACACGGCCACGCCGGACAGCAGGGCGAAGGCGAACGCGCAGGCCCGCGTCTGCGTCCAGGCGAACGCGAACAGCTCGCGAACCGGTGCGGCCAGGGCGCCGGCGATACTTGCAGGGATCATGGTGCCCTGTAGGACGGCCCGATGCGCCTACCGGTTGCAGTGAACGTTCCTGGCCGGGGCCGGGCCGCCCGCGTACTCCCGCGCCTGTGGCGCGGTCTGCCGCAGCAGCCGGGACAGCCGCTGATCCGCCCCCGGCGCGGCGCACAGCACCCGCAGTGCCCGCTCCAGGCGCCGACACCCCGGCCCGCGCCACCACAGCAGATCGGCGCACACGCCCGCCGGTCCACCCGTGGGCGCGGGGACGAGTCCCTCCGCCCTCCGCCGGCACGCAGGGCCGTGCCGTGCCGGCCGCCGCGGCGCGGGACGCGTCCGGCATGCCGCGTCCACGACCGTGCCGACCTGCAGCGGCGGGTCGTCGCGGCCGCGGGGCGGGCGTCGGCGAGGTCGGCGGCCACAAGGCGTGCCGGGCGTCGTCACCGACACGGTCGTCGATCACCCGGGCCAGGGCCGCCGGTGCCGGATGAGTCCCGGCCGGGCTGTCGGTGGACGGGCCGGAGGACAGCAGGTCGGCGGCCTCCGTCAGACAGGCACCGTCCTCCGGATGCAGAGGGGCGAAACGCCCGGGCACCGGAAGACTGTCCGGTCCCCGGAAGGGGACTCCGCCGACCCCCGGCGGCCAGGAAGCCCGATCATGAACTGTCCCCGGCCGTGCTCACAGACCGGTGACGGAGTGCAGGAAGAGATAGAGCGCCGCGGCCGGGACTCCCGCGCCGGGAAACGTGAGGATCCAGGCGGCACCGATGGAACGGGCCACCTGCCAGCGTACGTCCGAGAAGCGCCGGGTGGCACCGGCACCCAGGATGGCCGCGGTGATCGTCTGTGTGGTGGAGATCGGCGCCTTCACCACGAACGCGGTCGTGTAGAGGACGGCCGCGGCAGCGGTCTCGGCGGCGAAACCGCGCGGCGGATCGAGGTGCACGATGCGCCGCCCCAGGGTCGTGATGATGCGACGTCCGCCGGTGTACGTACCGGCGGCCATGGCGGCCGCCACGGCGGCGATCACCCACACCGGCACGGAGAAGTCGTCCTGCCAGCCGGCCGTGACCAGCGCCAGCACGATGACCCCCATGGTCTTCTGCGCGTCCTGCAACCCGTGCCCCAGCCCCATGGCGGCGGCGGAGACGGTCTGCGCCATACGGAAGCGCCGCGTGGTGCGCCGGGGCGTCGAACGGCGGAACAGCCAGAGGATGGCCGTGTGCAGCAGGTACCCGAGCACCACGCCGACCAGCGGCGAGAGGAGCATCGGCAGGATGACCTTGTCCAGGATGCCCGACCAGTGCACTGTGGCGGACGCGGCGAGCGCGGCACCGACCAGCCCCCCGATCAGGGCGTGCGAGGACGAGGTGGGCAGGCCCCGCCACCAGGTGAAGACGTTCCACCCGATGGCGCCGATGAGAGCGCACAGGACCAGCAACAGCCCCGAGATCTGCTCGGGCGCCCCGATGATGCCGCTGCCGACGGTCTGGGCGACCCCGGTGCCCAGGAAGGCGCCGAAGAAGTTCATCACCGCGGCCATGGCCAGGGCCACGCGTGGGGTCAGGGCTCTGGTGGAGATCGAGGTGGCGATCGCGTTCGCTGCGTCGTGGAAGCCGTTGGTGAAGTCGAACGTCAGGCCCACGATGATGATCAGCACCACGAGAGTGAGCTCCATGACCGATCACCTTTCGACACCCCGGACGGTTCCATCGTGCGCTCCCCGGACGCAGCGGGCTGCGCGACTACGCCACGTGGGGCGAGCCGCCCGACGGAACCCGGAGACACGGATGCCCCGCTTTACGGTGTCCTGATGCGATCTGTTCCTCCGTGGGCGCTGGTGTCATCCGGGTGCGCGCCGGTCTTCCTGATCATGGGCTGGCTGGTGGCTGCCTCGCTGCAGGGAGCCCCCTACGACCCCGCCGCCCAGACGATCAGCGTCCTGGCGGCCCCGGGGAACTCGGGGTCCCCGGTGATGACTGCGGCGTTCATCGCGCTGGGGTTCTGTCACCTGCTGACGGCCTGGGGCCTGCGCCCGGCCGCGACCGCCGGACGGATGGCCCTGGCGGCCGGGGGTGTGTCGGCGCTGGCGGTGGCCGTGTTCCCGGCGCCGAGCAGCGGGGGCTCGCTGAGCCATGGTTCTGTGGTCGCCGTGGGCTTCACCGTGCTGGCGGCATGGCCCGTCCTGGCCGCCCGGGCCGGTGTCGCCGTGCCCTGGGCCCTGCGCCCCTTCCCGTCCCTGGGGGCGACCGCCCTCATGGCGGTCGGCGCGGCCTGGTTCCTCGCCGGGCTGCATCTGCACGGCGTGGCCGGTGTGGCCGAGCGCGCGGTGACGACCCTCCAGTCGGTCTGGCCCTTCGTGGTCGTCCTCTCCTGCCGGCGCGGATCCCTGCGTCGCGAGTAGCGCGAGCTGGCCGAGCGCTCGCGCGTATTGACAGGTACGGACCAAGATGCAAGCTTTGAGAGCGCTCTCAATCATTTCCCGAATCGGCAGACTGTCGAACGGAGGCGGAGCGTGTTGCGAACTCTCAGGTGCCTGGCCACGGCCGCGGGGCTGTCCCTCGCCGCGGTCCTCGCCGGCTCACTGCCGGCCACCGGATCGGGTGCGCAGGCCCACGCCGCCGTCCCGGCGACGATCCCTCTGAAGATCACCAACAACTCGGCCCGTGGCGAGCAGCTGTACGTCTACAACCTCGGCACGGAGCTCTCCACCGGACGGCAGGGCTGGGCCGACGCGGGCGGTGCGTTCCACCCCTGGCCGGCGGGTGGCAACCCGCCGGTTCCCGCCCCCGACGCCTCGATCCCGGGCCCGGCGGCAGGGCAGTCGGCCACGATCCGCATGCCGAAGCTCTCCGGACGCGTCTACTTCTCCTACGGCCGGAAACTGGTCTTCAGGCTCACCACCGGAGGTCTGGTACAGCCTGCCGTGCAGAACCCGACCGACCCCAACCGGAACATCCTGTTCAACTGGTCGGAGTACACGCTCAACGACTCGGGCCTGTGGATCAACAGCACTCAGGTCGACATGTTCTCCGCTCCCTACGCGGTGGGGGTGCAGCGAGCCGACGGCAGTACCGCGAGCACCGGCCGGCTCGAGCCCGGCGGATACGACGGCTTCTTCAACGCCCTCAGGGGGCAGCCCGGAGGCTGGGCCAACCTGATCCAGACCCGCCCCGACGGCACCGTGCTGCGCGCCCTGTCGCCGCTGTACGGCCTGGAGACCGGCGCTCTGCCGGCCACCGTCATGGACGACTACATCAACCGCGTCTGGCAGAAGTACTCCACCTCGACCCTGACGGTCACCCCGTTCGCCGATCAGCCCGGCACCATGTACTACGGCCGGGTCTCCGGCGGCGTCATGAACTTCACCAACAGTGCCGGCGCCGTCGTCACCAGCTTCCAGAAGCCGGACGCCTCCTCCGTCTTCGGCTGCCACAGGAGGCTCGACGCCCCCAACGACCAGGTGCGCGGCCCGATCTCGCGCACCCTGTGTGCCGGCTTCAACCGCTCCACTCTGCTGGTCAACTCCCACCAGCCCGATGCCGGCGCCGCCGACTTCTACCGGGACAACGTCACCAATCGCTACGCGCGCGAGATCCATGCCCGGATGGCGGACGGAAAGGCGTACGCCTTCGCCTTCGACGATGTGGGCCACCATGAATCACTCGTCCACGACGGCAACCCGCGCCAGGCTTACCTCACGCTCGATCCCCTCGGCTGAGGCGACTCCGCACGCCGTCGGCGCCGCGAACTCATCGCGGCGCCGACGGCTTTGCCGCAGGTGCGGTCAGTGTCGCGTCCGAATCGGTGGGCAGACAACAAAGTTGGTCATTCATCAGTTTCGAAATCAATTACAACTTTGCCATCTCTTGGTGTAGCTCGGCTGTCGATTACGTGAGCCTCATGGGCATCACGCGGTGACTGCAAGAACCCGCGGAACAAGGGGAATTGCGGTCACATCCCCCACCTCATGGTGAAAGGCAGCAACGATGACGACGAACCACACCCTGCGGTACGGCAGCCGCACGCTCGCGTTGACGGCGACCGCACTCGGGGTGGTCGCGACGGCTGTGCCGGCCGCGGCCGGGGAACAGCCCACCGCCGAACAGATCATGGCCGACTGCGCTTCCGGAGAAGGAAAGTGCAGCTTCAATTCCCCCCAGCTCGGCAAGGCCTACCTCGGTGAGCCCCGTCAGGTTTCCGAACTGCTCTTCAACTGCACGGACTCACCCGCCTCCCAGTCGATGTCGTGGGCCGACACCGTGGGCTCCTCCCATTCGGTGGGAGGCTCGGTCACCGTGGGCGGCGGCATCGAGGGAATCATCACGGCCAGTGTGACCGCGACCTACAACTACACCTGGCAGAGCTCGCACACGGAGACGAGTTCCTTCACCGTCACCGTGAAGCCGGGGGAGGTGGGCTGGATCTCCCGCGCCCAGGTGATGCGGCAGATATCCGGCACGTGGCAGACCCACTACGACGACCCCAAGTGGGGCCACTACTACTGGTTCGTGCCCGACACGGTCACCGGCCCGGCCCCCAACGGCACGGACGGCAAGCACAGCGCGGTCGTGGTCAAGTCCCGCAAGATGACCGCCGACGAGAAGAAGCTGTGCGCCGGCGGCTCCACCCAGGACAAGGTCTTCACCCGCAACCGCTGATCCGGTCCCGCGCCCTGGGCGTAGGGCTCCCTCGGAAGTTGGTCATGCGCCGGACCACGGGTGGCGAGAGGGACGTCTCGAGGGCATGAGTGGCGTTACGGGGCGCCATGCGGCCACCGCACAGTCGATCGGCTCCGCCGGATGGTTCTGCCCGGCGAGGCCGATCGCTGGAACCGGACGACGGGCGAGGGCGTCCGCCGGTTTCGTCACCTGCTTGCGGCGGTCACCGTCGCGGGGTCCACCCCGGTCAGTTCGACGATGCGGTGCGGTGCCACACCGGCGGCCAGGGCGCGTCCGATCAGGCCGTCCCGCCCGTCCGCGCAGTCGCGGTAGGCGAGCAGTTCCTCCTCGACCCGGGCCAGCGGCTCCGGGGCCATCCGGTGGCGGAGGCGGTTCAGCTCCTCCTCGCTCAGCGGGACGGGCAGCCGTTCAGCTCCCTCGGGCACGGCCGCCGTCTCCTCCGGCGGCAGCAACCGCAGGTGCGGTGAGGTCGGCGTGCTTCCCTGAGCGTCCAGCCAGGCGCGAACCGCGGGAGTCTCCATGCACGCGAGTTCACCGACGGCGGCCGGGGCCACACCGAGCTGCGCGGACGCGTCGTCAAGCAGGAACAGGTAGGCGTCGTCGGTCATCCTCGGCTCCTTCTCCACGGGGTGCTGATCGACATCCCATTACCCCGCCGCGCCCGGATTACCGCCGGGTCGCCACGGAGGGTGAGGGCCACCCGGGCGAGGCGCGCTCACAACGCTCGAGCCATGCGAGCCATGCGCGCCATGCCGCGACCACGCGAGGGAGCGTCTCCTCGGGGGTGTTGATCGAGTCGCGCGGGCGGCACCCGTGCCCGACCGGCCCTCGGCCGAAGTCTCCTTCGCCGTGCGACCAGCGCCAGCCCGCGGTCCAACGGCCGCAAGGTGTCAGCACCGGTATCACCGCGAGCCTGCCGTGTCCGCCCCGCGCCCGATCAAGCGAGTTGCCGCCGAAGCCCGCCGGTCTCCGTGAGCGTGCAGGCCGGTTGCCCGCAGCCCTCAGAACTCGGCGCCGGCTGTCTCCCACCCGGCTGCCCCGCCCCCCAGGACGGCTTCCCAGGGCTGGGAGCCGGTGCCGGCCGTCCACGCCTCCAGGGTCTCCCGGTCCACGCACACGATCCCGCACTGCTCGGCGTACTCCATCGCCGGCGCTGTGAAGTCACTCGTGCTGACCAGCACGGCGACATCGGCCTCGTGCACGGTGAAGCACGTGCCGCCGAAGCGCTGCAGATCCTGGGAGCCGACCCGATGGGACGCGCCGTAGTGCTTGCACTGGATGACGATCCGGCGCCCGTCGGGCGTCGCGGCCACGACATCGGCGCCCAGGTCCCCGGCGCCTCCCACGACTTCGACGGCAGAGCATCCGTCGCGCTCGCAGAGTGCGGCGATCGCCTCCTCGAACTCCTCCGGCGTCAGGGCGTCGTAGTCGACGGCGACCTCGACGGACGTTCGCTGACGGGGAACCGCCGGAGCGTCCAGCTGCTCGGCAGCTTCCCTGGCCGCCTCGTCGAGCGCTGCGGCGGCCCGGCGTGCCACTCCCGCCACGCGCATCCGGCGCCGCAGACCCAGGCAGAGCGCGACACCTGTCACGACCAGCACGAACACCCAGGCGGGACGCCGCTCGACCGCGCCCGCCGCCACGCGAGCGGCGAGGCCCAGGACACTCACGCCCACCGCGAGGAACACGAAGAACAGGGCCGTCGACCGGAGATCGAACCCATACCGGCGGCGCTTCACGTACGGCATTCGACGCGTAGGCACTGTCACGACATCCCCCCTCATGGGACCAACAACAAGATCACTCCCTCCGTCTGCCCGAGATCATCACCTTCACCGCTCCAGCCGCCGGCCCCCTCGGCACCGGGCAGCGCGAGGCGTGGCTCGTGCGCTACGGCGCCACGCTGCCGTCCGACAGCGAAGCCGCCCGCCGCGCCGCGTACTGCTCCCGCGCCGTTGACGAGTTCGCGCGACCGTCACCGCCGGCCCCAGCCACGCACGGGCTCGTGACCCTCCAATGGCCGGGGCCCTCGACGCCGCCTCCGCCGAGGCCGCGTTCCGATCGACGACGCACGCCAACGCTGGAACAGGCGCTGAACAGCACAGATGCCGGCAGCCTGGAACAGCCTGCCGGGGCACGGAAGGCGACCAGCGCCGAGCAGGCGAGGACGTCAAAGGCGCCGACTTGAGGCAGGAGGCCGCGGTCGAGGCGGGGTGGGGCTGCCTCCCGCTACGGACCATGCGTCCAGCGCCGGGAGTGGAGTGGGCGTACTCGGACGTGCTCAGCGCCCCGCGGGCGGGGCTGCGTATCGGGCGGCAATCGCGGCGGCGCGGTTGCGCAGGGACGTGCGCAACGACCCCGTAGCCAAGGCTTCCGCGTCCGTGCCGAGCTGCCACAGCGCCCACTCGGCGTGCCGCACATCCTGGAACGTCACCTCAAGCCGCAGCCAGCCGTCACCGTCGAGTTCCGCGGTGCGGACGGCCACCGCGCTGCTCAGCAGTTCCTCCCGTCGTTCCTGGCTCACCCGTACCAGCACGGTCACATGGTCGCTGGACAGAAACCGCGCGCAGCGTTCCCGCCAGACCTGGCCCAGATCAACCTGGTCCGGCCGCTGCGCCGGTTCGTGCAGTGCCTCGGCGGCCGACACCCGCGACAGCCGGTAGGTGCGGTCCGCGCCGGACCTCGTGGCCAGCAAGTAGCCCCGGTCGCGAACGGTGACCAGGCCGACGGGGTCCACTGTGCGCCACTGCGGCGTCTGGTCCGGGGCCGCGTAGTGGATCCGCAGTCTGTGTCCGGCGAGCACCGCACGCCGGATCTCGAACATCGTGGTGTCGGGGACCTCATCGCTGACCACACGGCGGGGGAGAAGGTCGGTCTCCGGCTCGACGAGAAAGCGCCGGGCCGCGTCGCTCGCGGTGGCCTGATGGCTTTCGGGTAGCGCGTCAACCACCTTGCGCATGGCCGAAGCGAGCGCCGAACCGAGGCCGAACACCCGCTCGCCGCGCCCCGCTCCCGCGGTCAGCAGGGCGAATGCCTCGTCGTGGTTCAGTCCGGTCAGCTCGGTCCTGAAACCGGGCAGCAGCGCGAACCCGCCGTGCCGGCCGCGTTCGGCGTAGACCGGGACGCCGGCCGCGGACAGCGCCTCGATGTCGCGCAGCACGGTTCGGGTGGACACCTCCAGCTCGCGGGCCAGCGTGTCGGCAGTCAGCCGACCGCGCTGACGCAGCAGCAGCACCAGCGAGACCAGCCGATCGGCGCGCATGCGAGGACCCTATCGAATACATGACCGAGGGTGTCGTGTTTCGTTGGAAGGCTCGTCAGCACCGACGTCGACGACGGCGGCTGCCTCGCCGATGGACGGAGGCACTCCCCATGACTCGCATGGAGCTGATGTGGCAGTGGAGCGAACGGCGATCAATCCGGTGACGTGGTCGGTGGAGATGGGCTTCAACCAGGGGGAGATCGTCTCCGGGCACACCCGGACCCTGTACTGCTCAGGACAGACCGCGATGAGCGGCGACGGCAAGCCCCAGCACGAGGGCGACATGGCCGCACAGTTGGCCCTGAGCCTCGACAACCTGGAGGCCGTGCTCGGCGAGGCCGGTATGTCCCTCGCGCACCTCGTCCGGCTCAACGTCTACACCACGGATGTCGATCTGCTGTTCCCGCACTACGGCGTGCTGGCGGCACGGCTGGGCGCCGCCGGAGTGGCACCGACCACCACGATGCTCGGGGTGACACGGTGGGCCGTCCCCGGCCAGATGGTCGAACTCGAGGGGACCGCCGTCGCGTGACGCGACCTCGCCGACTCTGCTGCTCGTGCCGGTCGAACCGGCCCGAGCAGCGAGCAGATGGGGGGAATGCCGATGCCCGGAATGGTGACGATCGGCGTCTACGGCTTCGTCGCCGAGTCCTTCCTGCAACGACTGCGGCACGCAGACGTCCACCTCCTGCTCGACGTACGTCAGCGCCGCGGCGTCCGCGGACCCGAGTACGCCTGGGCGAACTCACGCCGACTGCAGGCGGCCCTCGCCGAGGCCGGGATCGCCTACGAACACCACCCCGAGCTCGCCCCGACCACCGAGCTGCGCCGGCTCCAGTACGCCGAGGACGACCGCCGAGGGGTGGGCAAGCGCTCGCGCCGCGAACTCGCTGCTGAGTACACCCACCGCTACACCACCGAGATCCTCGACCGGGCCGACCTCACACCGATCGTGACGGCGCTGCCGAGCAGCGGAAGAGCAGCGCTCTTCTGCGTCGAGCGCGACCCGGAGGCATGCCACCGCTCGTTGATCGCCCGGCGACTGGCCGAGCAGCACCGTGTCACGATCGAGCACCTGCGCCCGCGGTGAAGGATCTCCTCGTCCGGCCAGGTGACCTGGGCCTGCTCGGCGAGCTCGGTGAGACGCGTGCCCTCGGAGGTGCAGTGGCCGGGCAGCGAGCTGCGACGGTCCGAGTGGTTCACCGAGGTGCGACAGGTCACGATCGAACGGCGCTTGACGATGAGCGCTCGCGACTGTGCCGGGCTGACCGTGCCCTCGGCACCCGGGCCCCGCCACTCCCCGGCCTCCCGGCCGGACACAATGCTGATTGCTGATTGCTGATAGACGGCGCGGATCGGGGTACCTGCGTCGGCATGGCTTCGGAAACTGATCACGCTGAATCCGTACGAGCCCTGCGGCAGCTGCGCCGGATGCGCACGTTCTACACCGGGGGTGCCGTCTTGTGGGCTGCTGCGGCGGCATCGGCGGGATGGGAAGAGCCCGGAAGCCGGCAGATGTGGGTGTCGGTGCTGTTCCTGGCGGTCTTCGCCGCTCTGCTGGGCATGACGTCCCTGTGGCTGAGGCGTCAGCAGACCGATCACTCGGCAGAGCCTGCGCACCATGCCGCTCCGCGCAGGACGGCTTGGCGTCGCCACGCCAGCGCCTGACTGCGGAACCTCGGCCTTCGGGCCGGCTCGCCGCAGGGCGACGGACTGTTCCACGGGTGACGGGCCAGTCGGATACCGGGTGTACGCCGACCCCGTCGGGTCGCCCTTTCCGTCTCGACGCGCGGGGATCCGTACGGGTCAGTGGAGGGTGGGGCGATAGACGAGCTCTTGGATGTGGCCGTCGAGCGTCCGGTTCTCGATCAGCTCCAGATCGAAGTCGGCCGCACCCTGGAAAATCGCGTCCAGCCCGGTCCGGCCCGTGATGACGGGGAAGAGCGTCACCTGCAAGCGGTCGACCAGTCCGGCGGCCATCAGTGCCCGGTTCAACGACAGGCTGCCGTGCGAACGCAACGGCACCTCCGACTCCTCCTTGAGCCGGGCGACGACGTCGACGGCGTCACCGCTCACGACCGACGCGTTCGGCCAGTCGAGGGGTCCTTCCAGCGTCGTCGACACCACCGTTGCCGGCAGGTTCCGCATCCGCGTCACCCATGGGTCGCGCACGTCGGATTCCTCGGTGCTGGAGGCCAGCATCTGCACGAAGGCCCGATAGGTGTGGGCCCCGAAGACCATTCGCTGCTCCTCGCTGTACACAGCGAGGCGGTGGTCGAGCAACTCGGGCCCTTGCCTGCCCGAGTAGCCGGTCCAGTCGGCGCCGGCGGCGCCGTGGCCGTCGAGGCTGGAGAAGACGTCGAAGGTGTAGGGAGCGGTCATGTCGTGCTCCTCGCGTGCGGTTGACCGGTGGGAATACAGACGAGCGGTGTTGGCCGTGCATCTCGGTGACCGTCACCCCCATAGACCCACCGCGCCTCCGAAACTCATCGCGACCCACCACACGTGACCCTCACCGCTCGATCGGCGGAAGGCTGAGTGTCCGCGCAGCTCGCCCTCGTGCGAAAAGGGCTTCGCGGTCTTCTCCTGATCAGGGCATGATTCCCATCGTGCAGGGAGACAGAGGGCAGGGCGGGCAAGGACGGTACGCCCTGACGGAGTCGGAGCACGGCCACGTCTGGGGGATCTGTGCCGAGGTGGAGGGACTCTTCAGGGAGCCCAGGCGCGCGACCTACGAACTCTTCGGCTGGGTGCCGGACGGTGCCGAGGTGCGCGGCTGGGTCGGATGCCGGGTGTGGCTCGTACCGGAAGACAGGACGGCCGGCGCCTGGCTGCTGGAGGACGCGGAAACCCTCGGACGGCAACCCCGTACGGATGCTCTCGTGCTCACGGGCCTGGACGACTACATGGGCCCGCCGGAGGGGCACCGGGCTCCCGTCCGTCTGCACGACGGGTACCGGTGGCTGGGCACGTGCCGGGAGTTCGCGCGTGTCCTGCCCGCCGAGCAAGCTGCTCCCTCGCTCGTCCTGCGGGGCCTCTCGCCGGGTGGCCGGCTGCGGAAGGCACTGGCGACGGGCACCCGACGCGCGCTGGACCTGGACGAGGTCTGGCTGGAGATCCGGGACGACAGCGGCGAGCCGCTCACCGGCCGGCTGCTACGGCCCACGATCCGTGCGTGGTACCCGTCCACCCATGGGCCGGATCTGATCGACCTCGAACTCGGCGAAGAGCTCGACAGGCCCGTCCCCGCATACGCCCGTCCCCTCTGGGACCGCTGGCTCGGCGGCCCGCCGGACACCCCCGGCGCATGGGCCGGCCTGAATACCCGGCAGCGCGAGGCGTGGCTCGAACTCGTCCGTGAGCGGGGCTGCCGGCTGGAGCACAAGGACCGACCGGCCGGACAGACGTACGAGCTGGATGGCCGGCACATCACGGACGAGCCGAGTCTCTTCTTGGCGCTCGGCGAGGCCGTCAACGGGCCGGGGGGCTACTTCGGCGGCTGCGTGGACGCGCTCGCGGACTGCCTGCGCGGCACTTTCGGATACACCGCCCCCGCAACCCTGCTCTGGCGGGACACCGTGCCCGCGCGCGAGCATCTGTCCCGCCTCCTCACACCTGAGGGCGAACCGTACGACCTGGTCGCCCTGGTACTCGACGTGCTGGCGGAGGGCGGCATGCGCGTCACCTTCACGTGAACCTGGCGTCCGCCGCGCCGCAGCAGTACCCCCGCCCCGCGCGGAGCGAGATGTCGCGCTCCGGCAGCTTCGGCGCCTTGACCCGGGAGTCGGCACCGGACATGGTGGGCACCTACTGCCCGGCGTCCAGGACGTCCGGGTGGAGGTGCTGACCAAGCCCGTGTCGCTCGGCGAAGTGGAACGCCTCGGTGAGACCCGTGACGAGGGTGATCAGAAGGAACGGGGACCTGTCCTCGACGCGGCCGTGCGCAAGAAGCACGGCTGACCGGCTGTGGGATGCCTCCGGCCGGCCGGAGGCACGGCACGGGGGAGCGGGGCGGCCGCAGCGGCGGAGACCAGCCGGACGTACCCGCGGCCGAGGGGCGTCCGCCCCTGGTCCGGCTCGCTGCTCGGACGTCACCGGTGTCCGGCCGGCGGTCGTGTCGGCGGTCGGTCGCCGCGACACCGAACCATGGTGAGCACGCGGCCGCCGCCCCGGAGCACCGACGTCGCGCCCCTGCCCCGGGGTCGGCCACGCCCAGCGCGCGGTTGCTATTCCTGGTACTGCGTGAGGTCGATGCCGTAGACCGCGAGGTCGTAGCCGTGGACCGGGTGCCGCGCGGTGCCTTCCGGCTGCATACCGAGTTTGCCCAGTACGTTCGCGGAGGCTCTGTCGTCCGTGCGGCATACGGCGACCACCCGGTCGAGGCCGCGGTCCTGCAGGGCGAACTCCAGGGTGGCGTGCGCCGCTTCCGAGGCATAACCCTGCCCCCAGAACACCCGCCCGAGCCGCCAGCTGATCGCCACCTGGCCGGCGACCTCAGCCGGAGCGCCGGCCACGGACAGGCCGACGGCGCCCGCCAGCTCCCCGGAGCCCAGGAGTTCGACGGCGAACACCCCGAATCCTTCCTCATCCCACTCCTCCTCCCACGCCTCGATTTCCTGTGCGGTGTGTTCCGGGGAGCGCGGCGTGCCGTCGCCGATGCGCTGCATCACGACCGGATCGGCATGGATCTCGGACAGGGGGACGACGTCGTCGTCGAGCCATCGGCGCAGGACGAGGCGAGGGGTGCGGATCTCGGTCATGATCCCATCTTGCCGACGCGGCGGTGGGAGTGCGAACTGCGGCGCCGCAGCCCCGGGGTGAGAGGGCCTGCGCAGCGGCACGCGTGGCAGGCTGACGGCTGAGGAGAGCAGATCTTTATACGACCCGGGCCGACGGTTAGGCTTCGGGCGCGGCGAGTCACCCATGAGGAGCTGAGACATGGTCGGTTTCCCGAGCGCGCGTTGACGTCGTTGGCCGTGACCGGCCTGTCATCGCGTGCTGTCCCCTCACGACAAAGGGATTCTCGTGCCGTCCGCTTGCTCCGCTGAATCCGGTTCCCCTCGACCTGTCCCGTCCGGCCTGTGGCGGAACGCCGACTTCCGCGGGCTCTGGGTGGGCCAGACGGCCTCCCAACTCGGTGAACACACAAGCCTGGTGGTCCTGCCGCTCTTGGCCGTCCTGACACTCGACGCCACTGCCGGCCAGCTGGGCGTCCTCCGCGCGGTGGGGCAGGCGCCGATCCTGTTGCTCTCGCTCTTCGTGGGCGCGTGGGTGGACAGGTGGCGTACCCGCACGACGATGGTGCTCACGGACATCGGCCGGGCTCTCGCGCTGGGGGCTGTCGCCTTGGCCGGCCTCCTCGACCGGCTCGGCATGCCCGGCCTGTTGGTGCTCGCGCTCGCCGTCGGGGCCCTGTCCGTCTTCTTCGACGTGGCCTACCAGGCGTCGCTCGTACGTCTGGTGGAACGCGACCAACTGGTGCGAGGCAACAGCGCGCTCGAGGGCAGCCGGTCCGCGGCGCAGATCGGAGGTCCCGCTCTGGGCGGTGCGCTGGTGTCCCTGCTGTCGGCGCCGGTCGCTGCCGCCGGCGGCGCACTGTTCTTCACCCTGTCGTTCCTGTCGATCCGTCGGATGCGGCGAGCCGAACCGATCCCGGAACGCCCGGAACATCGCCCGCGGGTCTGGCATCGGATTCATGAGGGCCTGCGCTTCGTCATCGGCGACGCCGTGCTTCGGGCCGTATGCCTGGCTTCTGCCGCGTTCCAGTTCTCGTTCGCGGCCATGATGACCGTCTACCTCCTGTTCCTCCCCCGGGAACTGCACCTGTCGGGCACCGTCGTCGGGCTGGCGCTCGCGGCGGTGGGACCGGGCGCGCTCCTGGGCTCGCTGCTGGCCGCCCGGCTGCCGAGCCGGTTCGGTTACGGCCCGGTGCTCGTGTGCGCGGCGGCACTCGGCGACGGCATGTTCCTGTGTGTGCCCGCACTGCACGGCTCCTCCGCGGTGACGGTCGCCGCACTCCTCGGGGTCGGCTTCGTGTTCGGGATCGGCGGCCAGCTGGTGAATGTCACGGTCATGGCCGTCCGGCAGGCCGTCACTCCGGACGGCATGCAGGGCCGCACGGCCGCCACCATCACCTTCGCCGGCATGGGGCTGACCCCGCTCGGTTCCCTGTTCGGCGGACTTCTCGCGAGTGGGTGGGGGCTGCGCACCGGCCTGCTGGTGACGGCCGCAGGCATGTTGCTGTCCCCGGTGGTGATGGCCTTCTCCCCGCTCGCACGCCTGGGACGGGAGCTTCCTGCCCGGGGATGAGGACCACGTGGCCTGTGGAGCCTCGTCGCCGCACCTCCGACAGGCCATGGCCGCTGCGGCCCGGCTGCCGTCCTCCCGCCGAGTCCGGTGACGACCCGCCGTCCGAGCAGGCGTACGGTCAGCCGACAGCCCTGGAACGGGCACATCCCCGCGAGCTGTGATCTCCTCGGCCGGAATGGGGACGTGTGGAAGGGTGGAAGGGTAAGGACCGAGTCAGGGAACCGGGCACGGCGTCGATCATCGTGCTGGACGCAGGGGCCGTGAGGCCCGACCTGTTGCGGGGCGTTCTCCCGGCGCGTTCCCTGGCCGTCAGCGGGTTGCGTGCCGCATCGTGAACGGGTTGCCGACCTGCATGGAGACCGTCGTGAGCGTCTGCTGAGGCAGGCAGGCAGGCAGACGGGCAGGCAGGCGGGCCGGTGAGGTCGAGAGGCCTAAGGGGCGAATGTGATGAGCCGAGCGAATCAGCCTTCGGAGCAGGCGGGTGATCCGAAGGAGGCGGCGGCGTCAGACCCGAGCGGGCTGATGGACCTTCTGGGTGTCGCCGCGGTGCTGGTGGAGGCCGACGGCCGGATCGACATGTGGAGTCCCCAGGCCGAGGAGCTGTTCGGCTACACCGGTGACGAAGCGGTCGGACAGTACGCGGCCACCCTGCTTCTCCACCCCGAGCACCGGGAAGCGGGGGCGGCGCTGTTCGCCGAGGTGGTGGAGACCGGCCAGGACTGGAGGGGATCGTTCCCCGTCCGGCTCAAGGACGGCAGAACCCGGACGGTCGAGTTCCGCAACATGCGGCTGACGGACAACCTCGGCGATCACTACGCTCTGGGGCTGGCCACCGACAGGGCCACGGTGCGGCGGGTGGAGCGCGAGGTGGCCCTGTCCAGTCAGCTGGTCACCCAGGCGCCGATCGGCCTGTCCGTCCTGGACACCGAATTGCGGTACGTGGCCGTCAACGGGGCCCTCGCCTCGATGCACGGCGTCCCCCAGGCCGACCACGTGGGCCGCCACTTCCGGGAGATCCTGCCCGGCGCGCCCTTCGCGACCGCGGAGAACCAGATGCGGGAGGTTCTGGAGACCGGCCTGCCCAGGGTGGACGAGCAGGTGGTGGGCCGCACCCGCGCCGACCCGGACCACGATCACGCCTGGGCCGTGTCGCTCTACCGACTGGAGGATCACAGCGGGCATGTGCTGGGGATCGCCAACGTCGTGGTGGACGTCACCGACCGGTACGAAGCGGCCAGGCAGGCCGACCGGGCCCAGCAGCGCCTGCGCCTGATGGCCGACGGATCGGCCCGCATCGGGACCACCCTGGAGGTGGAGCGGACCGCCCAGGAGCTGGCGGACGTCCTGGTGCCGGACCTGGCCGACATGATCGCGGTGGACATCCTGGACTCCGTCCTGCGGACAGGCCGCCCGGACCGCGGCGAGGGCTCGGCGCTGCTCCGAGCCCTCGCGGTGAAGACGGCCTACCCCACCGGTGCCTCCCAGGCGATCATCGCGCCCGGCCACCTCACCGCCTACCACGCCGACCATCCGGCAGCCCACTGCCTCCGCACCCGCAAGCCCCTGCTGATCACCCACATCGACAGCGGCGAGCTCAGCCGTATCGCAGCCGACGACGCTGCGGCCGGCCTGCTCGCAGAAGCCGGCGTTCACACCGACATGGCCGTCCCCCTCATCGCCCGCGGGCAGATCATCGGCGTGATGAGCCTGGCCCGCGGGCGCAACCCCCGGCCCTTCGACGAGGACGATCTCACCCTCGCCTCCGAACTGGCCTCCTCCGCCGCGCTGAGCATCGACAACGCCGTCCTGCACCAGCACATCCGCAGCGCCGCCGAAACCCTGCAGCGCAGCCTGCTGCCCCAGCCCTCGCCCCGCCGCCCCGGCCTGGAGATCGCTGCCCGGTACAGACCCGCCCAGGCCTTCAGCGAGGTCGGCGGCGACTGGTACGACGTCATTCCCCTCAGCGGCGACCGGACCGCCCTGGCGGTGGGCGACGTCATGGGCAGCGGCATCCCGGCCGCCACCGCCATGGGCCGGCTGCGCACCGCCACCTCCACGCTCGCCGACCTCGATCTCACCCCGAGCCGGATCCTCACCCATCTCGACAAGATCACACAGGGGCTGGACCCCTACATCGCCACCTGCGTGTACGCGGTCTACGACCCGCACCACTCCCGCCTGCACGTGGCGTGCGCCGGCCACCTGCCCCCGGTCCTGGTGCGGGCCGGCAGACCCCCCGAACTGCTCGATCTGCCCACCGGCACCCCGCTGGGAGTCGGCAGCGGACCCTTCGAAACCTCCGCCGTCACCATGAACCCCGGTGATCAACTCGTCCTGTACACCGACGGCCTGGTGGAGACCCGCGACGACCCCATCGACACGCGCCTGGACGATCTCCTGCACCTGCTGTCCCCGCCGTACCGCTCCGCGGAGGAGACCTGCGACCGGCTGCTTCAGCGGCTCCGCAGTCCCGCTGACCATGACGATGTCGCGCTGCTCATCGCTCACGCACAGCCACTGAACACGCGCTGAGCAGGGACGAGCCGCGGACAGGGCGAGCGCGCCCCTGCCCGCCCCGGCACTCCCTCACGGTCCGCAGACACCGCGAGATTCGCTGGTGTGTGCGAAGCCGCCCCCGGTGTTATTCAATGAGGTGTGCGGTCAGGGAACTCGGGGCCCGCCGCACGGGTCCGCATACGGCCCCGGTACCGCGCCGGGGATTGCTGAGGGAGTCGCATGGACTCCACACCCTCGCCCTCGTCCTCCTCGGCGTTCGACCTGGTCAGCCGGGCCCTGGGGCGCTACATCCCGCAAGGTGGAGCGGAGGCGGCCGACGCGCGGGGTGACCGCGCCATGCACCGGCAGGTCCCCGACAGCCCGGAAGCCGGGCGTCAGGAGCAGATCCTCGGCGCGGTCAACCTGGACAGGGACCTGATCATCACCCGCTGCAATCTCGAAGCCCCCGTGTTCGCGGGGCTGGAGGCCGGGGCCGGGAGGCAGTTCGTCGATCTCCTGCCCCCGGGGGACGTACCGACGGTCACACGGCGGCTGCGGCAGGTCGTGGAGAGCGGTGAGGCGCATGTCGCCCGAATCCAGCGCCTGCGGCGTGGCGACGGCTCGGAGCTGGTGGTCTCGATGAGCATCCTGCCCTCCGCGGCACCGGAGGGCGGCCTGACGGTCTCCGTGATCGCGATGGCCAGGAGGCTGCACCTCTACGCCGCCGAGACCGCGATCGGCACCTCACTGGACATCGGCGAGACCGCGCAGTCGCTGGCGGAGTCCCTGCTGGCCTGGGGAGACGTGGCCGCCGTGGATCTCGACTTCGCCGTGTGGACGGGCGAGGGAGTCAGCGGAAGGACGCAGGGACGCATCCGGCTGCGGCGGGCGGCTCTCGTTCCGGACCGGGTGTGGCCCGAGGGCTACATGACGCCGGGCGACGATCTTCCCGGCGACGCCAGCCGACTGCTGGCGCAGGCGGTGCTGCGGGACGATGCCCCGCAGACCATCGTCATACCCGACGGGGAGGCGGTCGAGCGGGTTTTCGGCAGTCCACGAGTGGCCCGCGCCCTGGTGCCCGGTGACCGGTCGGCAGGTGTGGCGTGCATACCACTGGTCCTGGACAGTGCGCCGCCCGTGGTGCTGGGCGTGGCGGAGGTCTGGCGGCGAGCGGACTGCCCCTTCCGCGACAGCGAGCTGTTCGACCTGCAGGAGCTGGTGGCCAGAACCGCCCACCACGTCGACCTGGCTCGTCAGCACCAGCGTGAACACACGCAGGTGCTGGCGCTGCAGCGCCGGCTCCTGCCCCGGACCGGCGGCGACACCATCGAGATCGCCAGCGTCTACCAGCCCGCCACCCCCGACAGCGCGGGCGTGGGCGGCGACTGGGTGAACAGCTTCCCGCTGCCTGACGGACGTACCGCGCTGGTGGTCGGTGACGTCGTCGGGCACGGCCTGGGAGCCGCGGCCACCATGGGCCAGCTCAGTATGGAAGCCCGCGCGCTGCTGTCCGCGGGGCTCGCGCCCGACCAGGTACTGGAGCACCTGGACGAGACCGTGACCATGCTGGACGACGCGGAGTCCGGGCTGGCGGCCGGCTACAGCGCCCTCGGGTCGACCTGCTGCATCGCCCTCTACGACCCGGTCAGCCACCATGTGACGCTGTCCAGCGCCGGCCACCTCCCCCCGATCCTGGTCTCCCCGGGCGGGCGCGCGGGCACGCTCCCGATCCGCCCTCACCCCGGCCTGGGTGCCGAGTTCGCGCTGCGGGAGCCGTTCGACGTGTACACCTTCGGCGTGCCCCCGGGTTCCGTGCTCGCCTTCTACACCGACGGCCTGGTGGAGGACCCCACCCTGTCGATCGACGACGGCATGGGCAGGCTGGCGGACGCGGTGGCCGGGGTGCACCCCTGGGACGCCCTCCAGCAGGCCGCACGACACATCGTCTCCGCGCTGGCGCCCGTGCCGCAGCGCGACGATGTGACCCTGCTGCTCGCTCGGATGATCGGCTACCGCAAGGGGGACACGGCGACCTGGCGGCTGCCCGCCCGCGACGACGCCCCGGCCCGTGCCCGTGCGCAGGTCTCCGCGCTGCTGAGGCAATGGCGCATCAGGGACGACACCCGCTACACCGCGTTGTTGCTGGTCAGCGAGCTGGTCACGAACGCGGTGCGCTTCGCCACCGGTCCCATCACGGTGCGGCTGATCAGGGCCGGTCACGGCCTGCTGTGCGAGGTGGGCGACACCGGCAACGGCAGGCCGCGGCTGAGTCGTCCCGGCCTGCTCGACGACGGCGGCCGTGGCCTGGGCATCGTGCACCGGCTCACCACCCGGTGGGGGGTGCGGTGGACGGACTCGGGGAAGGTCGTCTGGGCGGAAGTCGGGAGATGAGGCGGCACGCGCCGGGGCCGCGGCCGGCCTGCGCGGGTGCCGCCAGGAATGCGGGGTGCGCAGCCGCCGAGGGTGCGGACGGCGCCCCTGCGCACTACAGCCACTGCCCTTCCAAGGCGGTGGCGGTGAGACCCGGTGCCGCCGCGTACAGAACGGCGCGGTTGCCTGACTTCTGCTGCCCGGCGTCGTGCGCCCGCCGCAGGATGTCGAACACGGCGGCGCCTCCGCGGTTGCCGCTGGTGTAACTGTCCCGGCTGTAGTCCAGCAGCCCCGACGGCCACGCTTCCGGCATCGTCTGCTCCATGTACTCCAGCACCCGCGTCCCCCCGGGGTGCGCGAGCAGCACGTCGGGGTGCCAGGAGTCGGGGTGGTCCTGGTAGCGGGCGCGCAGCCACTCCCACATGGCGGTGACCGTCTCCTGTACGGCGCGCGGCCCACGCCGGTCCATCACGAAGTGGGTGCCGTCCGCCCGCGTCTCCAGGCGGTGCAGGTCCTGGGTGCCGGGCAGGGTGTGGTGCCAGGCGGCGTCCAGCCGCAGCAGGGACTCTGGCCTCTGGCGGCCCGTGACCACCGCGGCGACCGCGGTGTCCGCGAACAGCAACCGGACGATCAGAGACTCCAGGGTGTCGTCCGCGGGCTGGTAGGTCGTGCTCAGCGCCTCCGATATGACGACCAGGACCACCCGGTCGGGGTCCGCGGCCACGAGATCCGACGCCAGCGCCAGGGAGCGGGTTCCCGCGATACAGGCCCACTGCGTGGCCGGCAGCAGCATCACGTCGTCACGGAGCGGCAGCCTGTTGGCCAGGGCCATGTCCAGGCCCGGCAGTGCCGGGGTGGTGGAGTGACTGGTGATCAGGCAGTCGACGTCCGCGGCGTCCAGTCCGGCCGACTGCAGGGCCCCGCGCGCCGCATGCTCCCCGTAGGACTGCACGGCCTCCCAAGCCGGTGCGGTGCGTTCCTGGACGGTCTGCGGTGCGGGTACGGTCTCGAGGGCGGCGATCACGCGGTCCACTTCCCGCTGGGTGAACCCGTCCCGTGCCAGCGCCTCTTGAGCGGGCTGGATGCCGACAGCCCGCAGGCCGCTGCCGTTGCCGGGCGCGACGGCGGTCTCCAGGGGCAGCATCCACCCGCGGGTCTCGATGCCCGTACTGGCCGCGATGCCGTCGATCCGCGGTGCCCACGCCGCATGTGGGTGCCGATCGCTCACCTCCGCCACTATCTGGCTGGTCTTCACGGCGTGCTGGCCGTGTATCACGGCAGGAGGACAGAGGTAAGCGGCCATGATGGGGGCACCTTCCGGGGGGACAGGGGGAATGTCACGAGTGCTGTGTCATGGGTCACTTTGAAGCTTGGCGCCCAAGAGGATGCGGATGAGACCCAGTTCGGGAGCCGGCATCCGTTTCGAGCATGCACGCCAAATGGACATTTCCGCTGTGATGCAGACAACTTAGGCGAGAGTTGGAGGGTGTGACACGGCGCACACCAACGAATCGAGGGAACCCCGCTGCCGTTCTCATGACGGGAGGGGTTCCAGCTTGCAGCGGAAGTGACGGAGGAGCGGGGGCTGTTCCACCATGCGGTAGCCCGGGATCCGCTCCTTGTCCTTGACCGTGGCGGCCAGGACCTCACCGACATGGTTCAGGTGGCTGAGGCCGTACGTCCTGCGGGGAAGCGCGAGCCGGACCAGCTCGTAGGGCGCTGCGGTGACCGGGACGCCGCTCTCGTCCTCGCTGCCGAGGTAGAGCGAACCCAGTTCCACGGAGCGGATGCCGCCTTCGAGGAAGAGCTGGCAGGCGAGCGCGTGGCCGGGAAAGCGGTGCGCGGCGATGTGCGGAAGCAGACGGCCCGCGTTGAGGTAGAGGGCGTGCAGGCCCGGCGGTTCGACGATGGCGACGCCGGCGTCGCGGGCCAGGCGGGCGAGGTGCCGGGCGGCGTCGGCTCGGGCTTGCAGGTAGCAGGGTTCGGTGACCTCGGTGAGCCCCAGGGCGATCATGTCCAGGTCCCGGCCGGCCAGGCCGCCGTAGGTGGGGAAGCCTTCCGTGGCGATGAGCAGCAGTTCGCACCGCTCGGCGAGGGACCGGTCACGCAGACCCAGGAAACCGCCGATGTGGACGATGCCGTCCTTCTTCGCGCTCATCAGGCAACCGTCGGCCAGCCGGAACGCCTGCTCGGCGACCTGACGGGGACTCATGTCACGGTAGGCGGCCTCGTGCTGGGTGACCAGCCAGGCGTTCTCGGCGAAGCGGGCGGCGTCGAGGAAGAGCGGGACCGAGTGTTCCCGGCACAGGGAGGCGGCCCGGGCGAGGTTGTCCATGGAGACCGGCTGGCCGGCTTCGCCGTTGTTGGTCAGCGTCATGATGACCAGGGCGATCCCGGAGGCGTCCGGGCCCCGCAGTGTCTCCTCCAGCCGGTGCAGGTCGATGTTGCCCTTGAAGGGCTCGTCGCTGTCCAGGTCCCTGGCTTGCGGGCAGGGGAGATCCACCGCCCGGCAGCCGGTCAGTTCCACGTTGGCGCGGGTGGTGTCGAAGTGGGTGTTGCTGAGCGTGATCTGCCCGGGGGTGAGCAGCGCGGAGAAGAGGATGCGTTCCGCCGCGCGGCCCTGGTGGACGGGCAGGACGCAGGGGTAGGAGGTCAGGTCACGGACCACTTCCTGGAAATGGTAGAAGGACCGTGACCCGGCGTACGACTCGTCACCTGCCATGCCCGCGGCCCACTGCGCGGCCGACAGGGCACCTGTGCCCGAGTCGGTGAGCAGGTCGATCGTGACCTCGTCGGCGCGCAGTCCGAACAGGTTGTAGTGCACTCGCCGCAGGGCTTGCTCGCGCTGGGCTCGTGTCGTCACCGGAATCGGTTCGACGACCTTGATCCTGTAGGGCTCCACTACCTCACCCACCCATCCGGTACAGGGTCTGCGGCGCGCGGAGGGTGGACCGCGTAGGCCTCCGGCGAGAAGTAGACGTTCACGCGCGGCGGTTGCCAGGTGCTCTGCACGAGCGACACGTATGCGATCATCCCCACCCCGTCGCGCGGGTGGCGGGACGTCATCGCGGCCCATGCGGATGCGATGGCGCCGGGATCCATGCCGTGGCGCCGCAGAACGGCAGTGGCGCGGTCCCGGGCGATTTCGTCGTCCGGCGCGTAGTCGCGGACCGGCACGTGAACGGTGTAGCCACTCGGGTGGGTCGAGTTCCGCCCGGTGTAGGACAGACAGGACACCAGGGGCCGGTGGGTGAAGTGCCCGTCGTCGCCGCCCACCGCGCGGCAGAACGCGCCGACGTGTTCGGCGGGTTCTCCGGGCAGCAAGCGCGACACCGTACGCACCTCCGCGGCGGTGATGCCGTGGTGAGCGACGTAGACCTTCACCCGTGGCGTGTGCCACTCGCCCAGGTCGAGCGCGAAGAACAGGATCTCGTCCTTGTCCGGGCCGCGCCGGAGGGCTCGTTCGCGCAGTGCCGGCCATGCCCGGCCGAAGCCGAACCGGTCCAGCGCCTCCTGTGTGACCTGTGCGGACCGTTCCCGCCCGTGGGCCTGCGGATTGACGTACACCTTGATCCCCGTGGACAGGTCCCGGCGCAGATCCATCGCGCACCACAGCGCGAACGAGCCGTGCATCACCGGTGGGAAGAACAAGTCCTCCACCCGGCGCACCGGTTCGGTCGAGAAGCCCCGGCGTGCGGCCAGCGTCTCGAGGGCCTGCCGGCCCAGGCGTCCGTTCTCCTCGAGCGTGGTCGCCGTGCAGCCGGGTTCGACCAGGAGACGCAGGGCCACCGGGCTTCCGGCCGCGAAAGCCAGCGAGAACTCCACCGGGGAGTGGTCGTCGCACACGAACGAGGGCGAGGGCGGCCCGGCCCCGAGGGGGCGCCGGGCCGCGGGACCGAGCAGGCCGAGCAGATCGAAGAGAGGACGCCCGGGACCGCCGCAGGAGACGGCGAACCCTGCCGCGCCGCACATGCGACGCAACTGTCCTCGCAGGTGCTCGCCCAGGGTCACACCGGTGAGAGGCTCCGCGGACGTCGTCTTCCCGAGGGCGGAGCGGGGGTGTCGGGGGTTGCTCAAAGCCATGTGCGGACTCCAGGACCGTCTGCCGTGAACGCTGGGCCCACGGTCCTCACCCCGGCCCTCACGCCGGTCACCTCCCGGTCACGCGCTGGATACAATGCGTATCCGGGCGGTCACTTCTCGTCATACCGTGGCGGCTGCCCACGGGCGAGTGACCGGGGGAGCGGTGAGTACGCGGTACGAGTTCAGGGTCCTGGGGCCCCTCGAAGTCCTGCGCGACGGGCGGCCCGTGCGCATCGACGCGGCAAAGGTCCGGCTGCTGCTGGCGGTTCTGCTTGCCGAGGCCAACCAGGTCGTCACCGTCGAGACATTGGTGAACCGGCTGTGGGGGGAGGACCCGCCCGGCCGCGCGCGCAACACGCTCCAGAACTACGTGCTGCGGCTCCGGCGCGCCCTCGGTTGCCCGGCGGGTGGTGCACCCGTGCTCACCCGCCCCCACGGCTATGTGATCGAAACCGCGCCGGACGCTCTGGACCTGCACCGTTTCACCGCCCTGGTGCGCCAGGGCCGCACGGCCCTCGAAGAAGGCGCGGCGGCACGCGCGGCGCCGCTGCTGGACGAGGCCCTGGGCCTGTGGCGGGGCAACGCGCTGTCCGACCTGCCCGCGCACCTCCTGCAGGGTGTCGTGGCGGCACTGGACGAACAGCGCCTGGACGCAGTGGAGTTGCGGATCGACGCGGATCTGGCCCTCGGCAGGGCGGCTGACGTACTGCCGGAACTGCGCGGCCTCATCGAGGAGTACCCGCTGCGCGAGAACTTCTGGGCTCAGCGGATGCTGGCGCTCTTCCACTGTGGACGACAGGGCGAGGCGCTGGAGAGCTACCGCGAGGTCACCGCGTTGCTCGCCGACGAGCTGGGCGTCGCGCCCGGGACCGGACTGAGGCAGGTTCATCAGCGGCTGCTGGCAGCCGCCCCCGACCTGAACGGGGCACCGGAGGCGCGGAAGGCCCCACTGCCACAGGGCGGCGATCTGCCGGTGGAGATGACCACGTTCGTCGGCCGGGAGACACAAGTGGCCGAGGTGCGGCGGCTGCTGGGGACCGCCCGGCTCGTCACCCTCACCGGAGTGGGCGGGGTCGGCAAGACGCGGCTTGCTCTGCGCGTCGCCGCCGAGGCCGCGCCCTCCTTCGCCGACGGGGTCCGGCTCGCCGACCTCGCTCCACTGAGCGACGCGGACCTGCTCGACCGGGCCGTGTCGGAGGCACTCGGCCTGCGCGACCAGTCCGCGCGCCCCGCCGCGGACGCCATCGTCGGTCATCTGCGCGACCGCCGCCTGCTGCTCGTCCTGGACAACTGCGAGCACCTGGTGGAACACGTCGCCGTGCTCGTGCTGAGGCTGGCGCGTGCCGCGCCCGGACTGCGCGTCCTGGCCACGAGCCGACAGCGTCTGGGAACACCCGGCGAGCACGTACTGACGGTGCCGTCACTCACCCTGCCCGTCGCGGACGGCCATACAGGCGGCACCACGGCCGACGACCCGCTGCTGCGCTCCGAAGCGGTGCGGCTCCTCCTGGACCGTGCCGCCGGCTCCGCCCCCGCTTTCCGGCTCACCGCCCGCAACCGCGAGGCGGTCGCCCAGCTGTGCCTGCGGCTGGACGGCATTCCGCTCGCCATCGAACTCGCGGCGGTACGCCTGAGCGCGATGACGGCCGAGGAGATCCTGGAGCGCCTCGACGACCGGTTCCGCCTGCTGTCCATGCCCCGGCCCCGCACCTCGGCCCGCTACCACCACACCCTTCGCGGCGTCGTCGACTGGAGCCACGGCCTGTGCACCGAAGGCGAACGACTGCTCTGGAGCCGGCTGTCCGTGTTCTCCGGCGGATTCGACCTGGAGGCGGCGGAATCGGTCTGCGCGGGCGAGGGCGTGGCCCGGGAGGACGTGCTCGACCTGCTGGCCGGGCTGGTCGACAAGTCGATCGTCGTGGTCAACAGTTCCGGTGACCGGGCCAGGTACAGCCTGCTGGAGACCATCCGCCAGTACGGGCAGCAGCGGCTCCGGGAGGAAGGCGGCACGACACGGCTGCGCGTGCGGCACAGCGAGTTCTACCGGCTGACCGCCGTGCGGGCCGGCCACGCGTGGTGCGGGCCGCGCGAAGTCGACTGGCTGATCCGGCTGCGCACCGAACTGCCCAACCTCCGTACCGCTCTCGACCACTGCGCGAGCAGGCACGACCTGGCGGTGGCGGGCGTGGAGATCGCAGTCAACCTGGCCCGCACGCGGTGCTGGTTCTTCAGCAGCACGCTGGGGGAGGGCCGGCACTGGCTGGAACGGCTGCTCGCCACCGAACCGGGCGGGCCTCACGCACCGGGCGCACGGGACGCAGCGGCCGTGGCGGTGCCGGGCGGCGCGCCGACGCTGATCGCCGGCGCGCTGGCGATGAAGGCGTGGATCGCGCTCTGCCAGGGGGACAACCCCGCGGCTGAGACGTTCCTGACCGAATGCCGAGCCGTGGCCCTGGAGCTGCCGGACGGCCCGTCGACGGCGCCCGTGACGTACATCGAGGGCGCGCACGCCATGCTCGTCAGAGGCGACCCGGCCGCCAGGCCGCTGCTGGCCGAGGCGCGGGACCGGTTCCGTGCCGCCGGGCAGGCCGGCGACGCGCACATGGCGACGATGCTGTGGGCGATGGCGGAGGCGTTCTTCGGTACCCGCGTCTCGGCCTCGGCGGCTCGCGACGTGTACGTCGCCGAGGCCGAGGCGAGCGGGGCCGAATGGGCCCGCACCTGGGCCCAGTGGTGCACGGGACTCGTGGAGTTGCGACACGGCGAAGCGGAGAGAGCCTTGCCCCCTCTGCAGGAGGCCCTGGCGCGGCAACAGGCGATCGGGGACAGCTGGGGGCCGGTCTGGGGCCTGGAGACACTGGCCTGGGCGGTGGCCGCCACCGGAGACTCCACCCGGGCGGCCTGGCTCCTGGGCGCCGCCCACCGCATGCGTCAGGACACGGGGGTGGCGCTCATCGGCCTGCGCCCGTTCCACGAGGCGCACCTCGCCGCCGAGAGGCGGGTGCGCACGTTCCTGGACGCCGAGGAGTACGCGGCGGCCTGGTCCCGGGGCGCCTCGGCCGAGGACGCTCTGCGGCCGGCGGGAGAGGAGGGGATGTTCCGGGTGGGGCCGACACAGACCCGAACGGGTGGTTCCCGCACTCCGACAGCGTAGGAGGAGGGCTCACGCAGGGCGGCAGGATCGGGCCACGCCGGAAGCTCCATGGAGCCGTCCGTCGCCCGGCCCGGCCAGAAACCGGCCTCCTCCCTCCCCTCCGCACCGCCCCCACGGCCCGGGAGCCCATCATGTCCCGTACGAACCCTCCCCGCGTGAGCGTGATCATCCCCGCGTACAACGCGATGCCGGAACTGACGAAGTGCGTCACCTCCGCCATGGAGCAGACCCTCGGACTGGACAAGATCGAGATCATCGCGGTCGACGACGGCTCGACCGACGGCTCCGGACGCGAGCTGGACCGCCTCGCGCAGAACTGCTCCAGCCTGCGTGTCGTCCACCAGCCCAACAGTGGAGGGGCCGGAGGTCCGCGCAACACCGGTCTGGACCTGGCCGGCGGTGACTACGTCTTCTTCCTGGACTCCGACGACTACCTCGGCCCGGACGCACTGCGCCGCATGGTCGCGATGGCGGACGAGAACCGCACCGACGTGGTCCTCGGCAAAATGGTGTCGGTCGGCGGACGCGCCGTACCGACGGCCGTCTTCTCTCACAACCAGCCCCGGACGGACGTCTTCTCCTCTCACGCCTACCGCACGCTGGGCTGCTGGAAGCTGTTCCGGCGCTCGCTGATCGAACGGCTGGACCTCAGGTTCCCGCCGTACCGCAACTGCGAGGACAAGCCGTTCACCGCCGCCGCCTACCTCAACGCCGACGGCGTGTCCGTGGTCGCCGACTACGACTGCTACTACTCCCGCAATCGCCAGAACGGCAACAACCTCACCCTCACCGCCGCCGACCTCGTCCACCGCATGGACGGGACCCGGCTGTGCTTCGAAACGGTCGCCCGCTACCTCGGCCCCGGGCCGCGCCGGGACCGGATCATGCGCCGCCACGTGGAGTGGGAGTTGTGCGGGCCACTGCGTGCCCTGCTGCCCCGGGAAGGCGAACAGCAGGCACGGGAGTACTTCTACCCGCAGTTCCGCCAATGGGCACAGAGCTACGTGACCGATGGCGTCTTCCAGCTGCTCGCCCCGCCGGACCGGCTGATCGTCCACCTCCTGCGCGCGGACCGCTACGAGGACCTCATGACCGTGGCGCGGCACGCCAAGGAGGACGCGACACGCGGCAACATCGTCGACAAGGGCCGTGTCTACTGGTCCCACCCCTTCTTCCGCGATCCCGCGAAGGCCGTCCCGGACGTCTGTTTCGACACCACGGACCGGATCCCGGTCCGCCACGAACTGGCCGAAGCGGCCTGGAGGGGCGACGGCGATGTGCTCCGACTCGCCGGCCACGCCGGCATCGAATCCCTCGGCCCCCTCCAGCCCACGTCCCGGCTGATCCTGCGCCCGAGCGGCTTCCGGCACCCGGACATCGGTGTGCCCGCGACCGTCGGCACCGCCCCACCCGGCGTCAGCGGCGCAGCAGCCCGCTTCACCGTCGATGTGGACCTGAGCACCGTGGACTCGGGCGCCCCGCTCGGCGACGGACGGTGGGACCTCTACCTGGACGTACGCGCCCAGGGGGTCAGCCGAACCGTCAGACTCCGGCAGTCCCGGACGGACGCCGACGTCCGGAGGACCGCTCCGCCACAGCGAGACCTCACCACCGGCTCCCGGCCCGGGCACGGTCGCACCACCGCACGCCCCTTCTTCACCCCCGACGGCAACTTCTCCCTGGACGTCCGGCACACCGGGGCCGAGCCGGCAGGCCCCGTGACCGGAATCGCCTGGGACACCTGCGCACCCGCCACCCTCGTCGTCAGCGGACGACTGACGGACGATGCCGCATGCCACCCCGCACCCACCGCCCTGCGCGCCGAAGAGGACGCGGGTTCGGTCCTGGAGGTGCCTCTGCTGTACGCACCGGACGGCAGCCGCACCTTCACCGCCCGCATGCCGGTCAGGCAACTGCGGCCAGGACGCTGGACGCTGACCCTGGGCACGGACGACCCGAGAAACCGCCTGGCCGTCCCGGCCGCCGAGGGACTGTCCGGTACTCGCTGGTTCCGTGCCTCAAGGCTCGGCCGCCCCTATTACGCCAAGCCGCTCGCAGGCGGTCCGAAGGGAGCCCTGGTGCTGCGCGTGGCGCCGGTCAGGCTGGCTGCGGCCCTCCGCCGCCGGCTCGGCTGACGGGAACGCCCAGCTGGTGCGCGACGGTGCTGAGGGCGGTGCCCAGCGGGAGGGAGATCCTCGTCAGGGCGTGCCGGTCGCCCCGGGTCTGATCCCGGTTGACGATCAGCACCGGCTTCCCTGCCTGGGCCGCCTGGCGGACGAAGCGGAGCCCGGACATCACCGTCAACGAGGAGCCCAGGACCAGCAGTGAGGTCGCCCCCCGGACCAGCTCGCGGCAGTGCTCGACCCGCTGCGGCGGAACCGGTTCGCCGAAGAACACGACGTCCGGTTTGAGGGTGCCGCCGCAGACCGTGCAGGGCACCACGCGGAAGCCTGCGACCTGGTCGTCCGTGAGGTCGGCGTCACCGTCCGGGTTGATTCCGGCGGCTACGGGTTCGAACACCGGATTGGCTTCCTCCAGCCGCTGGGCGAGTTCCCGGCGTGGGCTGAGGGCGCCGCAGGAGAGACAGGCGACCCGGGCCAGGGTTCCGTGGAGTTCCACGACGTCCTCGCTGCCGGCGGCCTGGTGCAGGCCGTCCACGTTCTGGGTGATGACACCCGAGAGCAGGCCGTGCCGTGCAAAGGCGGCCACGGCCCGGTGCCCGGCGTTGGGACGGGCCCGGCCGAAGCTGCGCCAGCCGAGGTGGCTGCGTGCCCAGTACCGGCGCCGGGCCTGGGCGCCGGCGGTGAACTCCTGGTAGGTCATCGGAGTGTGCCGGCTCAGACTCCCGCCCTCGCCCCGGTAGTCGGGGATGCCCGATTCCGTGGAGATGCCCGCTCCGCTGAGCACCAGCACTCCGCCAGTGCTCAGCACGTCGGCGACCGGCGCCAGATCCGTGGTGCCCGGGGGCAGGTCCCCGGAAGGGGTCCAGCTCAGGGTGGGGCGCATGCGCATGCCGTCAGGGTACGAAACTGCGGCCTGCCGCAACTCCCGCTGAGGTCGCGACAGCGTTCAGCTTCATTTCATTGCAACGAGAATAAGGCTCTGAACTGCATATATTGGCGCTATATGCAATGAAATTGATGCTGAGACGGTGAATGCGACGCAGCTTCTCCATCGTCGCAAACAATGATCGTCCAGCTGCCCGCCGACTCCCGCGTCGAGGCGGCCGTCGGAGCGGTCGTCACGGCCCCGGCATGCTCTCGCCGCCAACGCGCGGCGAAAGCCGCGCAGTCGGGGCCGATATGAGACGGAGACGTTTGGTGGGGCGGGATCGGCGCACCCGATGAGCTAACACAATCCTTATACGACGAAGCGGAGACGCACCATGGGCATCATTGCTTGGATCATCATCGGGCTCCTCGCCGGTGCCATCGCCAAGGCCCTGATGCCGGGCAAGGACCCCGGCGGCATCGTCATCACCATGCTCATCGGCATCGTGGGCGGTCTGCTCGGCGGCTGGCTCGGTAAGGTCATCTTCGGCGTGGACTCCATCGAGGGGTTCTTCGACCTCTCCACGTGGATCGCCGCGGTCGTCGGCTCCCTCATCCTGCTTGCCCTCTACCGCCTCGTCACCGGAAACCGGCGCTCGCACCGCCACGCATGACCCGCTGACCCACCTGGACGGCTCCCGCCCTCTTCGCAGGGGAGGGAGCCGTCCACGTTCTCCACGGCCGGCCCCACCCTCAGCAGGGGCCCCGCCACACGCCGAGCTCCGGCTCCTTCAGCATCGACGACAGCCTCAGCCGGCGGGACTCGGCACAGAAACCGCTGCGCGGCTCCGTGTACTCCACGTGGAACACCGCCTTGCCCGCCGCGATGAACGGAGAGAGCTCGCCGCACTCGTCGTACTGGGCGCACTCCTCGTTGACCGCGAAGTCGAAATGGTCCACGAGCTGGGGAATCTGGGGGAGGTCGTTCTTCAGCCCCACCGACAGCCCTCGCTCGTGGGCGATGGCCGCGATCATGCGGTTGTACCTGAGCTGGTCCCGGGCGGTGAGTGGGAAGCCGGTGTCGTTGCCGTAGCCCTCCACCAGATCGGGTTCCACCGCGTCGAAGCCCTTGTCACGGCACATGTCGAAGCGGCGTTCCATGATCGGTCGCAGGAGGGCCAGTTGCCGGATGTCCAGCCACCGTTCGCCGGACCACCCGTTGGGCTCGCCGAGCACCGAGTCCGGGAAAGCGCCCCGGTCCGGCCGGAAGTCCTCCCACGCGCCCACGTTGACGTAGCAGATGACCTTCCTTCCCGCGCGGTGCAGCCGGGCCACGTCCGCCGCGGAGTTCTCGAAGCCGTCGATGTCGTAGACGGGCACATCGGCCGACGCATCGACCCTGCCGTCGAGTTGCCACTGCCAGGCGAGGCCCGGACGGGGTTTCCACACTGCCCTGGAGGGTGAAGGGGTGACGGAATCCGGCGACGGGGGAGCGGAGTCGCCCGGAGAGGCCGTCGGCCTTCCCGGTTCGGGTACCGGTGGCCGGGACGGCGCCGTGTGGGGTGCGCCGGGCGTCGTACGGTGCGCGTCGGCGGGCTGCTCGGCGCTGCCGGAGCAGCCCGTCAGCGCCCCGGCGATCAGCGCGGTCAGCAGGACCGCGCGGGAGCGCGCCCTCTTTCTCATCGTTCCGCCCCGGTGAGGGCAGGCGTCAACTCGGCCCAGGGGTTGGGAGGTTCGCCCGTCACCGGTCCGCAGACCGCCGCTCCGCGCTCGTGCGCGGTGCGTACGGCGAGGGGAACGAGCGCCTCGGGCACGCCGTAGACGAGGTGGCACAGTCGCTCGGGCGGGTGGCGTGCGGTCCACGCCGGGCGGCTGAAGGTGGAGACGTACGTCGACCAGTGGCCCTCGAAGGTGACGGTCAGGTCGGCGAGGCGGGCGTATCCCGGGGCCGGATGGACCCCGGGATTGAGGACGACCGTCCCCGCACCCTGCCGGCGTACTGTCCGTACCAGCCGGCGGCAGTCCGGCAGCGCGTCCGCAGTCGCCGTCACCCGGTCCAGGAAGCAGCCGTCCGCCGCGTACCACTCCCGGTGCCGGCGTACGTCCTCGGCGACGTCCGCGGGGTCGCGCACCCCGTAGTCGGTGTCGACGTAGCCCAGGAGGCGCGCCCCCGCGGCCCGCAGCGCACCCGCCGCCGCGCTGAACGCCGGGTCGGGGGCCTCGCCCGGACCGCTCGCCGGGTTGAGAACCACCCCGTAGGTGCGGGGCGCGGCGGTGATCAGCCGGTGCCAGGCACCCGGGTCCTCGGCCGGATGGACATACAGCGGGATCAGCAGGCTCACGGCGTCCGGCCGCCTTCCCAGAGGGCGACCAGCGCGTCGTCGAGGGTGTGGGCCGGACGCCACCCCAGGGCCTCCTCGGCGGCGGAGATGTCCGAACACTGCCACGACACCTGCGCGGAGCGGGCCGGACCGGCCGGCCCCGCCGCGCCCTCCTCGATCCGGCCCCGGAAGCCCGCCAGGCGGGCCAGACCCCGCACCAGGTCACGCACCGGGGCGGCCCGGCCCCCGCCGATGTTGAGAACGGCCGGCAGCGGGCCCGGGGCCGTGGCCGCGAGTTCCACCGCCCGTGCGACGTCACGCACGTCGACGAAGTCGCGGTGGGCGGACAGGTTGCCGAGCCGCAGCACCGCCTCCGGGCCGGGACCGGCCTCGCGCAGCAGTGCGGTGATCCGGCCGGGGAGTCCCGAGGACGGCGCCCCGGGCCCCACCGGGTTGCCCACGCGCAGCACCACCGCGTCCAGGCCGGAGGCGGTCACCGCGACCGTGCCCGCGAGCTTGGTCGCACCGTAGGGGCCGACCGGGCAGGTGGCCGCCGACTCCGTCACCGGGCTGTGCGGCATGCCGGGGCCGTACTCGGCGGCCGAACCCAGGTGCACCAGGCGGGCCGCGGGGGCCGCCTCGCGCAGCGCGGCGCACAGCACCGCGGGGCCCCGGGCGTTGACCTCGGCGAGGGTGACGGCGTCACCGCCGGTAGCGCCCGCGCAGTTGACGACCGTGTCGGGCGCGGCCGACGCGAGTGTCTTCGCCAGCTGCTCGGGGTGGACGCAGGCGAGATCGATGTCCAGGTCGGCGGCCGGTGACCGGCCGCCGCCGAGGACCAGCGCGCCCGGCAGAGCGCGCAGCCGCTCGACGACGTGAGCGCCGAGATAGCCGGTGAAGCCCAGGACGAGAATGCGCATGACGTGCTCAGGCTCCCTTGAGCAGAAGCGACTTGCGGCTGGTGAACTCGGCGTTGGCCCGGTCGTAGTCGTCCGGACGGCCGATGTCCAGCCAGTACCCGTCGAACGCGTAGGCGTGCGGCTGGTTGCCGGTCTTGAGCAGGTCGAGCACCAACTCGTCGAAACCGAGGGGGAGGCCGGGCGTGTAGCCCTCCAGAGTGGAGCGGGACAGGCCGTAGACGCCCATGGAGACGCGGTAGTCCATGCTCGGCTTCTCGGTGAACGCGACGACCTTGCTGGAATCGGTGGTCAGCACCCCGAAGTCGATGTGCACCTTGCGGGCGTACGTCGCGATGGTCAGCGGGGCCCCGGACACGCGGTGCTGGTGCAGGACGTCGGCGTAGTCGAGGTCGGTGAGGACGTCGCCGTTCATCACCAGGAAGGTCTCCGGGAGCCGGTGGCGCAGGTTGAGCAGCGGGCCCATGGTGCCCAGAGGGCTGTCCTCGGTGGCGTAGTCGACCGTCATGCCCCACTGGGAGCCGTCGCCGACGTAGGCGCGGATGATCTGGCCGAGGTGGCCGATGGCGATGGTGCAGCTGGTGAAGCCGGCCGTGGACAGCTGGCGCAGCACGATCTCCAGGATGGCGTGCTGGTCGCCGATGGGCACGAGCGGCTTGGGCAGTGCGGTGGTGTACGGCCGCAGCCGGACGCCCTTGCCTCCCGCCAGGATCACTGCGTGCATGGGGCTCCTCCTTCGTGAACGCTTCACGGACGTGCGCAGTCGTGACGGACGAGTTCCGCTGTGAGGTGTCAGATGTTGTAGATGCCGGTCTTGTAGCGGGCGAGGTTGGCCGGGTCACGGAAGAACTCCACGGTGGACGCCAGTCCTTCCTCCAGGGTGTGCGCGGGCTGCCAGCCGGTGGCCGCGCAGAGCCGGCTCGCGTCCGCGACCAGCCGCATCACCTCGGAGTTGGCGGGGCGGATGCGGGCGGTGTCCTCGCGGACGTCGAGAGCGGTGTCCATCACCTTGCCGATCAGGGCGACCAGGTCGCCGACCGAGATCTCCCCGCCGGTTCCGGCGTTGAAGGTACGGCCCACGACCTGCTCGGCGGGCCCGGTACCGACGGCGAGGAAGGCCTGCGCGGTGTCCTTGACGAAGGTGAAGTCCCGGGTGGGGCGCAGGTCGCCGAGGGTGATCGTGCGTTCCCCCGCCGCGACCTGCCCGATCACGGTGGGGATGACCGCGCGCATCGACTGACGCGGCCCGAAGGTGTTGAAGGGGCGCAGTGTGACGACCGGGGTGTCGAAACTGGCGTGGTAGCTGTCGGCCAGCCGGTCCCCGCCCGCCTTGGAAGCGGCATACGGGGACTGGGTGTTGATGGGGTGGTCCTCGGTGATGGGCACGGTCTGGGCGGTGCCGTACGTCTCGCTGGTGGAGGTGTGCACCAGCCGGGGCGTGCCGAGGGCGCGCACGGCTTCCAGCACGTTGAGGGTGCCGGTGACGTTGGTGTCCACGTAGCTGTGCGGGGCCTGGTAGGAGTACGGGATCGCGATCAGGGCGGCCAGGTGGTAGGCGGTGCCGGCGCCTTCGAGGAGGCCGCGGACGGAGCCGGGGTCCCGGACGTCGCCGAGGACGATCTCCACCTGGTCCAGGACGTCCGGGTGCAGGGTCTCCAGCCAGCCGTAGGAGGAGAAGGAGTTGTACTGGGCCATGGCCCTGACCCGGTGCCCGGAGGCGACCAGTGCCTCGGTGAGGTGCGAGCCGATGAAGCCCTCGGCTCCGGTGACGGCGGCGAGCGGTGCGGAGGTCAACTGCGGTGTCCCTTCGGTTGGATGGGAGAGGAGCGGGGAGTGGCGCGGGGCTCAGGCGTGTGGGGCGGGCCGGCCGAGCAGCCACAGCGCGCACGCCGACAGACACAGGGCGGCGGCGCCGCAGCCGAGCGGCAGGGCCAGGGCGGCACCCGGTGGCAGATCGAACAGGACGACCGCTCCGGCCCCGCCGGCTGCCGTCAGGCAGATCCCGGCCGACGGCCAGGCCGCCCCGAACGCCTGGAGCAGCAGCGCGGTCCACAGGACGGCCGCGAGCAGCAGCAGGGCGGCCGGGTCGGCGCCGGTCAGCAGGGCCGCGGGCAGCAGCGGTGCGAGATAGGCGAGCAGGCAGAGGCCGAGGATGGCGGCCGAGCGCAGCAGGAACCCGGCGGGCGTGGCGGTGGCACGCAGCGCGGCGACCGACAGTCCGCGGTAGCGGTACAGCAGCCACTCCGCTGGTCCCATGCTCAGCGTCAGCACGATCACCGCGTACGGCTCCTCCCGTCCCTCCAGCAGCACCAGCACCCCCGCGGCCAGCCCGAACAGGCCGTACGGCAGTGACCACAGCAGGCGCGGCCGGGTCGCGCCGGCGACGGCCGGGACGGCGAGGGCGCCCCGCAGGACCCGGCCGGTGACGGTGAGCGTGGCGAGCAGCGCCAGCAGGGGCAGCCCGGCCCGGAGCGTGGGGCCGGGCTCCCACCACGGCAGGACGGCGGCACCGGCGAGCAGCGGGCTGAGCGCGGCCAGCAGCAGCCGTTCCCGGCCCAGCACCAGCAGGACACCGGCGGCTGCCAGGTACGCGGACTGCGCGGCAGCCACCAGGGTCACCGGTCCGCCGTCGGCGGGCAGCGCGGCGATCGCCGTGGCCGCCGCCGCTCCCGCGGGCGCGCCGGCCAGGAGGGTACGGCCCGCCTCCCGGCGTCCGGTCGCCATCCGCAGATGGGCGCGGTGGCCGAGTGCCTGCCCCCACGCCCAGGAGGCGAGGCCGGCCACGATGAGGGCGGGGGCGTGCCCGCCGGCGTTCCACAGTGGTGCGGTCAGCAGGTAGGCCAGCCCCGGCAGGGCGAACAGCACCCCCCGCAGCAGACAGCGCAGGGTGTCGGGGCGCCAGGGGTCGGCCGCCGGGGCGGGTTCGGGGAAGGTGCGCGGCACTCGCTCGTACAGCGCGGAGGCGAGGGAGAACAGGTTCGGGTGGCCGTACCGTTCGTTGATCAGGGAGACCGACAGCCCCTCCGCCTCCAGCAGCGCGGCCACCTCGTAGGGGTGGACCGCGGGACCTATGCGGTCGGCGAGTTCGGCGGCGAGCTCACTGACCGCCTCCTCGTCGGGACCGCGCCGGGGCAGCCGGATGGCGAGCGTGGTGTCGTCGAGGGCCCAGCGTGGCCGGCGGCGCGGCGGGCGGGTGCCGGCCAGCCGGATGGCCAGCGTGTCCTGCTCGGCGCCCCCGGGTTCGAGGGACATCGGCCCGCTCACAGGGCGAGGCTTCCGGTGCCGTTGACGGCCGGGGCGGACATGGTGACCGTCGGGGGCGTGAGCGTCAACGCCCGTGTCGGGTGGGCCAGTTCCAGGTAGACGGATCGGAACGTGTCGATGGTCTGCCGGAGGGTGAACTGCTCGATGACCCGCAGCCGGGCCGCCTCCCCCATCGCCCTGCGCCGCCCGGGGTCGCCCAGCAGTTCCAGCGCGGCCGTGGCCATCGCCTGCGGATCGCGTGGCGGCACCACGAGCCCGGTGTCACCGACGGCCTCGCGTACACCGCCCACGTCGGTGGAGACGGTCGCCCGTCCGCAGGACATGGCCTCGATCAGGGTGAAGGGGAAGCCTTCGCTGATGCTGGAGAGCATCACGACGTTCCCGGCCGCGTAGGCGTCCTTGATGTCGTCGACGCGCCCTTCGAACGTGACGGCGTCGGCGTGCCCGAGCTCGGCGGCCAGGGCCTCGCAGCGTTCCCGGTAGGCCTCTCCGCCCCGCGGTGTCCCGCCGAACAGCCGCAGTCGCGCGTGCGGGAGCCGGGCACGGACGAGGGCGAAGGCCCGGATGAGGGTCTCCAGATCCTTGATGGGGTCGACGCGGCCCGCCCAGCTGAGGGTGGGGGCCGCCGGCTCGGGCCCGGCCGCCGGGAACGCGGCGGGGTCGACGCCGTTGTAGACCGTGCGGATCGACGCCGGGTCGGCGCCTCCCTCTTCCTCCCACAGCCGGTTGTAGCGGTTGCCCGGCGTGATCAGGGCTGCCCGGCGGTAGCTCTCCTGCGCGAGCAGCCGGAAGAACCCGAGGATCACGGCCTTCACCGGCCAGCGGTAGGGGGCGGTGCGGTAGCCCAGGTAGCGCTCGCGGAGGTAGACCCCGTGCTCGGTCAGCAGCAGGGGAACGCCGTGGTGTTCGAGGGCGGCGAGGCCCGGCAGAACGGCGACCCCGCCGCTCACCGCGTGTGCGACGCCGCCCTCGGGCGCCGGGGCGGCCAGCGGGCGCAGGGCGTGCTCCAGCAGGCCGGTCGCGGTGAGCGCGTCGTGCAGGGTCGGCCGTGCCTCACGCACGGCGAGCCCGGGGCGGTTCCACAGCGCGGTGAGGATCGCGATCGCCCGGTCCGCGTGCAGGAAAGGGCTCAGCGTCCCGTCCGACGCGGCCCGTGCCAGCGCGTACAGGGCGGGCGCGAAACCGTCCTCGGCGCGCGGGTCGAGCAGCGCGGTCAGGAACCGCTCATAGGAGGTGGCGAGTTGGTTGCGGGCTCGGCCCCGGGGCGGTCGACCCTCGGGCGGGGCACCCCACAGGGGGACGGACAGCACGCTCGAGACGTGCGCGGGCAGGTCCCATACGACCGGCTCACGTCCGGTGCCGGTGACGGCGATGACGTCGAAGGCGAGGTCGGGCATGCCCTGGACGAGTTGGTCGCACCAGACGCTGACGCCTCCGTGGCTGTGCGGGTAGGTGCCTTCGGTGAGCAGGGTGACGCGCGTTGCTCCGGTACGTCGCGCGCCCTGGGGAACGGGCATCGATGTGCTCCACGGCCGAGGTGTGGGGTGGTTCGGGCCGGTCCTGGCCGCCGCGGGGCGGTCAGGACCTTCGGTCGGTCTTGGGCAGATGCGCCGTTCAGCCGTCTGAGGTGTGTCCCACCGGGTCGGTGACGCCCGTGGGGACACGGGTCTTCGGTGCGGGGCCGGTGGCCGGGGCGGGCTCGGCCGCGGTGGCCGCGGCCGGGACGGACGCCGGCAGGGTGAGAGCGAGCGGCGCACCCGCGGAGGGCGTCCAGCCGGACACTGCCCCCGCGTACGCCGTGCCGAACGCGGCCCCGGCCAGCGTGGTGCCGGTGGGCAGGGTCGCGGGGACCGCCAGCCCGTCCGGCGCGTCGACGGTCACCGTGCCGCCGATGCGGTAGGCGGTGATCTCTCCGGCCCGGACGGCGGCCTGCCAGTCCGCCCGGCGCCGGAGTTCCGCGCCGATGTCCCGCATCCGCGGGTTCACGACGGGTGTGTCCTCGGCGAACAGTTCCTCGTAGCCGTCCAGGACGCCGTCGAGCACAGGGTAGGCGATGCGGTCCTCGGCCAGGTTCGACTGGTGGATGAAATGTGGCTTGGGGTCGTTGGCCAGGACGTGCCCGAGGGCGATCCGTGTTTCCAGCGGGACGATGTGGTCGGCGTAGCCCGTGGCGGCGTCCAAGGGCGCCGGCAGACACGTGGTGGTGGCCGGGTTGTCCTCGCAGATGCCGCTGCCTCCCTCGGCGCGGCTGGTGTAGATCCAGTTGTACTCGTCGACCTGTTCGGCTGCCCGGCCGGCGTTGTAGAAGACGTTCATCGGGTAGCGGGGCACGGTCGTGGCCGGACCGACCTGACGCTGGGCGGGCTCACGGGAGTTGTCGGAGCCGAGCCAGGCGATGTCGTTGTCGTCGAGAGCGAGCGCCAGGTTGGGGTTGTCCTCGGGTTGCTGCGGCAGCACCTTCATGCCGGAGTGCTCGCCGGTGACCAACTCGTCGTTCAGCAGCGGCAGCCCGGCGCCCTCGCCCCAGACGCGGTTGGTGGCGATCTCGTCGGAGATGTCGTTGCGGCTCATCCACCGGGTGCTGCCGTCGGCGTGGGTTGCGCACTTCCACGGCACCACGGTGGTGTCCTGCACACAGCCGAGGAAGGGGTGCGAGTAGGTGTGGTTGATCCACCGGAACTCGCCCCGCCGGGCGATCAGCCGGTCGGCGAGGGCGTCGGTGCCGTTGTTGTCCTCCCGGTGGTCGACGCTGCCGGCGCCGTTGTAGGCGAAGTCGAGGGTGAAGTCCTTGCTGTTCTGCCAGTCGACGGCGTGGTCGACGTCGCCGGCCGTCATCCGGATCGGGTCGGGCGTCGCGTTGGGGTCCGTGCAGTCGACGTCGCCGGGCGTGCAGTTGAGCCGGCTGTTCCAGCGGTCGTCGGCGGCGAACACGTCGTCCACGTGGACGGAGAAGTAGTTCCGGGATGCGCCCAGGTGCACACCGCCGGTCATCCACTCCACGATGCCGCGGGCCAGGAGCCGGAACTGCTGCTGGTACTGGTTGTAGACGAAGGTGACGACCAGCTCGCGCCGCCCGTCGTGCCGGTACTCGCCCACCAGCGTGCCCTTGGCCGACTGCCCGGGGATCGCCGCCTCCACGTACGGGGTGAAGTCGGCCCCCGCCACGGGCTTCGACAGGTAGGCGTAACTCTCGCCGACCGCCGGGTCGTTGTCCTCGAAGGGCACCGCCCCGTCGAGATAGCCGAAGGGGCCCGACTTGCCGGCTGCGGTCACTTCCGCACGCTTGCCGTCGATGCTGCCGGAGTAGCCCCCGTGGACCGGGTACTGCAGACCGGCTTCGGGACGCGCGTAGGTGTAGGCGTCGACCTGGGGAATGTCGTACGTCTGCTCGTACGCCGCGAGTGCCGCCATCTCCGCGGAGCCGGCCGGGAACGGGTTGTCGTTGGGCAGCACGACGGCCTGGAACCTGGCGCGCGGCCGGTCGCCGGCGGTGTCCGCGAGGAAGTCGGCATCGATCACGGTCCGGTCGGACTGCGTGAGGTCGATCCGGGTGTACGGCGTGCCGGCCGCGGCCAGTTCGGCGGCTATCGCGTCGGTGGACGGCCCCCCGTCGCTCACCACCAGCACCCGCAGGTCGATACGGGGCGTGGTGTCGGCATGGGCCGCGCCGGCCGGCAGGCCCAGAGCGGCGATGAGTGCGCCCACCGTCAGCACGGTGGTGCGTAAGGTCCGCTTCATGCGGTGAGGTCCCCTCCCCGGGCAGGGGTGAGTACGGCTCCCGTGGAGCGGACGCACCCCCTTGCGTGCCGCCGGCGTCCCCCTCAGAAGCCAGTTCGTCACGCATCCGTTCGCACCACATAGTGATGTCTGTGTGGAGATTTCGCGGTCATGTTGCGGAACATGACGGAAAAGCGCAGGTGTCGAATGGGGTCCGTTCGAAAGCGAAGCGAGCCGTTCCTGGTTGCCGGTTGAGGCCGGACCTGGTGGGCGCGAGGGCCCGGCGTGCTGGTCCGGGCCCTGCGCCGCGCACCGGCGGGCCCGTGGGGCCCGCCGGCCGGAGTGTCAGTGGTCCAGACCGGGTCGGTCGTCCGGGGATGGAGGCTTTCAGGTCACGGCCGCCGGGCTCCGGGCGGAGCGTCAGGAACAGAGCACGCGCGTCACGGGCGTGTAGACCGGGCCGCCGCTGACGTTCGTGGAGTCGCTGAACTCGGCGTAGAAGTACGAGTAGAAGCCGATGTTGCCGTTGCAGCCGGAGTCGGCGGCGACGTCCAGTGTCAGGGTGACCGTACGGCTCTGGCCGGGCGGGATGGTGGCGCCGTAGTTGGCGCCGAGGTTGGCCGGGCCGGTCCCGGAGCAGGGGGCGGGGTCGTTCGCGGTGGTCAGGCTGCACCCGGTGAAGCTGTACTTGAGGTCGGGGCGCTGCGTGGTCAGCCACGTCGGTTCGATCGTCTGGTACACGAACCAGACGTCGTAGGTGTTGTTGTTGGTGATGGTCATCGACAGCTTCACCGAGCCGCCGGGTGTGGTGGTGGCGCTGTCGGTGGCGAAGGTCAGCTCCGCCGGCGCCGGGTCGGCCGCGCTGGCGCTGGGGGCCAGGCCGAAGACGGCGAGGGCGAGGGCGAGGACGGCACCGAGGCCGAAACGTCTCATCAGGGGTGATCGCATGGCCGGGAGGCTAGGCAGGGGCTGGGCGCAGCGTCTGCCCAGCGGGGTGGGCGCGCTTCGTGGCTCGGCTTGAAGTGTTCATGGCGTGAAGGGGGTGTGGTGGAAATGTGGTGGCGCGACTGAAGTCGCATTCGCCCAGGCAGCCGGTGGGTCCGGGGGCGGTGGTGCGGTGCGGGGCGCTGCGCGCCGCTTCCTCGGCCCGCAGGGACGACATTGGCGCGTATCGGATCCGGCGGGCCGCTCCCTTCCCTGTGATCGCCTGAGGTTCTCGGCCATCCGCCGGTTTCCGGCCTACAGGTCACAGAGGGTCCCGCCGGGATGCTCCGAGGTCGCAGCAAGGCGCCGTCCGGTGGCGCGATACGGGGTCCTGGTCGACGCTCCGGACAAGGGCCGGCTTGGCGCGGCTCGTCACCCGTCAAGGTGGCGACGGCGAGGTGGAGGGCACGTGTGCGAGGCTGGTCGTGTGTGGACGGCTACGGGCAGGAAAGGTGATGCGCCATGAGCGATGTCGAGGAGAGGGCGCTGCTGGCGGGTGGCTGCTTCTGGGGCATGGAGGAGCTGATCCGGTCGCTTCCCGGAGTGATCCGCACCCGGGTCGGCTACAGCGGCGACGGCGACAAGCCCCACCCCACTTACCGTGACCACGGAAAGCACGCGGAATCGATCGAGATCGTGTTTGATCCGACCGCTACCGACTACCGCGCGATCCTGGAGTACTTCTTCCAGATCCACGACCCGACCACGAGGAACCGGCAGGGCAACGACATCGGCCTGAGCTACCGCTCCGCCATCTTCTACCTCGACGACGAGCAGCGGCGCGTCGCGCAGGACACCATCGCCGATGTCGAGGCGTCCGGGCTGTGGCCCGGCCCGGTGGTGACCGAGGTCGTGCCGGCCGGCGATTTCTGGGAGGCCGAGCCGGAGCACCAGGACTACCTCCAGCGCTACCCGGACGGCTACACCTGCCACTTCCCGCGCCCGAACTGGCGGTTGCCCCGGCGCGGCTAGTGCCGCGACAGGCGGCGTTCGCCCCGTCGCGACGCCCGGCACGCTCCCCCAAGCTCTTCGAGCAGGGGG
>NZ_JBHVCP010000047.1:0-59965 GCF_042803315.1 Streptomyces sp. NPDC057424
TGCCCACCCGCCGCACCAGACGGCAGGCCACACAGACCTAACGGAGTCCTACTAGTGCACTACGGTCCGAGGCCGATTCGATCAGAGGGAGGCTGGCCGTGACCCAGGCCCCGTACGCGCGGATCGCGGGAGAACTGCGCCACCGGATCAAGACGGGCGAACTCGCTCCGGGCGCCCGCGTGCCGTCCACCCGGGCGATCACCCAGCGGTGGGGAGTGGCCATGGCCACTGCCACCAAGGCGCTGGCAGTACTGCGGCAAGAGGGCCTGGTGAGGGCCGTTCCCGGGGTCGGAACCGTGGTCGCCGACACCGCGCCGCAGGCGCGCTCAGCCAGGTCCCCCGCCGACGACCCAGCCGCCCGGGCCCGCATCGTCCGCGCGGCCATCGCGCTCGCCGACGCCGAGGGAACGGCCGGGCTGACGATGCGCCGGGTCGCTGCGGAACTCGGCATGCCGACCATGTCGCTCTACCGGTACGTCGCGAACAAGGAACAGCTGATCGCGCAGATGGTAGACGCGGCTTTCGCCAGCGAGCCGCTGCCTGCGCGGCCGCCGGAGAGCTGGCGGACCCAACTGGAGCTCTCCGCCGCCATCCAGTGGCGCCTCTACCAGGCCCATCCCTGGCTGGCCTCGGCCCTCAACCTCAGCCGACCCCTGCTCGCGCCACACGGCATGCGGCACATCGACTGGGCCCTGGCCGCGCTGGACGGCCTCGGACTGGACGCCGACGCCCGCATGCACGCGGCCGTCACCCTCTTCGGATACGTCCGAGGCCAGGCGGTGGACACGGAACCCGAAGCACGTGCCACCCAGGCCAGCGGCATCACCGCAGAGCAGTGGATGGACGCCCAGCACGACCGCATGACCACCTTGCTGGCTCAAGGCCACCTGCCCCACTTCGCTTCCGTCGCCACTGAAGTCGACCTCTCGCCCACCTCGCTGTACCAGTTCGGCCTAACCACCCTCCTCGACGGCCTCGCAGTACACATCCAGGCGGCGACGCCAGCGGCACGGTGGCCTGAGGCATCGTCAACCTCCCTGCCCGATGGGGTAACGACAACGCCTTAACACTCAAGAGACCCCTCGCGCTGCAGCACCGGGTTCAAGAACACCTACTCAGCTTGTTCTTCTTCCGGCCTCGAACGGTGTCTCGTACTGAGTCGCTCACCTGAGGGTTTGCCGGACGTGGGGGCGGCCTTCGTCTGATCCTGTGCTCCGACCAAGGTGCACGTGATCAAGACGAAGGCCGTGAGGGTGAGTCTGCTGCCTGATGTTGTGCGGAGGGATGCGTTCGCGGAAGCGTCACGCTTCCGGGGCGAGTTCTGCGAGTGTCTGACCGCTCGGCGCGACGAGTTGTTCGAGCTGACGGATGCGGTGCTGTGTGCGGACGGGGCGGTGAAGTCCCCGGTGGACCTGACGCTGCTGCCCGAGCATCGGCGTGGGCACGGAGCGATGTACGGAGGCCTGGACCACGGCCGGATCGATGTCGGCCGGGTGCGGACGGTGCTGGCCGGGTTGTCGCTGCCGCGGTTCGACGGCGGGCGTCTGGTCCTGGCCGTCGATGTGTCGCCATGGCTTCGTTCGGACGCGCCGTGCTCGGCCGAGCGGCTGTTCTGCCATGTCTATGGCCGGGCGAAGACGGCGTCGCAGTTCATCCCGGGCTGGCCCTACTCCTTCGTCGCCGTCCTGGAGCCGGGCGCCACCTCTTGGACCGCGATGCTGGACGCGGTCCGGCTCGGACCGGTGGACGACGCCACCGCGGTCACCGCCGCCCAGCTGCGGGGAGTCGTTGAACGGCTCATCGCCGCGGGTCAGTGGCGGGCCGGGGACCCGGACATCGTGATCGTCAGCGATGCTGGCTACGACGTCACCCGCCTGGCCTGGGTCCTGCGCGATCTGCCGGTCGAGCTGGTCGGCCGGGTCCGCTCCCACCGCGTCATGCGGCTGCCGAAGCCGCCTCGCGTCTACGACCGGAAGGGCGGCCGGCCGCCTAAGCACGGCCCGGAATTCCGCTTCGCCAAGCCGGAGACCTGGCCCGAACCAGCGATCACCACGGTCACCGCAACTACCAACTACGGCAAGGCCGAGGCGCGGGCATGGGACCGGGTCCACCCAAGGCTCACCCACCGCTCCTCATGGCTCGGCCATGATGGTGAACTGCCCTTGGTGGAAGGCACGTTGATCCGGTCAAAGGTCGAGCATCTGTCGAAGGACCGTGATGCCCCGCCGGTGTGGTTATGGTCCTCCAAGACCGGCGTCACTCCGGACGACGTGGACCGTTCCTGGCAGGCATTTCTCCGCCGCTTCGACCTGGAGCACACCTTCCGCTTCGCGAAGCAGACCCTCGGCTGGACCACTCCGAAGCTCCGTACTCCCGAGGCGGCGGACCGCTGGACCTGGATCCTGATCGTCGCTCACACTCAGCTCCGGCTCGCCCGGCCCCTCGCCGAGGACCTGCGCCGGCCCTGGGAGAAACCCACCACTTCCGACCGGCTCACCCCTGCCCGGGTCCGCCGGGGGTTCAGGAACATCCGCGCTCACCTCGCCTGCCCGACCCGTGTTCCCAAACCTCGAGGTGCAGGCCCAGGACGGCCACCTGGTGCCAGGAACAAACGCCGGGCACCCCTCGGCAAGACCGTCAAACGCCCCGAGACCCTCAAGGCCATCGGCAAGCCTGGCAGGTCCTGGTAGTTAAAGAACAAGCTCAGGGAGTAGGGGACTCCGATGCCCGCCGCGCGGACCCGGGGCGGGAAGACCTCCGCGTTCACGGCCGCGCTGATCGAGGTGAACCCGTCTGCCCGTCGTTCAGCGTGTCCACCAGCAGCGCCGCGATGCCGGAGGCGACGAGCTGCCCCACCGTCGTCGACACGTACTGGAAGCCGGAGAACAGCCCGCGCCGGCCGGGCCCCGCCGACTCCACCAGGAACGTCGTCGAGGCCGCGAACCCGCCGCCCACGGACAGGCCCTGCAACAGCCGGGCGGGCACCGGGATCACCGGCGCCAGCACACCCACCGCCGCGTACGTCGGGGTCAGCCCGACCAGCAGACTGCTGCCGCCCATGAGCAGGATGGTGACCGTCAGCGCGGCCCGCCGTCCGTGCCGGTCCGCGACCGCGCCCCTCGGCAGCCCGCCGACCGGCCGTATGAAGAAGCCCATCGCGAACACCGCGAACGTGGACAGCAGCGGCACCAGCGCGTTGCCCACGGAGGCGGCGAGGAGATGGCGAACGGGCCGTTGTGTCGGCGGGGAAACCGTCTGCGTCTCTGCCACGCCCCTCACCCTCCCCCCCCACAACACCCCGGCGCACCCGGCGTACCGGCGACTTTCACATGAGTGTCACCGGCCCCTTCCTTGTCGTTTGGTGTCCCTGAAACACTCCTTCCGCGCAGATTCCGTCACGCTCCGGCCATCCCGTACCGCAGGATGAGAGGTCTGTCCTTCATGTCCGACGTCAACCGGCGCCGCTTTCTCCAACTCGCGGGTGCCACCACGGCCTTCAGCGCGCTGTCGGCGAGCATCCAGCGCGCCGCCGCCCTTCCGGCGAACCACCGCACCGGGTCGATCGAGGACGTCGAGCACATCGTCGTCCTCATGCAGGAGAACCGTTCCTTCGACCACTATTTCGGCACCCTGAGAGGCGTCCGCGGCTTCGGCGACCCGCGTCCGGTCACCCTCGGCAACGGCAAGACGGTCTGGCACCAGGAGAAGGACGGCAAGGAGATCCTGCCGTTCCACCCGGACGCCGACGACCTCGGCATGCAGTTCCTCGAGGGCCTGCCACACTCCTGGCCCGACGGCCAGCAGGCCTACAACGCCGGCACGTACGACCGGTGGGTGCCCGCCAAGGGCACCACGACCATGGCGTACCTGACCCGCGAGGACATCCCGTTCCACTACGCCCTCGCCGACTCCTTCACCGTCTGCGACGCCTACCACTGCTCGTTCATCGGCTCCACCGACCCGAACCGCTACTACATGTGGTCGGGTTGCACGGGCAACGACGGCACCGGCGGCGGCCCGGTCCTCGGCAACGACGAACTCGGCTACGGCTGGACGACCTACCCCGAGCGCCTGGAGCAGGCCGGCATCTCCTGGAAGATCTACCAGGACATCGGCGACGGCCTCGACGCCCAGGGCTCCTGGGGCTGGATCGAGGACGCCTACCGCGGCAACTACGGCGACAACTCCCTGCTGTACTTCGACAAGTACCGCAACGCCAAGCCCGGCGACCCCTGGTACGACAAGGCCCGCACCGGCACGAACGCCAAGGCCGGCGACGGATACTTCGACCTGCTGCGCGCCGACGTCAAGGCCGGCGAACTGCCCCAGATCTCCTGGATCGCCGCCCCCGAGGCCTTCTCCGAGCACTCCAACTGGCCGTCCAACTACGGCGCCTGGTACATCGCACAGGTCCTGGACGCCCTCACCTCCAACCCGGAGGTCTGGTCGAAGACGGCCCTGTTCATCACGTACGACGAGAACGACGGCTTCTTCGACCACGTGGTGCCGCCGCTGCCCCCGAAGGACGCCTCCCGGGGCCTGTCCACCGTCGACGTCTCCCTCGACCTCTTCCCGGGCGACAGCAAGAACACGGCCGGCCCGTACGGCCTCGGCCCCCGCGTGCCGATGCTCGTCGTCTCGCCGTGGAGCAAGGGCGGTTACGTCTGCTCCGAGACCCTCGACCACACCTCGATCCTGCGGTTCATGGAACGCCGCTTCGGCGTGCGCGAAACCAATGTCTCGCCGTGGCGCCGCGCGATCTGCGGTGACCTGACGACCGCGTTCGACTTCTCCCGCAAGGACACGCGTCCGGCCCCGCTGCCCGGCACCGGCGCATACGAGCCGCAGGACCGCGAACGCCACCCCGACTACAGGCCGACCCCGCCCGCCGACCCCCGCATGCCCCGGCAGGAGCGCGGACTGCGCCGCTCCCGGCCGCTGAAGTACGCCCCGCACGTGGACGCCTCGGTCGACGCGGCGGCCGGGAAGCTCACCCTCACCCTCGCCTCCGGAGCGCAGGCCGGCGCCGCCTTCCACATCACCTCCGGCAACCGCACCGACGGCCCCTGGATGTACACCACCGAGGCCGGCAGGACGCTCTCCGACACCTGGAACTCGGCGTACTCCCAGGGCTCCTACGACCTGACCGTGCACGGCCCGAACGGCTTCGTGCGCGTCTTCAGGGGCTCGAACAAGGCGGCCGGCTGCGAGGTCACCGCCCGCCACACGGGCGACGACATCGAGCTGACCTTCACCAACCAGGGCTCCGGCACGGCCCGCCTGAAGCTGGCGAGCGGCTACGGCGGCCGGTCCTCGGCCGTCACCGTCCGCCCCGGCGCGAAGGTGTGCCGGACCGTGGACCTCGCCGCCAGTCGCCGCTGGTACGACCTGACCGTCACCGCCGAGGGCGACAAGACGTTCCTGCGGCGGTTCGCGGGGCACGTCGAGAACGGACGGCCGGGGGTGAGTGACCCGGCGATCATCACCGGGTAGCGGGAGTGAGGTGCCCCGGATCGTGCGGCCGGGGCACCAGCGCCGGTCCGGCCGCCGCCGAGCGGGGTTCCAGAGCCAGGACGGCGGCCACCGGATGGTCGTCGTCCACCGGCGCGTCCGCGGGTGCCGTCCGGCTGAGCAGCACCACGCCCCAGGACGCCAGGCCCGCCCCGGCGAGCGCGAGCAGCACGCCCGCCGGACCGCCCTGGAGGCGTTCGCCCAGCAGCGACAGCCCGATCACCGCGGCGGCCAGCGGGTTGGCCAGCGTCACCATCGCCAGCGGGCCGCCCAGACCGCCCCGGTACGCCGTCTGCGACAGCAGCAGCCCACCGGCCGCGAAGGCCGCCACGAGCACGGCCACGCCGACCACCTGGACGCTCAACGCCGGACCGGACCGGTCCGTCGCGGCCACCGTCGCGGTCTGCGTGAGGGCCGAGGCGACCCCGGAGGCGAGGCCCGACGCGGACGCGTGCCGCAGCCCGGGGCGGGCGCCCGGCCGCGACAGCACTCCGATGAGCGCCGCGGTGGCGCCCGCCACCGCCAGCGCCTCGGGAACGCTCAGCACGTCGTCCGGCGCCGGACCGGACGCCGTGGCCAGGATCGCGCCCAGGCCCAGCAGCGTCAGCGCGGTGCCCTTCCACTCGACCGCGCTCACCCGCCGTCCCGCCATCCGCGCCCCCATGGGCACCGCCGCGACCAGGGTGAGCGCGCCGAGCGGCTGGACCACGGTCAGCGGCCCGTACCTGAGCGCCACGACGTGCAGCAGCGCGGCCGACGCGTTCAGCGTGACCGACCACCACCAGGCGCCGCTGCCGAGCAGCCGCAGCGTGCCCGCACCGGGGGCACGGGACGCGAGCCGTTCCTGGGCGACCGCTGCGGCCGCGTAGGCGAGGGCGGAGACGAGGGACAGGGCGACGGCGATCAGGACGGCGTTCATCGGCCGGCCCCCACGCGTGCCTGCTCGTCCCGCTGAGCAGGTGCGAGGCCGGCCTGCGTCCGGCCGGCCGTGCTCGCCGTGCGGTGCGGCGAGCGAAGCGGGTCGCGGGTCCCCCCGGACGACGTCCGGGGGCGGATCATGAAGTGGACGGCCGCGCAGGAGGTGTTCGCGATGTGCGCCAGGCCGTCGCCGTGCGGCAGCAGGGACTGCACCGCCGCCTCGCCGGGCAGATGGACCGCTCGCTCGACGTCCCACACGCGGTGCGCGTTGTGGAAGGCCTCACCGGTGCGGCCCGTGGCCAGCTGCCGTCCGGACGTCCAGACGAGGAAGAGCCCTGAGACGAGCTCCCGGACGAGCGGCGGTCGCGCTATCGCGTCGGATCCCGACGGTGCAGGCGCGGTGCGGGCATTCATCCCCCGGCCCCTTCGGTGACGGTGGTGCTGTTATCGGTACGAGAGCGTACCGATACGCCAGTGTACCGATACGTTCGCGTACCGGTACACTGGCGTATCGATAGACGTACGACACACCGCCGGCCGGGAATGTCCGGCCGCCCGACGCAAGCCAGGAGCACCGCCCATGACGTCGCAGGCTGCGGACCGGCCCGAGCCGGTCGGTGTCACGCGCCGCTCCAAGATCACGCCCCAGCGTGAGCAGGAGTTCTACGACGCCGTGCTGGAGCAACTGGGAGAGTGCGGCTACGACTCCGTCACCATGGAGGGGATCGCCGCCAGCACCCGGTGCAGCAAGTCCACGCTCTACCGCCAGTGGAAGACCAAGCCCCAGTTCGTGGCGGCGGCGCTGCGCTCCCACCGGCGGACGCACTGCATCGACACCGGCTCGCTCGCCGAGGACCTGCGGGAGGCGGCCCGGGCGGCGGGCGAGTTGTCGGGCCGGGACACCAAGCTGCTCCAGGCGCTCGCCCACGCCGCCGGCCAGGACCCGGAGCTGCAGCGCGCGTTGCGCGAGGCGCTGATCGAGCCGGAGATCGCCGCGCTGAAGGAGATCATCCGGCGCGGGGTCGAACGCGGGGAGGTGCCCGCCGGCCATCCGGCGCTGGAGTACATCCCGGCCCAGTTGCTCGGCGTCCTGCGGGTGCGGCCCGTCCTGGAGGGCGAGTGGGCCGACCCGGACTATCTGGTGCGGTTCGTGGACGCCGCCGTGCTGCCGGCCCTGAGCCTGACCTGAGACCCGGGCCGCCGTCCACCGGATGACCGGACGGTGACCCGACCGCGCCGACCCGTGGGGACGGGGGCGGCGCGCACCCCCCGGCCGGGTGGGGCTCCCCTGTGAGCGGCAGGGGCGCCCCACCCGGCCGACCGGTGTGCACGGGGGCGCCCGCCGCTGGTCAGACGTCCTGACCGTTGCCGCTGCCCGTCGACACCTTGATGCCTTCGGTGATCTCGTCGAGCACGGTCTCCTTCTGGTCCGCGTCGACGCCGAACCGTACGACCACCATCCGCTTGGCGTTCGCGGGGGAGGGGAACGCGAGCGACTCCACGATGCCGTCGGCGCCCTTGCGGGTGACGGCCTTCCAGCGGACCAGATAGCCCTTCTGCCCGGCCACGGTCACGGCCTTGGAGTCCAGCACGTCGTGGGAGGTGATGCCGCCGTAGGCCTTGCCGCCGTAGGACTCCTCGGCGTTCGCCGCGATGTCCGCCTTCGCGATCTCCTCGGCGGTGGTGCCCTTGGTGCCGAGGGCCAGCGCCGGGGCCGAGTAGGCGCCACCCTTGGTGCAGGTCGAGGCGGTGTCGCCGGGGCACTTGTAGGAGTCCTCGGACGTCACCTGCGCGCCGATGCCGGCCTCCTGGCCGTACCAGCCCTTCGGAATCGGCAGGCTGATCCCGCTGACCGCGTCGGTCACCGACCCGCCCCTGATCTTCGGCGGCGCGGACTGCTCGGGCCGCGGACTCTGCCCGCCGGACCCGCCGTCGCCTCCGGATCCACCCGAGCCTCCGGACCCGCCCGGCCCGCCGAACGGACCGCCCTGGCCCCCGGGTGTGCCCGGCCCGCCGGGCCCCTGCGAGGTGGGCGAACCACCCCCGCCGCTGTTGTCCGTCAGGGCGTACACGCCCACGCCGATGCTGGCGAGCACGACCACGGCCGCCGCGACGGCGGCGCCCGTCCGCAGCCGCCGCCCCCGTCCGCCCGGAGGCGTGGCGGGACAGGCGGGATAGGCGGGATACCCGGCAGCCGCCGGATGCACACCGCTGCCGACCTGCCCAGCGGCTGCCGGGCCCCGGACACCCGCAGGCTGCCCTTCTCCGGTCGGCCCGGCACCACTCGGCTGCCCGGTGGCTCCTGGGCTCGCGGCGCCGGCAGGCTGTCCGGCCCCCGGTGCCTCGGTCCCGGCCGGTGCCCCGGCCCCCGGCTCCCCGGCCCCCGGTGCCCCGGCCGGCGTCTCCGCGGCAGGTGGCTGCCCCTTCGGTGCCTGGGTTCCGGAGGGCGCCGTGCCGTCCGGTGCCGGTGAAGCGCTGCCAGGGGGCTGGTCCGTCGGTGAGGAGGGGCCGGCGGACGCCGGGCCTGTCGGGGGACCCCAGGTCGCGGGCGGCTGTGCCGGGCGGATGCGGTCCGTCCAGGTCCTGCCGTCCCACCAGCGCTCGGTGGCGGGCCCGTCACTTGTCTGTCCGGGATCGGCGTACCACCCGGGAGGAGTCTCCTGCGTCATGCCCCCACCGTATGAGGCGTCGGTGAAAGAGACATGAGAGGAGCCGGAACCGGCTCCTCCAGGAGCGGCGTCCGACGCGGAGCATGACCACGAGGACCCGCACCGGCCGCCACCCTGCCCGGCCGCCCGGCCGTCCGTGCGGCCGGAAAGAGAACCGTGCCGCGATGATCGTCGCGAAGTGGCCGCAGACGCCGAACTCGTACCACGCGATGAGATCGCCGGCCGACCCCGCGCCCCGCGCCCGTCGGCCGCGCGTGTGTCCCGGCAGTGCTGAGTAACCGTCACCTCCCGTGGATTTGCGCGTTGTTGACCGAAAGGGGACTGGTGACGGGCCGGGTGCGTCGACCGGCCGCACCCGGTGTCACCCCTCACGGCAAGAGGTGCCCCGACCACCCTCCATTCAGGCAATCGGACGGCTACGCTCGACGTCTGTACGTCGTTCGGGCGACTTGGGGAGGTAGCGGGATGACGGAGGTACGGCCCACGGCCGCCGCCTCGGCCTCCCTGTGGGAGCGCGATGAGGAAGTCGCCGCCGTCGAGCGGGCGGTCGGCAGCTTGTGCGCGGACCGATCCTCGTCCGGCGGACTGCTGGTCTTCCGCGGCGAGGCCGGACTCGGCAAGACCGCGCTGCTGGCCGAAACCCGCCGCATCGCCGAGGCCCGCGGCTGCACGGTCTGGTCGGCGCGCGGCGGCGAGACCCTCAGGTCGGTCCCCTTCAACGTGATGCGGCAGCTGCTGCAGCCGGCCCTGGTGTCGATGCTGCCGGAGGAGGCCCGCGAGTACCTCGGCGACTGGTACGACATCGCCGGCCCCGCCCTCGGCATAGCGGAACCCGGCGACCGGCAGGCCGACCCGCAGGGCGTGTGCGACGGCCTGGTCGCGGCCGTGCGGCGGCTCGCCCGCCGGGACTGGCCGCTCGTGCTGCTGATCGACGACGCCCACTGGGCCGACCAGGAGACCCTGCACTGGCTCGCGGGGCTCGCCGAGCGCCTCGACGAGATGTCCGTCCTGGTCGTCGTCACCCGCCGCTCCGAGGAGGTCTCCGGCACGAGCGCCCGCCACCTCGAGACCGTCGCCGCCGCCGCGAACGGCCCCGTCACGACCCTCAGCGCCCTCACCCCGGACGCCACGGCCGGACTCACCCGCGCCACCCTGGGACATCACGCCGACGCCGCGTTCTGCCGCGAGGTCTGGGCCGTCACCGCCGGCAACCCCTACGAGACGGTCGAACTCCTCGCCAAGGTGCAGGACAGCGAGCTCGAACCGGTCGAGGCCCGGGCCGGCGAACTGCGCGAGCTCAACCGCGCGGCCCGCGGCGGCGGCCTCGTCGCCCGCCTGGAGGAACTCGGCATCGACGCCACCAGGTTCGCCTGGGCCGCCGCCATCCTCGGCACCGGCATCTCCACCGGCCTGGTCGCCAAGCTCGCCACACTGCGGCCGGACGACGCCCGCCGCTGCGCCGAACTCCTGCGCACCGCCCGCATCCTCACCGCGCCCGACCCCGCGACCGGACGCACCGCCGACGGCGACCTGGAGTTCGTCCACCCCCTGATCGCGACCGCGGTCTACAACTCCATCCCCGACGCCCTGCGCACCGCCATGCACGGCATCGCCGCCCGTATCGTCTCCGACGAGGGACACGGCGCCGCGGCCGCCGCCCGCCACCTCCTGGAGGTCCATCCGGACGACGACGAGGAACTCGTCGGGCAACTGCGCGAGGCCGCCCGCGAGCACCTCGCCGTCGGCGCTCCCGACGCCGCCCGCCGCTGCCTGGAGCGGGCCCTGGAGGAACCGCCCCGGCCCGAGTCCCACCCGCACGTGCTGTACGAACTCGCCGAGGCCACCTTCCTCACCGCGCCCGCGCGCACCATCGGCCATCTGCGGACCGCGCTCGCCATGCCCGGCCTCGACGGCGACCAGCGGGTGGACGCCGTCTTCCGGCTCTCCCAGGCGCTCCTGCACAACGACCAGTTGGAGGAAGCCGTCCGCACGGTCGAGGCGGAGGCCGCCCGGCTCCAGCCCGGACCCGCCCGGATGCGGCTCCATGCCGTGCACTTCATGTGGGAGGGCCTCCACGCCGGCGAGGCCACCTCACCCGACCGCTCCCGGCGCCTCGCCGACCTCGCGAGCACCTGCACCGGCCGGGACAACTCCGAACGCGCCCTGCTCATCCTGCGCGGCTTCGACGCCCTCATGCACGGTGAGAACGCCGAGGAGATCGCCGAGCTGTGCGACCGCGCCCTCGTCAACGGCCGGCTGGCGCCCGGACTCGGCTGGACCGACACCGAGTGGGGCATCGAACTGTTGCTGATGCTGGCCAACGCTTACGGCTTCACCGACCGCCTCGACCGCGCGGAGACCCTCTACAACGAAGCACTGCGCGCCTACGAGACGGCCGGCTGGAGCGGCGGCCACCTCGCCCTGGCCCACGCCTACGTCGGGATCGGCCACCGCAGGCGCGGCCGGCTGAAGGAGGCGGAGGCCTCCCTGCGCGAGTCGCTGCGCCTCGCCGAGCGCGTCGGCCGCGGGTTGCCCCTGTACTGGTCCGCGACGTGCAGCCTGGTCGACACCCTGCTCGCCCGCGGCCATGTCGAGCAGGCCTGGGAGGTCGCCGAACGCCACGGCTTCGCCCCGCCCTACCCCTCCACCATCGTCCTGCCCGACCCCCGCTCGGTGCGCGGCCGGCTGCTGCTGGCCGTCGGCCGCACCAAAGACGGCATCAACGAACTGGAAGCCGCCGAGAAGGCTGCGGCAGCCCGCGGTCACCACAACCCCGTGCTCGTCCCCTGGGCGGCCGACCTCGCCCGCGCCCTCAGGACCGAGGACCCGGCCCGGGCCGGCCGGCTCGCCGTCGACGTCCGCCGCCAGGCGGAGCGCTTCGGCACGGACACGGCGATAGGGGAGGCCCTGCGCTGCGCAGCCGACCTGGATACCGGCCAGCGGGCGGTCCGGCTCTACGCCCAGGCCGTCACCTACCTGGAGGCCTCGCCCTGCCAGTACGAGCACGCGGCGGCCCGCATCGAGCTCGGCATCGCCGCCCGCTCGGCGACCGACCTCCACCGCGGCCTGGACCTGGCGGTCTCCTGCGGGGCCGACGGGCTGGCGGAGCGGGCGCGGGCCGCGCTCAAGGCCGGTGTCGGCCCGTCGTAGCCCAGGCATGGAGCAGCTGTCCGGTCACCGCCGCGAGCCGTCCGCGCACTTCGGGGTCGTACGCCGCCTCGTCCGCCCGTGCGGCAGGTTGATCAGCGCGTCCGCTGACGAGCCGCCGCGTCCGGTCCTCGTCCCGGCCGTGGGCGAGACCTGGCCGGGCCTACGGCCAGTGGGTCGCCCTCCGGCTCCTACGGGGTGCCGTCCTCTTCAGCCAGCACCCGCTGGGCCGTGGCGAACGCCGAGTTCGCCGCCGGAACCCCGCAGTACACCGCCGTCTGGAGCAGTACCGCGCCGATCTCCTGCGGGGTGAGCCCGTTGCGGCGGGCCGCGCGGACGTGCATGGCCAGCTCGTCGTAGTGGCCGTGCGCGACCAGCGCGGTCAGGGTGATCATGCTGCGCTCGCGGCGCGACAGGGTCGGGTCGGTCCAGATCTCGCCCCAGGCGTAGCGCGAGATGAAGTCCTGGAAGCGGGCCGTGAACGGCGTCTGCCGGGCCTGCGCCCGGTCGACGTGCGCGTCGCCGAGCACGTCGCGCCGTACGGCCATACCCCGCAGGGCTCCCTGACCGAAGTGGGCGCGCAGGGCGGTGAGCACCGCCTCCGGGCACTGCGCGGGTGCCAGGTGCGAGGCGCCCGGCAGCTCCACGAGCGTCGCGCCCGGCACCGCGTCGGCGATCTCCCGCAGATGCGCGGGCGGCGTCGCGGGATCCTCGCGGCCGGCGATCAGCAGCGCAGGCACGGCGATCTCCGGCAGCCGGTCCCGCAGATCGAACGCGGCGAGCGCGTCACAGCAGGCGGCGTACGCCTCCGGGTCGGCGTCCCGGTGGTCCTGCACCAGGCGCGGCACGGTGAAGCCACCGGCGAACCAGCGCCCGTCGGCGTTCTCCGCGAGCCCGGCCAGCCCCTCCCGCCGCACCAGCGCCGCCCGCTCCTGCCACGGCTTGGAACCGTTGAAGTGCGCCGACGAGCAGATCACGGCGAGCGAGGACAGCCGCTGCGGATGGTGCACCGCGAGATGCAGCCCCACGGCCCCGCCGAGTGACACACCGGCGTACGCGAACCGTTCGATGCCGAGCGAGTCGGCGAGCGCCAGCACCTGCCCGGCGAGGTCACCGACCGTCGCGCCGGCCCCGATGAGTCCGGCCGCCGAACCGCCGTGCCCCGGCAGATCCCAGCGCACCACCCGATGGCTGATCGACAGCTCGGGCGCCACGGTGTCCCACAGGGCGTACGACGTGCCGAGCGAGGGGCCGAGCAGCAGCGGGGGAGCGGAGGCGGGCCCTTCGGCATGGTGGTTCAGGAGTGTCAACGTCGCTCCAGAGCACGGTCGGTGAGGGCCCCGGCGGAGCCCGTGTAGTGGGTGGGATCGAGGTCGACGTCCGCCAGCTCCGGGGCCTCGGCGAGCGGTTGCCCTTCCGAGGCCAGCCGCGTGAGGAGCTCCTTGGCCCGGGCGCGGCCCAGCACCGGCGCCAGTTCGGCGGACAGCCGCTCGGAGACGATCAACCCGCTGGTGAGATCGAGGTGTTCGCGCATGGTCCCGGGCCTGGCCCGCAGTCCCTCGGCCAGTTCGGCGGCGTCCCGGGCGGCCCCGCCGGCCAGCCGCAGCAGATCCCGCAGCGGCTCCCACTCGGCATGCCAGGCTCCGGCCGGACGCTCGTCCTCCGCGGCCATCGCCCCGTACAGCGTGGCAGCGAGCTGCGGTGCCCGCCGTGCGGCGGAGGCGATCAGGGTGGACCGTACCGGATTCGACTTGTGCGGCATGGCGGAGGAACCGCCGCCGCTGCCCTCCACGACCTCGGCGATCTCGGTGCGCGACAGGGTGAGGACGTCCGCGGCGACCTTGCCGAGCGCACCCGCCGTGAACGCCAGGCACCCGGCGAGATCGCCGACCGGCGTCCGCAGGGTGTGCCAGGGCAGATCGGGTGCCCGCAGGCCGAGTTCCCGGGCGTACGCCTCCGGCAGCCCGGCCGGATCACTCGCACCGTATGCCCCGAAGGCCGCCAACGTGCCCGCCGCACCACCGAGTTGTACGGGCAGCGACTCGCGTACGGCCTTCACCCGGTCCCGCGCGTCCAGTACCAGCGACCGCCACCCGGCCGCCTTCAGCCCGAACGTGATCGGTACGGCGTGCTGGGTGAGGGTCCGCCCCGGCATCGCGGTGTCGCGGTGCTCGGCCGCCAGCCGGGAGAGGGCCTGTTCGGTGCGGGCGAGGTCGGCGAGGACCAGGCCGAGGATCCGCGAGGCGACCAGCATCGTCGCCGTGTCCAGGATGTCCTGGCTGGTCGCGCCCCGGTGGACGTAGGGGCCGTACGCGTCGCCCACGGCCTTCGTCAGATCCGCCACCAGGGGGATGACGGGGTTGCCGCCCGTGCGGGCCCGCCAGGCGAGGGACCGTACGTCGAAGGCACCGGCGCCGGCCGCCTCGGTCACCGCCGTCGCCGCCTCGGCGGGGGCGAGCCCCAGGGCGGCCTGGGCGCGGGTCAGCGCGGCCTCCGCGTCCAGCAGCGCCCGCAGATACGCGTGGTCGCCGGTGGCCGCCGAGGCGGCCGAGCCGGCCCACCCGGGGGCGAGCAGGCCGGTGTCGCCGGGGTGAGCTGTCACTGGAACTCCAGGAAGACCGTCTCGCCTTCGCCCTGAAGGCGGATGTCGAAACGGTACGTGCCGTCCCCCTCCGCCACGGCGATCAGCGTGTCGCGGCGAGCGTCCTCCAGCCCGGACAGCAGCGGGTCGGCGGCGAGCACCGCCGCGTCGCCCGGCAGGTAGATCCGGGTGTACAGGTGCACGAGCAGCCCGCGCGCGAAGACACACACGCTGAGGTACGGGGCGCTCCGCCCCCGGGCACCGGGCCGCAGCGTCCGCGCGTACCAGTGGCCGTTCGCGTCGGTCTGGATGCGCCCCCAGCCCGTGAACTCCACACCGTTGCGCCCGAGGAAGCCGCCCGAGGCCGGGTCGCGCCGCATCGAGCCGTCTGCCGTCGGCAGGGTGCCGTCGGGGTCCGGGCCCCACAGTTCGATCAGGGCGTCCGGCAGGGGGTTGCCCTCGCCGTCGGTGACGTAGCCGTGCACGGTGACCGTGTCCGGATGCCCGAGGGGCGCGATGTCCTCGCCGCCGCGGAACGGCAGGGCGTGTCCGTAGAACGGGCCGACGGTGTGCGAGGGGGTGGGCAGCACGCTGTCCGGCCGGCTGGTGTCGATCCTCGTCATGGCTGGTCAGCGCCCTTCTTCGATCCAGGTGGCCTGCGGGCCGTCCAGCACGATGTCCCAGTGGTAGCCCATCGAGAACTCCGGCACCGACAGGCTGTGGTCGTACGTCGCGACCAGCCGCTGCCGGGCCGCGTCGTCCGTCACGGACTGGATGATCGGGTCGTAGGGGAACAGCGGGTCGCTCGGGAAGTACATCTGCGTCACGAGCCGCTGGGTGAACGCCGTGCCGAACAGCGAGAAGTGGATGTGAGCCGGCCGCCAGGCGTTGACGTGCTGGCGCCACGGGTAGGGGCCCGGCTGGACGGTGGTGAAGCGGTAGTGGCCGTCGTCGTCGGTGAGGGTGCGGCCCACACCGGTGAAGTGGGGGTCCAGCGGGGCGTCGTGCTGCTCGCGCTGGTGGGCGTAGCGGCCCGCCGCGTTGGCCTGCCAGATCTCCACGAGCTGCCCGCGCACCGGGCGGCCGTCGCGGTCCAGCAGCCGTCCGGAGACGGTGATGCGCTCACCGATCGGCTCGCCGGCGTGCTGTCGGGTGAGGTCGTTGTCGATCTCGGTGATGTCCCGTTCCCCGAAGGCGGGGGAGGACAGCTCCACCAGCTCGGGGTCCGACGCGACGTCGATGGTGACAGGCGGCTGCTTCGGGTGCCGGAGCACCGAGGACCGGTACGGCGCGTAGTCGCGGCGCGGCTGGTGCTCGACGGGCCCGCCGTCGGCGAGCCGCTTCTCGTACGCGGCGTGCCGGGCCGCGATCTCCTGATCGATGTCGTGCTGCGTGAGAGTCATGGGAATTCCGGCTTTCGTCAACGTTCGAGGACAAGGGCGAGCCCCTGGCCCACCCCGATACACAGCGTGGCGACACCGACGCCACCGCCCCGCCGGGCCAGCTGGTGGGCCACCGTCCCGGCCAGCCGGGCCCCGGACGCGCCCAGCGGATGGCCCAGAGCGATCGCACCGCCCTGCGGATTGAGGATCTCCGGATCGAACTCGGGCCACTCGGCCGCACACCCCAGCACCTGCGCGGCGAACGCCTCGTTCAGCTCCAGCACGGACAGGTCTCCGAACCCCCTGCCCGCCTTGGCCAACGCCCGGTTGACCGCCTCCACGGGCGCCAGCCCGAAGTAGTGCGGGTCGGTCGCCGAGACGCCCGTCGCGCGGATGCGGGCGAGCGGCTCGCGGCCCGTCGCCCTCAGCCCCGCTTCGTCGACCAGTAGCAGCGCCGCCGCACCGTCGTTCAGCGGCGAGGCGTTGCCCGCCGTCACCGTGCCGCCCTCCTTGCGGAACGAGGGCTTCAGCTTGGCCATGGCCGCCAGGGAGGCATCAGGCCGCACGCACTCGTCGGCCGCGAAGACCACCGGCTCGCCCTTGCGTTGCGGAATCTCCACGGACGCCAGCTCACCGTCGAACAGGCCCTCGGACTGCGCCCGGGCGGCCTTCTCATGGCTGCGCAGCGCGAACTCGTCCTGCTGCTCCCGGCCGATCTTGTGCTTGTCCGCGATGAGTTCGGCCGACTCGCCCAGCGGGACCGTCCACTGCGGCTCCATCCGCGGGTTGACCATCCGCCAGCCGAGCGTCGTCGAGTACAGCTCGGTGTGCCCGGCCGGGAAGGGCCGGTCGTTCTTCGGCAGCACGTACGGTGCCCGGGTCATGGACTCGACACCCCCGGCCAGCGCGATGGACGCGTCGCCGAGCGCGATGGCCCGGGCCGCCTGGATCACGGCCTCCAGGCCGGACGCGCACAGCCGGTTGACCGTCACGCCCGGCACGGACGTGGGCAGACCGGCGAGCAGCGCGGCCATCCGGCCGACGTTGCGGTTCTCCTCACCGGCCCCGTTCGCGTTGCCGAAGTACACGTCCTCGATCCGGGCCGGGTCCAGCTCCGGCGTACGGCCGAGGAGTTCGCGTACGGCATGCGCGGCCAGGTCGTCCGGGCGCACGCTCGCGAGGCCCCCGTTGTAGCGGCCGATCGGTGTGCGGACCGCGTCGACGATGTAGACGTCCTTCACTTCAGGCCCTCCGGCACGGTCAGTTCGGCATCGGTCCTGGCGACGATCTCGCCGGCGGTCACGCCCGGTGCGGTCTCGACCAGGACGAGTCCGTCGTCGGTGACGTCGAGGACGCCGAGGTCGGTGATGATCCGGTTCACGCACCCCTTGCCGGTCAGCGGCAGGGCGCACTCGGTGAGGATCTTCGGCGAGCCGTCCTTGGCGGTGTGCGTCATGACGACGACGACCGTGCGGGCGCCGTGCACCAGGTCCATGGCCCCGCCGATGCCGGTGATCAGCTTGCCGGGCACGGCCCAGTTCGCCAGGTCGCCCCGCTCGGACACCTGCATGGCACCGAGCACGGCGACGTCGATGTGCCCGCCCCGGATCATCGAGAACGACAGCGCCGAGTCGAAGAAGGATGCGCCCGGCAGGACCGTCACCGTCTCCTTCCCGGCGTTGATCAGATCCGGGTCGACGGCGTCCTCGGTGGGGTAGGGGCCGGTGCCCAGGATGCCGTTCTCCGACTCCAGGACGACCTCGACACCCTCGGGAAGGTGGTTCGGGATCAGCGTGGGCAGGCCGATGCCGAGGTTGACGTACTGGCCGTCCCGCAGCTCCCGCGCCGCCCGTGCGGCCATCTCCTCGCGCGTCCAGGCCATCAGGACCTCACCGTCCGCTGCTCGATCTTCTTGTCCGCCGCCTGCTCCGGGGTGAGCGCGAGCACCCGCTGCACGAAGATGCCCGGCAGGTGCACGGCGTCCGGGTCGATCCCGCCGGGCTCCACCAGCTCCTCCACCTCGGCGATCGTGAGCCGCCCGGCCATCGCGGCCAGCGGGTTGAAGTTCCGGGAGGACTTGTTGAAGACCAGGTTGCCGTGCCGGTCGCCCTTCCAGGCCCGGACCAGGGCGAAGTCGGTGCGGATGCCCCGCTCCAGCACGTACTCGGTGCCGTCGAACTCCCGGACCTCCTTCGGCGGCGAGGCGAGCGCGACCCCGCCCTCACCGTCGTAGCGCCAGGGCAGCCCGCCGTCGGCGACCTGTGTGCCGACTCCGGCCGGGGTGTAGAAGGCGGGGATCCCGGCGCCGCCGGCCCGCAGCCGCTCGGCCAGCGTGCCCTGCGGGATCAGCTCGACCTCCAGCTCCCCGGCCAGGTACTGCCGGGCGAACTCCTTGTTGGCGCCGATGTACGAACCCGTGACCCGGGCGATCCGGCCGGCCGCCAGCAGCACCGCGAGGCCCGACTCCATCGCCCCGCAGTTGTTGGAGACCACCGACAGACCGGTCACGCCGCGCTCGTACAGCGCCTCGATCAGCGCGTTCGGCACACCGCTCAGCCCGAAACCGCCCACCGCGAGCGACGCGCCGTCCGGCACGTCGGCCACCGCCTCCAGGGCCGTGGCGACCACCTTGTCCATCCGAGAAGCCCCATCTCTTCCGAGCGACCCGACCAGATTAATCAGGGCACTGAGTATTTCTCGAGCTGCCCTTCACGCTGCCATCGGGACAGTGGGGCGTCAATACCTCGGCAGATACGCTGACCATCCTTTGCTCACGCGGCAGACAGCGCCCTGCGCGTTGAGTATTGTTCAGTGCACCGACGAAAAAGATCGAGGGGTGCACATGGCGGCCGCGGACCTCACCACCCACCCCGGGCACCTGGCCCGGCGGCTCCAGCAGGCCCACTACCTGCTGTGGAACGCGATGGTCTCCGAGGAGATCACCTCGCCCCAGTTCGCGGTCCTCAACGCGCTCGTCGCCGAGCCCGGCCTGGACCAGCGCACGGTGGGGGAGCGGGTGGGGCTCGACCGGTCCACCATCGCCGAGGTGATCAGCCGGCTCAGCCGGCGCGGGCTGCTCGACAAGGTCCGTGATCCCCAGGACGGCCGCCGCTCCCTGCTGCGCCTCACGGACGAGGGGGCGCGCACGCATCGCAAGCTGACCGTGCGCACCGCCCGGATGAACCAGGTGTTCCTCGCCCCGCTGACCGCCGACGAGCGGACGGTGTTCTTCGACCTGATCCGGCGGGTCGCGGACGCGGCCGAGGGGCTCCGCAATCCCGAGGAGCCCCTGGTGACGCCCCGCTGACGGACGCGGGCCGGGCGGGCCGGTCAGGACGCCTTGGCGAACACCACCCACACCTGGCCCTTCGCGAAGTTCACCGGGGTGCCGTCGCCGGTGGTGAACGAGGTGCCGTCCGCGGCCTTCTCCCGCTCCCAGTTCACGTCCCAGGCCCGCCCGTCGCGCAGCACCGTCGCCTTCCCGGAGCCGACCGTCTCGGTGTACGGCGTGTTGTTGCCGAGGAAGTCCCGGAAGGCGGACTCGCGCATCTTCACGTACTGCACGACGACCGTCGCGGCCGCCATCCGCTCGGCGCCGGCCGTGGTCGTGGGTGTGCCGTCCATGCCGACCAGCCAGCGGTCGCGGGAGTCGGACCAGGTGAAGGTGAAACGGGCCGCCGGGTAGCGCACCGTCCGGGAGTCCGTCGCCGTGCCGCCCGCGGGTGCCGGTCCGTAGCGGAAACCGGTGGTCAGGGCGGCCTGGCCCGGAGCCTCGGGCACGATCCGCTCGGGGCGCAGGTAGAGGTTGTGCGGGGCGGGCTTGCCGGAGCCGCGGAAGTAGGCGTCGGCGGCGTTGTCCGGCGTCTGCGCCCGCAGCGGCGCCTCGTCGATCAGCGGCAGGAGCTTCTTCTGCGCGCCGGAGAAGGCGAGAGTCGGCCGGTCGAACTGGCGCAGCAGTTCCAGATCCGACTCGCGTGCGCTGCGCACCGGACCGACCGTCTTCGGCAGCCGGGTCGCGTACACCGCCATCAGCCGGCTCAGCCCGCCCTCGACCTGCTCCGCGTAGACCACGTCGGCGGCGTCGACGCCCGTGTGCGGACGGGCCCGGGCCGCGTTGTCGATCTTTACGGCGAGAGGGGAGGGGCCGTTCGCCGAGGGTGATGTCCCCTGCTTCGAGTCCTTCGGTGATCCCCGTCCGTCGTCGCCGGGCCCGCCCCCGCTCGTGCATCCCGCTGCCAGGGCGGCCGTCACCGTGACGGTCAGCAGCGCCGCCGTCGTCGCGGCGCGTCGTCCGCGCGTCCCTCGTCCCATGCCCACCGTCGCCATCGCGCCTCATGTCATCGATCTGCCTCGATTGTGCGCTTATCTGAACATCTATGGCCATAGTCGATCGTTCTTGGTGGGGAAGTGTCTCCGCTGTGTCCGTCGATCGGCTCAAGGTTCAGCGCGGGGCGTCCGGGTACCCGGACGTGGCCGTACGACCGACGCGCACGCTGACGGAGGGAGCGCGAGGCGATGAGGGCAGTCACCTGGCAGGGCAAGCGGGACGTGCGGGTGGAGAACGTGCCCGATCCGACGATCCAGGAGCCGACGGACGCGGTCATCCGCATCACCTCCACCGGGCTGTGCGGCTCCGACCTGCACCTGTACGAAGTGCTCACCCCGTTCATGACCCCGGGCGACATCCTCGGCCATGAACCCATGGGCATCGTCGAGGAGGTCGGCGCCGGCGTACCGGACCTGCAGGTGGGGGACCGGGTCGTGGTGCCGTTCCAGATCGCCTGCGGCAACTGCTGGATGTGCCTGACCGGCCTGCCCACCCAGTGCGAGACCACCCAGGTGCAGGGCGAGGGCATGGGTGCCGCCCTGTTCGGCTACACCCGCCTGTACGGCGCGGTGCCGGGCGCACAGGCCGAATACCTGCGGGTTCCGCAGGCACAGTTCGGCCCGATCAAGGTCCCCGAGGGGCCGCCCGACGACCGTTTCGTCTACCTCTCCGACGTCCTGCCCACCGCCTGGCAGGCGGTCGCCTACGCCGACGTCCCGCAGGGCGGCAGCGTCGCCGTGCTCGGCCTCGGCCCCATCGGCGACATGGCCTGCCGAGTCGCCCAGGTACAGGGTGCCGGCCGGGTCTTCGGCGTCGACCTGGTGCCCGAGCGGCTGCGCAGGGCGAAGGCACGGGGCGTGGAGACCTTCGACCTGAGGTCCTTCGACGACGAGAAGGAACTCGTCGAAGCGATCCGCGACCAGACCGACGGCCGCGGCCCCGACGCCGTGATCGACGCCGTCGGCACCGAGGCCCACGGCAGCGCGGCCGCGCGCATGGTGCAGAACGCCGCGGCGATCCTGCCCCGCAAGCTCGGCGGCCCGATCGCCGAGCGCTTCAGCGTCGACCGCCTCGCCGCGCTCCACACCGCCATCGAATTGGTGCGCCGCGGCGGCACCATCTCGCTGTCCGGCGTCTACGGCGGCATGGCCGACCCGCTGCCGCTGCTCACCCTGTTCGACAAGCAGATCCAGATGCGGATGGGCCAGGCCAACGTCCGCCGCTGGAGCGACGACATCATCCCGTACCTGACCGACGAGGACCCCCTCGGCGTGGACGACTTCGCCACCCACCATGTGCCGCTGTCGGAGGCCCCGCACGCGTACGAGATGTTCCAGCGCAAGCAGGACGGCGCGGTCAAGGTCCTGATGCAGCCCTGAACCGGGCGAGGCACAACGGGCAAACGCCGCCTGATGCGGCACCGGTTCAGGAGTCCATCATCTCCTTCGCGTTCACGACGATGAGCACCGGCATCACCAGGGTCGCGGCGAGGGCCACGGCGATGCGGGCGGCGGCACCGAACCATGTCCATGGCAGCGACAGAGTCGCATGGTCCGGTGCGGCCGGGTCGTAGGTCACAGGGACGGAGCTTCCGATCGGGTCACGGCCGGTTCCGGTGATTCTGTACCGATTCCCGTCGCCCGCGGTGTACGTGACCGTCATCTCATGCGAGGTGCCCCCTTGCGGTCCGGGAGTGAATTCCGTATGCCGGTCGACGACCGTTCCGGCGACAGTCCTGCCGTGCTGGGAAAGCCGCACAGCTTGTTTCGCCTTTTCTGTACCGGTGACACCGAGATAGATGCCTGTTGCAGCGAACAGGGCTGCCAGGCCCACGGCGAGCAGCCATCCCCCGGCACGTCCGACGGCGCGCGTCGCCGGTCTCGCCCAGGCGGGTCTCGGACGTGTGGGACTCATCGGCTTCTCCTCCCGGTGGCGGCGGACCGACCACGTGGGGGATTCCCCCGATCGCGGGGGCCCACACGGCCCGTGGCGTCGCCGAACCGGTGCCCTCTGCGGATGATCCAACCAAGCAACGGGTCACAACGGGGCCAACGTTGCCCGATGCGGCACTAGACGCCGAGGATCTCCGCCAGGTCGTAGCGGACCGGCTCCTCCAGCTGTGCGTACGTGCAGCTCTCGGGAGCCCGGTCCGGGCGCCAGCGGCGGAAACGGGCCGTGTGCCGGAAGCGCTGCCCGTTCTCCATGTGGTCGTACGCCACCTCGGCCACCCGGTCCGGCCTCAGCGGCACCCAGGACAGATCCTTGCGGCCCGACCAGCGGCTCGGCGCCCCCGGCAGCCGGGCCTTCTCGTGCGCGGCCTCCTCGGACCAGGCCGCCCACGGATGCCCCGTCACGTCGTCCAGGCGCAGCGGCTCCAGCTCCTCCACCAGCTCGGCGCGCCGCTTCATCGTGAAGGCCGCGGAGACACCCACGTGCTGGAGGGCCCCGTGATCGTCGTACAGGCCGAGCAGCAGCGAACCGACGACCGGGCCGCTCTTGTGCAGCCGGTACCCGGCGACCACGACGTCCGCCGTCCGCTCGTGCTTGATCTTGAACATGGCGCGCTGGTCAGGCCGGTAGCGCACGGTCAGCGGCTTGGCGATGACACCGTCGAGACCGGCCCCCTCGTACTCCTCGAACCACCGCCGCGCCACCTCGATGTCGGTGGTCGCCGGCGCCAGGTGCACAGGCGCCCTCACCCCGGACAGCGCCCCGGTCAGCCGCCCCCGCCGCTCGGTCAGCGGGACCTCCACCAGCGAATCGTCGCCCAGCGCCAGCACATCGAACACGACGAGCGAGGCCGGTGTCCGCTCGGCCAGCATCCGCACCCGCGAGTCCGCCGGGTGGATCCGCTCCGTCAGCGCGTCGAAGTCCAGATGCCCCTCCCGCGCGATCACGATCTCCCCGTCCACCACGCAGCGCTCCGGCAACCGCTCCCGCACGGCCGTCACCAGCTCGGGGAAGTACCTGGTCAGAGGCTTCCCGGTACGACTGCCCAGCTCGACCTCGTCCCCGTCGCGGAACACGATCGCCCGGAACCCGTCCCACTTGGCCTCATACTGCATGCCCGCGGGGATCGCCGCGACCGACTTGGCGAGCATCGGCAGGACGGGGGGCATCACCGGCAGATCCATGGCTCGATTCTGCTCTGATACGCCGCGTGGCGCCCGATATGCGAGGTGTGCGGGCTGCGCCTACCGTGGCTCGCATGGGTGACGCGGTGGAACTGGAGGTGGGCGGACGGACCGTACGGCTGTCCAGCCCGGACAAGATGTTCTTCCCGGAGCGCGGCTTCACCAAGCTGGACCTCGCCCGCTACTACCTCGCCGTCGGCCCCGGCATCCTGCGCGCCCTGCGCGACCGGCCCACCACCCTGGAGCGCTACCCGGAGGGCATGAACGGCGAGAACTTCTTCCAGAAACGCGCGCCGAAGAACATGCCCGGCTGGATCCCGACCGCGCACATCACCTTCCCCAGCGGCCGCAGCGCCGACGAGATGTGCCCCACCGAGGTCGGTGCCGTGGTGTGGGCCGCCCAGTTCGGCACCCTCACCTTCCACCCCTGGCCGGTACGCCGCGACGACGTCGACCATCCGGACGAACTCCGCATCGACCTCGACCCGCAGCCCGGCACCGACTACGACGACGCCGCCCGCGCCGCCCACGAACTGCGTGCGGTGCTCGACGAGTTCGGCGGACTGCGCGGTTTCCCCAAGACGTCGGGCGGCCGGGGACTGCACGTCTTCGTGCCCATCGAACCGCGCTGGACCTTCACCCAGGTCCGCCGTGCCGCCATCGCCGTCGGCCGGGAGATGGAGCGGCGGATGCCCGAGCAGGTGACCATCAAGTGGTGGAAGGAGGAGCGGGGCGAGCGCATCTTCCTGGACTACAACCAGACGGCACGCGACCGCACGATCGCCTCCGCCTACTCCGTACGCCCTCGCCCGCACGCCCCCGTCTCCGCGCCGCTGCGCTGGGACGAGGTCGGCGTCGCGCACCCCCACGACTTCGACCTCGCGACCATGCCCGCGCGCTTCGCCGAACTCGGCGACGTGCACGCGGACATGGACGAGAAGCGCTACTCCCTCGAAGCCCTGCTGGACCTCGCCCGCCGCGACGAACACGACCACGGGCTCGGGGACCTGCCGTACCCGCCCGAGTATCCGAAGATGCCGGGAGAACCCAGACGGGTACAGCCGAGCAGGGCCCGCAAGGAGAAGGAGCCTCCTACAGCTCCTTGATCCGGACGTCCCGGTACGAGACCACATCCGTCGTGCCGTGCACCTGGAGCCCGATGTAGCCGGAGGCGAACCGCCGCCCGTCCGTGCCCGGGTCGTCCGAGCGGGGCGGGCTGAACTCCTGGCCGCCGGTGTTGTCGAACTCGTTGATCAGCACACCGTTGCGGAGCACCGAGTAGTGCTGGCCCTCCACGCGGATCTCGTAGTCGTTCCAGGTGCCCTTCTGCGTCACGCCGGCGCCGGCCAGACCCACGCGGTCGAAGCCGTAGACCGAGCCGGTCTTGTACATGTCGCCGTCGGGCCGGTCGAGCACCTGCACCTCGTGCCCGTACTTGATGGCGACCCACTCCGGGCGGGACTCCTCCGGGTGCTCGTGGACCCACGGGAAGCGCACGAACACACCGGAGTTGGCGTTGCCCGTGCCCGGGGCGTCGTCACGCCACTGGAGCTTCAGCGAGAAGTCGCCGTACTTGCGCTGCGGGAACCACAGCATGCCCATCCCCGGTGTCGTGGTGCCGGAGGTGATCGTCCCGTCCGGGTTCAGCCCGAACGAACCGCCCCCCACCTGCTGCCACTTGCCGAAGGACTCCGCCGTGCCGTCGAAGAGCGCACGGTAGCCCTCGGTCTGCCCCGGCATGCCGATACCCGACTCGCGGGCCGCCTTCCGGATCGCCCTGGACTCCCGCTGGTCGACGACGCCTTCCTTCAGCAGGTCGTCGAGCACGGACGTCACATGCTTGAGGAACAGCGCCTGGGACGTCCACTCCCTCTCGTCCTCGATCAGCTCACCGATCCGGCAGCGATTGTCGGTGACCCGGTTGCGCACGCCCGAGTCGACCGTGCCGACGATCACCGTCAACCGCTCGTCGTATTCCGGGCAGTCCGGCGCCGGGACCTGCCCGGAGACGACGGTGAAGGTCACCGTGCGCGCCGCGGCGGTGTTGCCCGCCTTGTCCGTCGCCCGGTACGCCACGGTGTGGGCGCCCGCCCGGTCGACCACCACCGGCGCCGAGTACGTCAGATACGGACCGCCGTCCAGCGAGTACTCGATCTTCCCGACGCCCGACCCGTGCTCGTCGGTCGCCGTGACCGTCACCCGGGCGCTGTTGACGTACGCCCCGTTCGCGTTCCTCGTGCCGTCCACGGCCACGCCCGTCACCGGCGGGGAGGTGTCCTGCGGCGGAGCCGCGACCACCGTGAACCGCACGCTCTTCTCCGCCGCCACATTGCCCGCCTTGTCGGTGGCGCGGTAGCGGACGGTGTGCGTGCCCGCCTCGTGCACCATCACGGGCGCGGTGTAGGGCTGCCAGGCGCCGGAACCGACCGCGTACTCGATCGTGTTGACCCCGGTCCCCGTGTCGGAGGCGGAGACCGTGACCGTCGCCATGTCGACGTACGCCCCGGCGGCGTCACGTTCACCGCTCACCGTCGCCGAGGTCTCCGGCGCGGTGGTGTCGTCCGACTGCGGCGCCACGACCGTGAACTCGGCGCTCTTCTCGGCGGAGACGTTCCCCGCCTTGTCGAACGCCCGGTAGCGGACCGTGTGGCTGCCGACCTGGTCGACGACGACCGGCGCGGTGTAGGGCTGCCAGGCACCCGCGTCGCCGACCGCGTACTCGATCCTCTCGACGCCCGAGCCGCCCTCGTCGGTGGCGTGCAGCGCCACGCTCGCCGAGCCGACGTACTCGCCCTGCGTGTTCTGCGTGCCGCTCACGTGCGCCGACGCCTCGGGCGCCGTGGTGTCCTCGCCGGTGCCCTCGGTCACCGTGAGGATGCCCTGCATTCGACCGTGGCCGGGGATCGTGCAGTGGTAGAAGTACCGGCCTGGCGTGAGCGTGACCTGGGCGGTGTGCTTGCCGCCCTGGGCGTCGTTCGGGTTGGCCAGGATGTTGAGCTGCACATCGTCGTTGAACTCGGGATCGCTGGTCACGAACGTCAGCGTGTGCGGCATGCCCGTGGTGTTGCCGGTGGCCGCGCTGTTCTCGAAGACGATCGTGGCCGTCCCGGCGACCGCCGTCTTCGGCGCCGAGAGGTAGGTGTCGATGTCGTTGCCGGCCGTCCAGGTCAGCACCTGCTCGGCTGCCGGTGCCTTCGGCTCGGAGGCCGCGGGCAGCGCCTGCAGCCCGAGCAGCATCAGCAGGGCTGCCAGCAGGGCGGCCCAGATTCCTCGTTGCCGGATCACTCGGTCCCCCTCGCCAGCCGACCGGCGGCCGGGGTCGGCCCGCCGCCCTTGTAGGTGACCCGCCACAGCGCCGACCTGGAGTCCGAGGTGAAGAAGCCGCGCCCGTAGTCGAGGACGTACAGCGCGCCGTCCGGACCGAACTTCCAGTCCATGAGGTTCTTGATGCCGTCGTTGCCGACCGGCACGATCTTCTTCAGCGACTCCGAGTGCACCGGCAGACCACCGTCTCCTTGCGTCTTCGGGTCCATGAGCACCGCGTTGCGCGGCTGGTCGGCGTCGTAGAAGTCACCGACGAACCACTTGCCGTCCCAGTACGACGGCCACTTGACCTCGCTGTCGGCCGCGACCGTGTCGTAGCGGTAGACCGGCCCGTTCATCGCCGCCTGGCCGCCGCCCTTCAGCCAGGGCAGCCGGTACGTGGCCTCCTCCGGCTTGTACGACGGGACACCGTTCGCGTCCCGGGGGTAGTCCGGAGCGCCGCCCTGCGGCGCGTACCAGATGTTGTTGCCGGTGACCGGCGGCAGGTTGACCAGGCCGTCGTTGTTCGGCGACTCGTTCTTCGGGTGGTCGCAGTCGTACCAGCCCAGCGGCTTGGACGGGTCCGGCAGATTGCGGTCCCGGTAGGGCTGCTTGTTGCCCATGCAGTACGGCCAGCCGCGGTTGCCCGCCTCGGTGATGACGGCGAACGTGTCGTACTTGGCCGGACCCCAGGTCGTCGAGGGCGCGCTCGCGTCGGGGCCGACCCAGCCCGCGTAGAGCACATCGGTCGACGTGTCGACGGAGATGCGCGCCGGGTTGCGGACGCCCATCACATAGATCTCGCCCCGGGTCTTGCCGCCGCCCTCGTCGGGCTCCTTCCCGGTGAAGAGATTGCCCTCGGGGAGCGTGTACGTCCCGTCCGGCTCCGGGTGGATGCGCAGGATCTTGCCGTTGAGGTTGTTGGTGTTGCCGGCGGTGCGGCGTGCGTCCGCGAAGGAGACGCCCTTGTAGTTCGGCTCCGGGTTGTTGCCCGAGTAACCGCCGCTGAACCCGCTGGAGTTGTTGTCCCCGGTGGCGATGTACAGGTTGCCCTTGGAGTCCCAGGCCATTCCGCCGCCCGCGTGGCAGCAGCTGTGGATCTGCACCGGCCACTTCAGCAGCACCTTCTCGCTGCCGAGGTCCAGCTTGCCCGTGTCCCGGTCGAGCGTGAACCGGGAGACCCGCCGCTCGGCCATCCGCGTCTCGCGGTTGATCTGCGCGTGCGGCGTGTAGTGCAGATACACCCAGCCGTTCTGCGCGAACCCCGGGTCCAGCTCGATGCCGAGCAGTCCCTCCTCGACCTTGACCAGTTCGTCGCCGCCGCCCTTGTTGCCGAAGACGGTGAGCGCACCGGCCAGGGTGACCTGCTTGGTCTCGGGATCGTAGACGTGGATCTCGCCCTTGCCCTTGCCGATGCCGGGGTTGTTCCAGTCCGTGATCACGGGCTGCGAGGAGTCGGCACCGCCCCGGCCGATGTAGAACACCCGGCCGTCCGGCGCGGTGACCATCCCGTGCGGCTCGCCGATCTGGTCGTTCTGCCCGGGCTGGTTGGGCTTGGTCAGCCGCTCCGCCGCGTAGTGGGCGTTGATGGTCGCCTTGCAGTCGGCCTGCTCCAGGCGCGTCGTCCACATCAGCGCACCGCGCAGATGATCGCGGAAGTCGGTCTCGTCGTAGGACGACACCGTCCCGCCCATGCCCGTGTAGAAGGAGCGTCCGCCGTCGTAGTCCCGGCACCAGCTGACCGGATGGTCCCAGCCGTTGGCACCCGTGCCCGGCTGGTACGTCGACTCGCGCACCCGGGCCACCGTGTGCACGTCGCCCGACGGGTTCTTCACCCAGTTCAGCCACCGGTCCGGGCGCTTCCACTGCACCGGCAGATTCCTGGTGGCCGGATGCCCGCGGTCGCCGACCTCGACGGTCGCCCGCTGCACGGCCGTCGGGCTCGACGTGGCCGGACGGGCACCGACCAGCCCGGTGAACCAGTCCGAGTACGGCTCCGCGCGCGCCGCGTCATGAAGGCCGACGAACCCGCCGCCGGCCTCCATGTAGGCCTCCAGGCCCGCCTCCTGCTCCGCGTCGAGGACATCGCCCCCGCCGGTCAGGAACACGATCGCGTTGAAGCGGCCGAGCCTCGGCTCGTCGGTGAACACCGATGCGTCATCGGTGGCTTGCACCTTGAAGCGGCGGTTCGCCGGACCCGAGAGGCCGATGTCCTCGATGGCCTCGATCCCGGCGTTCACGACCGGTGACTCCTCCCCGGCTGCCGCGGAACCGTGGAAGATCAGCACCCGTACGTTCGCGCCGCCCGGCGGCGACTTGATCGACATCGTTGTCAGCGGGGGTTCGGGGTAGGGGCGCGCGCTCGCGGCGGGGCCCGACAGCAGCCCGGCGGTCACGGCCCCGGCGGCGACGGACGCCGCCCAGACGCGTCTTCTCTTGCTCAACCCTCGTAAGTGCATGGGCACCTCCTCGGCCACGGCAACACCGCCAAGGAAGCTAAACCCCTTTGCGTGCCCCGCCAATACCTATGACCGGGATGGCCCCAACTTTGTCTTGAGTGTGGATAAACGGGAGCGCGGCCGGTACCGTCGCACCGGCTCATCACAGGTACGTCTCCGTAAAAGCCTTACCAGAGTGGGGAGTTCCGCATGGACAGACGCAGCTTCAACCGGCGGGTCCTGCTGGGCGGTGCGGCCGTGGCGACGTCGTTGTCCGTGGCGCCGGAGGCCGTGAGCGCCGCCGGACCGGCGAAGGCGGCGCCCGCCGGGGGCGAGGTGAAGCGCATCAAGATGTACGCCGAGAAGCTGGCCGACGGACAGATGGGCTACGGCCTGGAGAAGGGCAAGGCGAGCATCCCGGGCCCCCTGATCGAACTCGACGAGGGCGACACCCTGCACGTCGAGTTCGAGAACACCATGGACGTGGCGGTGTCCCTGCACGTCCACGGCCTGGACTACGAAATCACCAGCGACGGCACGAAACTGAACCGCAGTCATGTCGAGCCCGGCGGCACCCGCACCTACACCTGGCGCACCCACGCCCCCGGCCGTCGCAAGGACGGCACCTGGCGTTCGGGAAGCGCGGGCTACTGGCACTACCACGACCACGTCGTCGGCACGGAGCACGGGACGCAGGGGCTCCAGAAGGGCCTCTACGGCCCGGTCGTCGTCCGCCGCAAGGGCGACGTCCTGCCGGACCGGACGCACACGGTCGTCTTCAACGACATGCGCATCAACAACAGGCCGCCGCACTCCGGGCCCCACTTCGAGGCCACGGTGGGGGATCGTGTCGAGTTCATCGTGATCACGCACGGCGAGTTCTACCACACCTTCCACCTGCACGGTCACCGCTGGGCGGACAACCGCACCGGCATGCTGACCGGCCCCGACGACCCCAGCCAGGTCATCGACAACAAGATCACGGGCCCGGCCGACTCCTTCGGCTTCCAGGTGATCGCGGGGGAGGGGGTCGGCGCCGGCGCCTGGATGTACCACTGCCACGTCCAGAGCCACTCCGACATGGGGATGGTCGGACTGTTCCTGGTGAAGAAGCCGGACGGGACCATTCCGGGGTACGACCCGCACGAGCACGGGCAGGAGCCGCCGGACGGCGGCCACGAGCACTGACGGGCGGACGCTCGCCCAGGCACGAGAGAGCGCTCTCACCACGCTGCGCCCCGGGCTATCCTGATCCGCAGCCGCAGGTGAGGAGCCCCGAAGTGACCGACACAGCGCCGCGTCCCACCCTGGAGGCCGTGGCCGCCCGGGCCGGGGTCTCGCGGGCCACCGTGTCCCGCGTCGTCAACGGCGGGGACGGAGTGCGGGACATCCTCGTGGAGCGGGTCCGCAAGGCCGTGGACGAGCTCGGGTACGTGCCCAACCAGGCCGCCCGCTCGCTGGTGACCCGGCGGCACGACGCGGTCGCGGTCGTCGTCGCCGAACCGGAGACCCGGGTCTTCGCCGACCCGTTCTTCGCGCTCCAGCTGCGCGGCATCAGCAAGGAGCTCACCGCCCACGACAACCAGCTCGTGCTGCTGCTCACGGAGGGCCGGGACGACCACGCCCGGGTCGGCCGGTACCTCGCCGGCGGGCATGTCGACGGGGCCCTCGTCTTCTCCCTGCACCTCGACGACCCGCTGCCGGAGCTGATCCAGCGGGCCGGTGTCCCCACCGTCTTCGGCGGCCGGCCCGGCTGGAGCGGCGACCGGCGCGCGGTCGTCTACGTCGACAGCGACAACCGCGGCGGTGCCCGTGACGCGGTCCGCCACCTGGCCGGACTCGGCCGCACCCGGATCGCGCACATCACCGGCCCCCTCGACCAGACCTCCGCCGCGGACCGCCTCGACGGCTACCGGGACGTCATGGTGGACGCCGATCCGCGGCTGATCGCCGAGGCCGACTTCACCCCGGCCGGCGGTGAGCGGGCGATGCGCGAACTCCTCGACCGCTGCCCGGACGTGGACGCGGTGTTCGCCGCCAACGACCTCATGGCCTCCGGTGCGCTGCGCGTCCTGCGCGAGTCCGGCCGCCGCGTCCCCGACGACGTGGCCGTGATCGGCTTCGACGACATGCGGCCCGTCGCGGAACAGACCGACCCGCCGCTCACGACGGTCCGTCAGGACATCGAGGAAATGGGCCGCCTGATGGCCCGCCTGCTGCTGCGCGGCCTCGACCGGGACGCCTCGCGGGAGGGCGTGGGGGCGACCCCGTCGAGCGTGGTACTGCCGACGACGCTGGTGCGGCGGGCGTCCGCTTAGAGCCTCATCGGGCGAGCCCTCACCGGCGCTCCCGGGCGGGATCGGCGTACACCAGCAGGTTCCGCTGGTAGCCGCCGCGGGCGCGGTCGTACGGCGGCGCGCAGGTGACCAGGGTCAGCACCGGCCGTCCGTGGCGCCGGAACACCTCGTCGGGGAGGCTGTCCTTGCCGACCACCTCGCGGGCCGTCACCCGGTACTGCACGGGGGGCGCGTCCCTGCGGGCGACGAGGACGTCGTCGCCCTTGCGGACCTCGTACAGCTTGGCGAAGGCACCCAGGGCGCCGGTGCGGTCGTCCACGTGGCCGACGAGGACGGCGGATCCGGCGGAGCCGCCCGGCGCGGGACCGTAGCGGTACCAGCCGGCCCGCCCGGCGTCGCCGGGGACCTCCACCGTGCCGTCGTCCTCGACGCCGACGCCCTGGACCGGGGCTTCCAGAGCCACCCGTGGGACGCGCAGCGCGGTCGGCTCGGGTGCCGGGCCGGGGGCGTTCTCCGCAGCGCCCGGCCCGACACGGCTCGCGGTGGATGACCCAGCCGCACGCTCGTGGGCCCGTGGCCGGTCACCGAAGCCGGACGGCGCCGGTGCTCCGGACGGCCACAGCGCGCAGACCGGCAGCACGGCCAGGGCGGCGGCGATCACGGCGGCTGCCGCGGATCTCCGACCGCCCTGGGGGGAGGGCCACATGACCGTCAGTGGCTCCGGGCGTACCGGCGGCGCGCGGCCAGCAGACCGGCGACCGCGACGGCACCGGCGGTGCCCCAGGCGAGCCAGCCGGTGGCGGACTCGTTGGCGGCGGCCATGGCGCCGCTCTCACCGCCCTTCACCCCGCGCGGCGCCGAGTCCATGCCGCTGATGGTCTGCGTCTTCAGTGCGAGGTTCTTGTCCTCGGCGCTGCCCCATGCGTAGACGATCGTGCCGGTGCCCTCGGTGAGGTCGAGGTCGGCGGGGCCTATGGCCACGGTGTCGGTGTCGGCCAGGACCACATCGGCGCTCACCTTGCCGGCGGGCACCACCAGGGACTTCTCGTTCGGGTTGGTCAGGCCTTCGATGATCGGCTTGCCGCCCGCGCGGACGTCCACGGCGGGTGCCGCGGCCACATGACGGACGGTCAGCCGCGACTGACCGGCCGGGACCTTGGAGGTGTCGTTGACGAACGCGGTGAGGGTGGGGTTGCCCTGCGCGTCGAGGTGTGCGGCGAGCGTGGCGTTCGCCCCGGCCGGGACATCGACGCTCTTCTGGATGGCGGGGTCGCCGTCGGGGCCCTTGCCGTCGGGGAAGACCTCTATGTCGTAGGTGCCCGGATCCAGGGACTGGGGTTCGGTCAGGGTGCCGGGCTTGAAGTCGGGAATCAGTTCCTTCCCGTTGGCGTACACGTCGACGGTGAGGCCAGGGACGCCGTGAAAGACGGAGACGGACGCCTTGCCGCTCCCCTGGGCCCCCCGTCCGCGAAGGCGGGTACGGCCCATGCGAGGGACAGCACGCAGGCACTGGCGGCGGCGGTGGCGGTCTTCCTGCTGAGTGAGGTCGTCATCGACTCTCCCTTCGTGCGGGACCCCGGTCACGGGGGGTCCGGCTTCCGGACGAGCGGCTCTTCGGAGGCACCACGAGACGGTGCTGTCGGAAAGGCGGGCGGCCCGCTTCCCAACACCTCAATCAGAATGGGGTGGCCTGTGAGGGTCCGCGACTTCTGCCACGTTCATCCGTATGCGTGAAGTGATGCCGACTTGCGCGGATCCCGGTCGGCCAAGGCGCGGCGGACGGCGAGGGTTCTGGGACGTGGACCGTGGCCGGAGCCGCCCGGGCCGGGGCGTGCGGGATGTGATTCACCCAAGCGGATGAATTTTCTCGTCGAGGGGCTCATCGTCTTCCCCCGGGCCATTTCTCTTGTCCCGCGCGCCGCCGTGCGCCGGCCCGTGCGGCGGGTCACCATCGAGGCGGGCCGGGGTGCGTGAACGCCGTGTTGATCCGGCGTTGATCGAACGTTTTTCACCGGCGGTGACGCTTCTCGCCATGCACATCCACACGATGACGTCGCCCGAACTCGCCTGGCAGCAGGAAGCGTTGTGCGCGCAGACCGGGGCGGACTTCTTCTTTCCCGAGCCCGGCAGTTCGGTGCGGGAGGCGAAGCGGATCTGCGGTATGTGTCCGATCCGCGCGGCGTGCCTGGAGTACGCCATGGACAAAGACGAGCGCTTCGGTGTCTGGGGCGGTCTGTCGGAGAAGGAGCGGCTGGAGCTGCGGCGGGTGTCGCGGTAGCCGCACGGTGACGGCCTCCAGGCGGGGACGGCCCGGCGGGAACCGGGGGGAGCGCGTGAGGCCCCGGCCGCGCGTGGCGGTCGGGGCTTGGAGGCCGTGGGGGAGGCCCGGGTTCCCGTCAGGCGCCCGCGCGGGCCGCCATGCGGGCCTTGCGGGCGGCCAGCTTCTCGTCGAACTTCGACGCCTCGGAGTCCAGCCCGCCCATGTACAGACCCAGCTCCTCCTGCGCCTTGCGGCCCTCGGGGCCGAGGCCGTCGATCTCCATGATCTTCAGGAAGCGCAGCACGGGCTGGAGCACGTCGTCGTGGTGGATGCGCATGTTGTAGATCTCGCCGATCGCCATCTGCGCGGCGGCCCGCTCGAAGCCGGGCATGCCGTGGCCGGGCATCCGGAAGTTCACGATGACGTCGCGCACCGCCTGCATCGTCAGGTCGGGCGCCAGCTCGAAGGCCGCCTTCAGCAGGTTCCGGTAGAAGACCATGTGGAGGTTCTCGTCCGTGGCGATGCGCGCCAGCATGCGGTCGCAGACCGGGTCCCCGGACTGGTGGCCGGTATTGCGGTGCGAGACGCGGGTCGCGAGCTCCTGGAAGGCCACGTAGGCGACCGAGTGCAGCATCGAGTGCCGGTTGTCCGACTCGAAGCCCTCACTCATGTGGGACATCCGGAACTCCTCCAGCTTGTCCGGGTCCACCGCGCGCGAGGTGAGCAGGTAGTCGCGCATCACGATGCCGTGCCGGCCCTCCTCCGCGGTCCAGCGGTGCACCCAGGTGCCCCAGGCGCCGTCGCGGCCGAACAGCGAGGCGATCTCGTGGTGGTAGCTGGGCAGATTGTCCTCGGTCAGAAGGTTGACGACGAGCGCGATGCGGCCGATCTCGGTGACCTTGGACTGCTCCTTCTCCCAGGCCTCGCCGTCCTCGAAGACGCCGGGGAAGTTACGGCCGTCGCTCCACGGCACGTACTCGTGCGGCATCCAGTCCTTGGCGACGTTCAGATGCCGGTTGAGTTCCTTCTCGACCACTTCCTCCAGCGCGTACAGCAGCTGAGCGTCGGTCCAGGCGCCGGCCGGGCTGCCGAGGTGGGGAGTGGTGATCGTCATGGACTCTCCAGGGGGACAAGCGTACGAGCAATGTGCGGTAAACCTACGGCATCGTAGGCTACGTATCCGTAGGTTACGATGCCGTAGGTCAAGGGTGCTGTAAAGGTCACTGATCAGCGGGGTCGCTCGTACGCGTGTCAGCTCCCCGGACCCCGCAGGTCGAGGGAGCGGACGGGGGTGGGCGCGTCCGGTCAGACGTACAGCTCCCGCAGCCGTACCGAGAGGCACGTCACACATCCCTCGAGCTTCTCGAACTCGCTGATGTCCACGACGACCGGTTCGTACCCGAGGTCGGCGAACAGCTCCGCGGTCTTCGGCGCGCTCGCCGCCATCAGCAGCTTGTCGCCGCCGAGCAGGACGACATGTGACCCGGACTCCTCCGGGACCGGCAGGAAGCGCGCGAACAGCGACGGCGTGTCCATCTTCGGGATGTGCCCGATGACCGTACCGTCCGGCAGCGCCGTGACCGCCGACTTCAGGTGCAGCACCTTGCTCACCGGTACGGCGACGACCCGCGCGCCGAGCGGCTCGAGCGCGGCGCGCAGCTGCTGGACGCCGGCGGCGTTGGTGCGCCCGCCCCGTCCCACGTAGACGGTGTCGCCGATCTTCAGGACGTCTCCGCCCTCCAGCGTGCCCGGCTCCCAGATCCAGTTCACCGAGCAGCCCAGACCGGCCACGGCCTCCTCGATGCCTGCGGTCTCGTCCCGCCGGGACTCGGCGCCCGGGCGGGCGATCAAGGCCACGTTCTTGTACATCACGACCGTGTCCTCGACGAACACCGAGTCCGGGCAGTCGTCGGCCGGGTCCACCTCGATGGTCTCCCAGCCGTGCGTGCGCAGGGCCTCCACGTACGCCTCCCACTGCTCGGCAGCGAGGTCGGCGTCGACCTCCTCCCGTTCGATGTGCGTCACCAGCCCTTCGGCGAGACGCGGGCCGGGGCGGCGGACGAGGGCCTTCTTGCTGGGCACGAGCATGACTCCGTATCGGATGGGACGTGTCGGGACCGCACCGACAGAGTCTCCGGGATCGACCGGAACCCATCGGGCGTCGGCCGACCATCATGCAGGGCGAACGGGGGAGACGACAGCCCTGGGGAGGGACCAGGGGATGAAGGGGATGGAGAGGGCTGAGGGGATGGAGGTGCTGGGATGCCCGGGGTGCCTTGACGGACGGGAGCCCACGTAATGCGCGGTCGGCTGCCGGGGCGACGCCTCCACCGGCAGCCGGGGGCGCCGGTCGGCCGCCGGACCACCGGGACGCATGCGCGCGGGCACCCCGGGGCGCACAGGTCCGGCGGCGAGCCACGCCTTGAGGTTCGGCGAGTGGATCGCGCTTCGACGTCGGCACACCCCCCGGCTCACGGTCGTTGCCGCGCCGCCCGCCGCAGATGTTCGCCGGTGAACGAACCCTGCACCGCCAGGAGTTGCCGGGGCGTCCCCTCGAAGACGACCTCGCCTCCGTCCCGGCCGCCGTCCGGGCCGAGGTCGATCACCCAGTCGGCCCGGGCGACCACGTCGAGGTTGTGCTCCACGACGACGACCGTGTTGCCCGCGTCGACCAGCCGGTCCAGCAGGGCGACGAGGATCTCCACGTCCGCCATGTGTAGGCCGGTCGTCGGTTCGTCGAGCACGTAGACCACGCCCGTCCGGTGCAGCCGTGTGGCCAGCTTGATGCGCTGCCGCTCGCCCCCGGAGAGCGTGGAGAGGGGCTGGCCGAGCGTCAGGTAGGTCAGCCCGACGTCGCGCAGGGCGTGCAGCCGGCGCCGTACGCCCTTGTCCTCGAAGAAGCCGAGAGCCTGCTCGGCCGTCATCTCCAGGACGTCCGCGACGGAACGGCCCCGCACGGTCAGCCGCAGCACGTCCTCCTTGAAGCGCCGCCCCTCGCAGTCGTGGCAGGTCGTCGTCACCGGGTCCATGAAGGCGAGGTCGGCGTAGATGATGCCCCGGCCCTCGCAGGTGCCGCAGGCCCCGCTGGAGTTGAAGCTGAAGTACCCCGGTTCGGCTCCCGTCTCGCGGGCGAAGATCTTCCGCACGGTGTCCATGATCCCGAGGTAGGTCGCCGGGGTGGAGCGGCCCGAGATGCCGATCGACGACTGGTCGACGACCACGGCCTCGGCGTGCGCTGCCGTGAACTCCCCGGCCAGGGTGCTCTTCCCGGACCCGGCGACCCCGGTCACAGCCGTGAGCACACCGGCCGGGAACCGTACGGTCACGTCCCGCAGGTTGTGCCGGTCGGCGCCCTTGACCCACAGCTCGCCGGTGGGTTCCCGCACCTCGTCCTTGACCGCCGTACGGGTGCGCAGGCAGTGCCCGGTGAGCGTGCCGGACACGGCCAGTTCCCGCGGCGTCCCCTCGAACACCACCGTGCCGCCCCCGGCACCCGCGCCCGGCCCCATGTCGACGACGTGGTCGGCCAGCGCGATGACGTCCGGGTCGTGCTCGACCACCAGCACGGTGTTTCCCTTGTCGCGCAGCCGCAGCAGCAGGTCGCCGAGGCGGCCCACGTCCCGCGGGTGCAGGCCGACGCTCGGCTCGTCGAAGATGTACGTCATGCCGGTCAGGCTGGAGCCGAGGTGCCGCACCGTCTTCAGCCGCTGCCCCTCCCCGCCGCTGAGCGTGGCCGTCTCCCGGTCGAGGCTGAGGTAGCCGAGGCCGATCGCCTCGATGCGCTCCAGCGCGGCCACGGCGGCCCGCGCGATCGGTCCGGCCACCGGATCGCCGATCTCCTTCAGTACGGTGATCAGGTCCGTCACCTGCATGCGGGTGCAGTCGGCGATCGACCGGCCGTTGATCCGGGTCGCGAGCGCCGCCGCGTTCAGACGCGCTCCACGGCAGTCCGGGCAGGGGCCCTCCACCAGGAACGCGCGGACCAGGTCCCGGGTCTTCTGGCTCATGGCAGACAGGTCCCGCTTCAGGTACAGCCGCTCGAAGCGGACGGCCAGCCCCTCGTACTCGGTGGTCCAGGTGCCGCCGCTGCCGTTGACGGTGACCTTGCTGCCGGGCCGGCCGCGCATCAGGAACTCCCGCTCGGCGGCCGTGAACCGCCCCACCGGCTTGTGCGGGTCCAGGTCGGCGCTGTTCGTGTACGTCTGCCCCTGCCAGGTCCCGGCGGCGAAGGGCGGGAAGCGGATCGCCCCGTCCGTGAGGGAGCGGCCCGGGTCGAGGATGCGGTCCCAGTCGGGCCGTACCGTCCGGCCGAGGCCGTCGCACTCGGGGCACATCCCCGACGGGTCGTTGAACGAGTACGCCGTCGCCGGTCCGGCGCTCGGGGTGCCGTGCCGGGAGAACAGCACCCTGATCACCGAATAGACGTCGGTCATGGTGCCGACGGTCGACCGGGAGTGGCCGCCGACCTGCCGCTGGTCGACCACGATCGCGGGGGTGAGGTGCTCCAGGCCGTCCGCGTGCGGCCGCTCGAACTTGGGCAGCCGGTTGCGGACGAACCACGGATACGTCTCGTTCAGCTGGCGCTGCGACTCCACCGCGATCGTGTCGAAGACGACGGACGACTTCCCCGATCCCGAAACACCGGTGAACACCGTCAGCCGGCCCTTCGGGATGCGCAGGGTGACGTCCTTGAGGTTGTTCTCGCGTGCTCCGGTCAGGGTGATGGCATCGTGCGCGAAGTCGGTCATGCCCCCGACGCTAGGAGGAAAACCCGACAGCTTCTGGCGTGATTTCCTTCAGTTCTCCTTCCTCCAGCAGCAGCCAGCGCGTGATGCCGACCGACTCCAGGAACGGCAGGTCATGGCTGGCCACGATCAGCGCGCCCTCGTACGACTCCAGGGCCGAGGTGAGCTGCCGGACGCTCGCCATGTCGAGGTTGTTGGTCGGCTCGTCCAGCATGAGCAGCTGCGGTGCGGGCTCGGCCAGCATCAGTGCCGCCAGCGCGGCCCGGAAGCGTTCGCCGCCGGACAGCGTCGCCGCCTTCTGGTCGGCCCGGGCGCCCCGGAACAGGAAGCGCGCCAGCCGCGCCCGGACCCGGTTGTTGGTGGCGTCCGGAGCGAACCGCGCCACGTTCTCGGCGACGGAAAGCTCCCCGTCGAGGACGTCGAGCCGCTGCGGCAGGAACCGCAGCGGGACGTGCGCCCGCACCTCGCCCGACTCCGGGGTGAGCTCGCCGGTGATCGTGCGCAGCAACGTGGTCTTGCCCGCGCCGTTGCGCCCGATCAGCGCGACCCGCTCGGGCCCGCGCAGGTCGAAGCAGCCCTTCACCCGGGCACCGTACCGGAGCCCGAGATCCTGGAGGGTGAGGACGGTACGCCCCGGCGGCACGGCCGTGTACGGCAGTTCGACGCGGATCTCGTCGTCGTCCCGTACGGCCTCCACCGCCTCGTCGAGGCGCTCCCTGGCCTCGGCCAGCTTCTCCTCGTGCATGATGCGGTGCTTGCCCGCGGACTCCTGTGCCGCGCGCTTGCGCGCACCCATGACGATCTTCGGCTCGCGCTTCTGGTCCCACATCTTCTGCCCGTACCGCTTGCGGCGGGCCAGTTTGACCTGGGCGTCGGCCAGTTCGCGCTTCTGCTTGCGGAAGTCGGACTCGGCGACGCGCACCATGCGCTCGGCCGCCTCCTGCTCGATCTCCAGGGCCTCCTCGTAGGCGGAGTAGTTGCCGCCGTACCAGGTGATCTCGCCCACCCGTCTCCCACCACCACCCTCGACCGAGGCGCTACGCGCCGCAGGATTCACTCGGCGCAGGTCGGCGATCTGGTCGACGAGGTCCAGCAGTTCACGGTCGTGGCTCACGACGATCATCACGCCCGGCCAGGACTGGACGGCCGTGTACAGCCGCCTGCGGGCGTACAGGTCGAGATTGTTGGTCGGCTCGTCCAGCAGCAGCACGTCGGGGCGGCGCAGCAGCAGTGCGGCCAGGCGCAGCAGGACCGACTCGCCGCCGGACACCTCACCGACGGTGCGGTCCAACTCGACGTGCCCGAGCCCGAGTTCTCCGAGGGTGGCGAGGGCGCGCTCCTCCACGTCCCAGTCGTCGCCCACGGTCTCGAAGTGCGTCTCGGAGACGTCGCCCGCCTCGATGGCGTGCAGGGCGGCGCGCTGTCCGGCGATACCGAGGGCCTCGTCGATGCGCAGGGTGGTGTCGAGCGTGACGTTCTGCGGGAGATAGCCGACCTCGCCGGCCATGCGGACGGTACCGTCGGCCGGTGCGAGTTCACCGGCGATCAGCTTCAACAGGGTTGATTTTCCCGAGCCGTTGACGCCGACCAGGCCGGTCCGGCCCGGGCCGAACGCCACGTCCAGGCCCTCGAAGACGGGACTGCCGTCGGGCCAGGAGAACGACAGGGACGTGACGGTGATGGAAGCAGACATGGGGCCTCGCGGTTGCTTGAAGCGGTCAGGGGCAAACGCGTGTCGAGACACCTGCGACCAGGGGGGAGAGGCTCCATGGGCACGTCACGGACGTGAGGAAAGCCCTGCACCGGGAGAACGGCTCGAACGCCGAGGTCGCACGCAGCGCACACACCAGTGGGTGTGACGCGGTGTCTCAGGACCTCAGACGAGCAACGTCCTTCTCCAATCGGCGGCAACAGGACGCTGTACACCGTAGGAGGGCCCTGTGGGCCTGTCAACGGATTAACGTGGAACGTGATCTTCCTGCCCTCAGGAGGCCCCTGTGCCGTACGGCCCGCTCTCGCTGCCGGCCCGGCTCTGCCTGCTGGCCTGGGACGCCGCGCGGCCGGCGGCCGGCGGCACCGCCCACCGGCCCGGCCCGGTCCGGGCCGGTGCCCTCGTCGAGCTGGCCCGGCGCGGCCTGCTCATCGACGAGGGCGGCATCGTCACGCCGGCCGACCCGGATACGGCCACGGGTGACGCGGTCCTCGACGGCCTGCTCGAACTCGTCCGCGAGTCGTGCCCGCACCCGTGGCGTACGTGGGTGACGCTGCGGGCACGGGTGACCTTCGACGCGGTGCGGGAGCAACTGGTGGCCGAGGGGTATCTGCGGGCGGAGAAGAGACGGGTCCTCGGTGTGTTCCCGTCCGTGGAGTACGCGCTGGAGCGGGTGGCCGTAGGGGAGGCGCTGCGGGAGGAGACCCGGCGGATCCTCCGCGGGCCGCTGCCGGTCACGGAGGTGTCCGAGCGGGACGCGGCGGTGGCCGTCCTCGCCGCCGCGGCGGGTCTCTGCGGCGAAAGCACGCCTGGACAGCGCGCCGGGCAACTGGCCGGGCGGGCCGCAGCGGCGACGCCCGGGCTGGGGGGCGTCCTGCGCGAGGTGAGCACGGCGGTGACCGCGGGGGCCGCGGTGGCGACCTCGCCCTGACGCCCGCCGGGCGTGCCGCGCCGCCGACGACGCGGCCTCGCTCGGCCGGGGCCCCGCCGGCGGCAGTGTGCCGTCGCCTCCACCGCCGTCCGTACCGGCTCCACCGGTGCCGGTACGGCCTCGCACGGCCGGTCTCCTCCGCGCTGCCGGCGCCGACGGGATCTTCGTCCCCGGGATGGTCGACCCGGGGACCGTGAAGGAACTCGTGGGCGGCGTCGACGGGCCGCTGAGCGTCATGGCCGGCCCCGGCGCGCCCCCGGTCGCCGAACTGGCCGCCCTGGGCGTCGCCCGCGTCAGCGTCGGCTCGGGCATCGCCCAGGCCGCCCACGCCCTGGTCCGCCGGGCAGCCCGGGAGCTGCTGGACCGGGGAACCTACGGGTCACCGGCGGACGCGCTCGGCCACGACGAGGTCGATGCGCTCCTGGAGCGGGCCCGTTGGCTCAGCACGCGTCCCGCATCAGCTCGGCGAGACCGTGGTCCAGGTCCAGCTGGAGGTGTTCCAGACCGACGGGCACGAGTTCGCTCGTGGCATCGAGGAACCGGCGGATCTCGCTCGAGCGGACATGGACCACGGCGGTGCCCTCGGGGGCGTGGAACTCCAGGACCGTGCGGTCGTAGCCGTAGGGCCGCACGCGCACGTCGCCGTGCCCCTCGGCGTTCTGCTGGCCCGCGGCGAGCAGCTCGCGGGAGAAGGTCCAGCACACCTCGACACCCTCCAGCGTGGCCGGAGCGGGGAAGGACATGCGGACGGCGAAAGGATCACGCCGGTCGTAGTGCAGCGTCGCGGGAATGCTCGGCATACGCGGCGCGGCGGCGACGAGGCGGGCCTCCACGGGCTGCTCGATGACGATGGACAACGCCTTGCTCCCTTGTGGCGGCTGGACGGACACTTCCGGGCGGATGAGGCCGGGCATGGGAAGAGACGACGGAATCAGCCAATCCGTGCACACGAATGGCGAGTGACCTCTGTCACCGCGTTCATGCACCAGAGTGACGTGACTCTCCTCGTGTGACTCCAAGGGCACTTGTGGCGCCCGCCGCACCACGTGGAGCACCCGTGATGCCATCTGGACGGCACCCGGGGGGTGGGCTAGCTTCCCCCGCCATGAGGCGCATGGGGAGCACGCGACGGACGGGACGAACACGCAGCAGGGCGACCGCGATGGCGGCCTGCGCGGCGGCACTGGCAGCCCTGACCGCCGTACCGGCACAGGCGCACGAGCCGGAGCGCCGGGTGCCGCACTGGGAACTCAAGGACACCGGCACCCCGGAGGCACGGTTCCGGGGCCTGGCCGCCGTCAGCCGGAACACCGCCTGGGTCGCCGGGACCGGCGGCACCGTCCTGCGCACCACCGACGGCGGGGCGGCCTGGCGCAACGTCTCGCCGCCGGGCGCGGGGGAGTTGCAGTTCCGGGACGTCGAGGCCTTCGACGCGCGCCGGGCCGTGGTCCTGGCCATCGGTGAGGGCGAGGCGTCCCGGGTCTACCGCACCGACGACAGCGGGGCGACCTGGACCGAGTCCTTCCGCAACACCGACCACAAGGCCTTCTACGACTGCCTCGCCTTCTTCGACGACCGCCACGGCCTCGCGATGAGTGATCCGGTGGACGGCAGGTTCCGCATCCTGGCGACCGGCGACGGCGGGCGTACCTGGAGGGTGCTGCCGGACCGGGGCATGCCGGCCGCGCAGGAAGGCGAGGCCGGATTCGCGGCGAGCGGCCAGTGCCTGGTGACGTCCGGCCCGAAGGACGTATGGCTCGCCACCGGCGGGGCGGCACGCGCGCGTGTGCTGCACTCCGCCGACCGGGGACGCACCTGGACGGCCACCGACACGCCCCTCCCGGCGGGCGACCCGGCCCGCGGCGTCTTCGCGCTCGCCTTCCGCGACCGCGCCCACGGCCTCGCCGTCGGCGGCGACTTCCGCCCGGACCAGCCCGCACCGCGGGCGGCCGCACACACCTCCGACGGCGGCCGCACCTGGCGCCCCACCTCCACCCCGCCCCCCGCCTACCGCTCCGGCGTCGCCTGGCTCCCGCACAGCCGCACCGCCGCCCTGGCCGTCGGCCCCACCGGCACCGACCTCACCACGGACGCCGGCCGGACCTGGCGGACCGTCGGCACGGGCTCCTACGACACCGTCGACTGCACCCCGGACCACGGATGCTGGGCCGCCGGCGAGAAGGGCCGGGTTGCCCGTCTGGAGCACTGAGCATGCGGCATACCCTGATCGTCGGCAGTGTGGGTACTCGTTCACTGATCGTGAAAGGAAGTGAGCGGGAATGCCACGCGGTTCGAGCTCCAAGCGGGAGCGTCAGTACGAGCACATCAAGGAGAGCGCGAAGGACCGGGGCGAGAGCACCGGCCGCGCCAAGGAGATCGCCGCGCGGACGGTGAACAAGGAACGCGCCCGCTCCGGCGAGTCGAAGACCGCCAGCCGCACCTCCACCCAGGACATGTCCTCCGGCAGGCGGGGCGGTCAGCGGTCCGGGCAGGGCTCCCAGGGGCCCACCTATGACCAGCTGTACCAGGAGGCGAGGCGCAAGGGCGTCGAGGGCCGTTCCAGCATGAACAAGAGCCAGTTGCAGCGCGCACTGGGCAAGTGAGGCACACGCCTCCCGAGGCCGGCCGGACTCCCTGGTCCCGCCGGCCTTCGCGCGGCCCGTAGGCTCAGGGCCACCATGACGACCGTACGCATCCCCGAAGACTGGCCCACGACCGAGGAACAGGCCCGCGCCGTCCAGGACGAACTACGCGCACGCGTGATCCTCGGCGAACCCGGACCGCCGCCCGGAACAGGCCGGGTGACGGGGGTCGACGTCGCGTACGACGACGAACGGGACGTCGTCGCGGCGGCAGCCGTCGTGCTGGACGCGTCGCGTCTCGACGTCGTCGCCGAGGCCACGGCCGTGGGCCGGGTCTCCTTCCCCTACGTGCCCGGGCTGCTCGCCTTCCGCGAGATCCCCACGGTCCTCGCCGCCCTCGCGGCCCTGCCCTGCGCTCCCGGCCTGGTCGTCTGCGACGGCTACGGCCTCGCCCACCCCCGCCGCTTCGGCCTCGCCAGCCACCTCGGCGTCCTGACCGGCCTGCCCACGATCGGCGTCGCGAAGAACCCGTTCACCTTCACCCACGACGACCCGGACATCCCGCGCGGCAGCACCTCCCCGCTGCTCGCCGGCTCCGAGGAGGTCGGCCGGGCCCTGCGCACCCGGGACGCCGTCAAGCCGGTCTTCGTCTCGGTCGGCCACCGGGTGACGCTGGACAACGCCTGCGCGCACACCCTCGCGCTCACCCCCGGCTACCGCCTTCCCGAGACCACCCGCAGAGCGGACGCGCTGTGCCGCCGGGCCCTCCGGGAGACCTCCCCGGCCTGACGGGCCGCCCGGCGACGGCACGGTCTGAGTACGGGTCCTGAGTACCCGTACGGATGCCGGCCGCCCCCCGGGTCGGCAGGCTGGGGCGCATGACGACGCACCGCGCCCCCAAGCCTGTCGCCGGCCCGACCCAGTCCGTCGAGCGGGCCGTCACCATAGGGCTGATCCTCGCCGTGCTCGCGGGGCTCGGCTGGATCGCCGGGATGATCTACACCATCGCCGAGTGGCCGCTGTAGGACCGTCAGCGGGCCGACGCGACGCGGAAGCGGATGCCCGCCGCGCGCAGCCGGTCGATCAGCTTGTTGCCCATCGCCACCGCTGTGGTGACCTGGCCCGCCGTCTCCGGAAGGTCGTCGAGGGCCAGGGACAGCGCCGACTCGGCGAACATCTTGGCCGTCTCGTCGTAGCCGGGATCGCCGCCCGAGACCTCCGTGTACACCCGCTTGCCGCCGCCTTCACCCACGAAGCGCACGGAGAACCAGCTCTTCGCCCGCTTCTGAGGGCTCGGCCCGTCCCCGGGCTTGAGCCGGTCCGACAACCAGCGCCGCGCGGGCGGCACCTGGGCCGCCGCGACCAGCGCGCCGACCGCAGCGACCCCGCCCACGGCGACCGGCAGATGCCGGACGGCCGCGTACTGCCGGTAGCGGAAGTCGGGCCCGTACCGGTCGAGGGCCGACGCCGAGCGCCGCACGATCTGCGGGTCGATGGTCGGCATCGGCAGCGCCCACGCGCCGACCTCCTTGGCGAACCGCGGCGCGCCGAGCGGCGCCGACGCCCGCCGGCCCACCTGCCGCGGCTCGTGCCGCCGCCGGTCCCGCACGGCCGCCGCCATCTCCCGCTGCCGCGCGAACTGGTTGAGCGCGGAGGCGAAGGTCCCGCCGGAGAAGGCCGCGTCGGCGGTCACGAAGCCCTCGACGCTCAGCGGCACGTCCTCGGGCAGCTGCTGCACGGTGAAGTACACGCCCAGGTCGTGCGGGATCGAGTCGAACCCGGCGGCGTGCACCAGCCGCGCCCCGGTCTCCCGCGCGCGGGCGTCGTGACGGACGTACATCAGGTCCACGAACTCCGGCTCGCCGCAGAGGTCCAGGTAGTCGGTCCCGGCGTCCGCGCAGGCGGCGACGAGTTCCTCGCCGTACGTCACGTACGGGCCGACGGTCGTGGCCACCACGCGCGCCTGCCCGGCGAGGTGGCGCAGCGAGGCCGGGTCGGAGACGTCCGCCCGCTCCACGCCCACCTCGGCGCCGGCGGGCAGGCGTTCCCGCAGCCGCTCCAGCTTCCCGGCGTTGCGGCCCGCGATCGCCCAGCGCAGCCCCTCGGGCGCGTGCGCGGCCAGGTACTCCGTGGTGAGCGCCCCGGCGAAACTGGTGGCTCCGAAGAGCACGATGTCGTACGGACGGTCCGTCCTGCTTTGCCTGCTCATGACACCCCTCGGTCGTGCAGCCCGTGCCGCTGTCGGTGGCCGAGGCTAGCGTGAGGAGTACGGAGCCCGACGACGAGCCCGGAGGACGACGATGGCCGTGCCCAGGAATGCCCTGAAGAAGTGGGAGAAAGCCCGTGCGTTCGCGCTGGGGCTGCCGGATGCCGTCGAGGAGTTCCCCTGGGGCGAGTCCGTCGCGAAGGTCAACAAGAAGGTGTTCGTCTTCCTCGGCGTCCAGGACGGCAGTTACCCCCTGGGGGTGACGGTGAAGCTCAAGGACGAGACGGCGCACGCGCACGCGCTGGCCTGCCCCGGCGCCGAGCCCGCCGGATACGGCCTGGGCAGGGCGGGCTGGGTGAGCATCCCCCTGGAGCGGCAGGGCGCCCCGGCCGCGGAGGTGCTCTGCGACTGGGTCGAGGAGAGCTACCGGGCGATCGCGCCGAAGCGGCTGACAGTCGAGCTGGACGGGGGCTGACCTCGTCCGGCAGATTGCTAAGCGCTTGCTCGTTCAGGGCTTGTGCCGAGTGCAACACGTTCTTAGCATCACTGGTGTTACATCAGTTGTGTCACAGCACTGGGGGCTGGATGACCACGGCAAGGACGCCAGGACACGGCCCGCTCACCGGCGTGCGTGTCGTCGAGCTGGCGGGCATCGGGCCCGGCCCGTTCGCCGCCATGCTCCTGGCCGACCTCGGGGCCGACGTCGTGCGCGTGGACCGCCCGGGCGGCTCCGGACTCGCGATCGACCCCGCCTACGACGTCACCAACCGCAACAAGCGCTCCGTGGTCGTCGACCTGAAGGCCCCCGACGGGCCGGACCAGGTGCTCGGCCTCGCGGCCCGCGCCGACATCCTGGTCGAGGGCAACCGCCCCGGCGTCGCCGAGCGCCTCGGCGTGGGCCCCGAGCCCTGCCACGCCCGCAACCCGCGTCTCGTCTACGGCCGGATGACCGGCTGGGGCCAGGACGGCCCGCTCGCCCAGCGCGCCGGGCACGACATCGCGTACATCGCCCCCACCGGCACCCTCGGCATGATCGGCCGCCCGGACGAGCCACCCGTGGTTCCGGTCAACCTGCTCGGCGACTACGCGGGCGGCTCCCTCTACCTCGTCGTCGGCGTCCTCGCCGCCCTCCAGCACGCCCGCGCGACCGGCACCGGCCAGGTCGTGGACGCCGCCATCGTCGACGGCACCGCCCATCTCGCCACGATGATCCACGGCATGCTCGCCGCCGGCGGCTGGCAGGACCGCCGCGGCGCCAACCTCATGGACGGCGGCTGCCCCTACTACGGGACGTACGAGACCGCCGACGGCCGGTACATGGCCGTCGGCGCCCTGGAACCGCAGTTCTACGCGGAGTTCCTCGCCCTCCTCGGCATCGAGGGCCAGGCCGGGGCCCGCAAGGACGTGGCCCGGTGGGGTGACCTGCGCGAGCAGGTCACCACCTGCTTCAAGACCCGCACGAGGGACGAGTGGACAGCCGTCTTCGACGGCTCCGACGCCTGCGTGGCACCCGTGCTGTCACTGCGCGAGGCCCCGCACCACCCGCACCTGGCCGCCCGCGGCACCTTCACCGACCACGGCGGCATCACCCAGCCCGCCCCGGCCCCCCGCTTCTCCGCGACCCCGACCTCCGTCCGCACCGGCCCGGCCCGGCCGGGCGCCGACACGGCGGACGTCGCCCGGGACTGGGACGTCCCCGGGCTCCTCCCAGCGCTCCGCAACCCTCAGTGAAAGGCCTCCTCGTGAGCACCGAAGCGTACGTGTACGACGCGATCCGCACCCCGCGCGGCCGCGGCAAGGCCAACGGCGCCCTGCACGGCACCAAGCCCATCGACCTGGTCGTCGGACTCATCCACGAGATCCGTGCCCGTTTCCCCGGACTCGACCCGGCCGCCGTCGACGACATCGTGCTCGGCGTCGTCAGCCCGGTCGGCGACCAGGGCTCCGACATCGCCCGGACCGCCGCCATCGCCGCCGGACTGCCCGACACGGTGGCCGGTGTGCAGGAGAACCGCTTCTGTGCCTCGGGCCTGGAGGCCGTCAACCTGGCCGCCGCCAAGGTGCGTTCCGGCTGGGAGGACCTCGTCCTCGCGGGCGGTGTCGAGTCCATGTCCCGGGTGCCGATGGCCTCCGACGGCGGCGCCTGGTTCAACGACCCGATGACCAACCTCGACGTCAACTTCGTCCCGCAGGGCATCGGCGCCGACCTCATCGCCACCATCGAGGGCTTCAGCCGGCGGGACGTCGACGAGTACGCCGCCCTCTCCCAGGAGCGGGCCGCCGCCGCCTGGAAGGAGGGCCGCTTCGAGAAGTCCGTCGTCCCCGTGAAGGACCGCGGCGGACTCGTCGTCCTCGACCACGACGAGCACCCGCGCCCCGGCACCACCGCCGACTCCCTCGCGAAGCTGAAGCCGTCCTTCGCGGACATCGGCGAACTCGGCGGCTTCGACGCGGTGGCGCTCCAGCAGTACCACTGGGTGGAGAAGATCGACCACGTCCACCACGCGGGCAACTCCTCCGGCATCGTCGACGGCGCCTCCCTCGTCGCCATCGGCTCCAAGGAGGTCGGCGAGCGCCACGGCCTCACGCCCCGCGCGCGGATCGTCTCCGCGGCCGTGTCCGGCTCCGAGCCGACCATCATGCTCACCGGTCCCGCCCCCGCCACCCGCAAGGCCCTCGCCAAGGCCGGACTCACCATCGACGACATCGACCTCGTCGAGATCAACGAGGCGTTCGCGGCGGTCGTGCTGCGCTTCGTCAAGGACATGGGCCTGTCCCTGGACAAGGTCAACGTCAACGGCGGCGCGATCGCGCTCGGCCACCCCCTCGGCGCCACCGGCGCGATGATCCTCGGCACCCTCGTCGACGAACTGGAGCGCCAGGACAAGCGCTACGGCCTCGCCACGCTGTGCGTCGGCGGCGGCATGGGCGTCGCCACGATCGTCGAGCGCATCTGACCCCCTCCCGACGGATCACACGGAGCACCTCCACATGAGCACTGAGTCCACCACCATCCGCTGGGAACAGGACCGCACAGGCCTCGTCACCCTCGTCATCGACGACCCGAACCAGTCGGCGAACACCATGAACCAGGCGTTCCGCGACTCGCTCGCCGCCGTCACCGACCGCCTGGAGGCCGAGAAGGACTCCATCCGGGGCGTCATCATCACCTCCGCCAAGAAGACCTTCTTCGCCGGCGGCGACCTGCGCGACCTCATCCGCGTCACGCCGGAGACGGCCCAGGAGCTGTTCGACGGCGGCATGGCCATCAAGCGGAACCTGCGCCGCATCGAGACCCTCGGCAAGCCGGTCGTCGCCGCGCTCAACGGCGCGGCCCTCGGCGGCGGTTACGAGATCGCCCTGGCCTGCCACCACCGCGTCGCCCTCGACGCGCCCGGCTCCAAGATCGGCTGCCCCGAGGTCACCCTCGGTCTGCTGCCCGGAGGCGGCGGCGTCGTCCGCACCGTCCGCCTGCTCGGCATCGCCGACGCGCTGCTGAAGGTCCTCCTGCAGGGCACCCAGTACAACCCGCGCCGCGCCCTGGAGAACGGCCTCGTCGACGACGTGGCCGCCACCCGGGAGGAACTCCTCGAAAAGGCCCGCGCCTTCATCGACGCCAACCCCGAGTGCCAGCAGCCCTGGGACAAGCCCGGCTACCGCATCCCGGGCGGCACGCCGGCCAACCCCAAGTTCGCCGCGAACCTGCCCGCCTTCCCGGCCAGCCTCCGCAAGCAGACCAACGGCGCCCCCTACCCGGCGCCGCGCAACATCCTGGCCGCCGCCGTCGAGGGCTCCCAGGTCGACTTCGAGACCGCGCAGGTCATCGAGGCCCGCTACTTCGTGGACCTCGCGGCCGGCCAGACCTCGAAGAACATGATCCAGGCGTTCTTCTTCGACCTCCAGGCCGTCAACTCCGGTGCCAACCGTCCCCAGGGCATCGAGCCCCGCAAGGTCCGCAAGGTCGCCGTCCTCGGCGCCGGGATGATGGGCGCCGGCATCGCCTACTCCTGCGCCCGCGCCGGCATCGACGTGGTCCTCAAGGACGTGTCCCTGGAAGCGGCCCTCAAGGGCAAGGGGTACTCCGAGAAGCTGTGCGCCAAGGCCGTCGCCAAGGGCCGTACGACCCAGGACAAGGCCGACGCGCTGCTGGCCCGTATCACCGCCACCGCCGAGGTCCAGGACCTGGCCGGCTGCGACGCCGTCATCGAGGCCGTCTTCGAGGACACCTCGCTCAAGCACAAGGTGTTCCAGGAGATCCAGCACGTCGTGGAGCCCGACGCGCTGCTGTGCTCCAACACCTCCACCCTGCCCATCACCGCCCTCGCCGACGGCGTGGAGCGTCAGGGCGACTTCATCGGCCTGCACTTCTTCTCGCCCGTCGACAAGATGCCGCTCGTCGAGATCATCAAGGGCGAGCGCACCGGCGAGGAGGCCCTGGCACGCGCCTTCGACCTGGTGCGGCAGATCAACAAGACGCCCATCGTCGTCAACGACTCGCGTGGCTTCTTCACCTCCCGCGTCATCGGCCACTTCATCAACGAGGGCGTCGCCATGGTCGGCGAGGGCATCGAGCCCGCCTCGGTCGAGCAGGCCGCGGCCCAGGCCGGCTACCCCGCCAAGGTGCTGTCCCTGATGGACGAGCTGACGCTGACCCTGCCCCGCAAGATCCGGGCCGAGTCGAAGCGGGCGGTCGAGGAGGCGGGCGGCACCTGGACGGCCCACCCGGCCGAGGCCGTCATCGACCGTATGGTCGACGAGTTCGGCCGCACCGGCCGCGGCGGCGGCGCCGGCTTCTACGACTACGGCGACGACGGCAGGCGCACCGGACTCTGGCCCGGACTGCGCGAGCACTACACCAGGCCCGGCCACCGGATCCCGTTCCGCGACATGCAGGAGCGGATGCTGTTCTCCGAGGCGCTGGACACCGTCCGGCTGCTGGAGGAGGGCGTGCTGACCTCCGTCGCCGACGCCAACATCGGCTCCATCTTCGGTATCGGCTTCCCGGGCTGGACCGGCGGTGTGCTCCAGTACATCAACGGCTACGAGGGCGGCCTGCCCGGATTCGTGGCACGCGCGCGCGAACTCGCCGAGCAGTACGGGGAGCGCTTCACGCCGCCCGCGCTGCTGGTGGAGAAGGCGGAGAAAGGAGAGCGGTTCAGCGATTCAGCCCGCGCCTGACCCGCCGGAGCCCGAAGGCCCGGTGAGCCACTCGTCCAGCTCTTCCTTCAGGGACCGCTGAAATGCGGTGAGAAGCGCCTGCACCACCAGCGGGTGCATGTGCGCCGACAGGGACCGCACGTCCCGCGCGTCACGCTGCGCCACCTCACCGCGGAAGAGCTGGGACAGCTCCCGGGCCGCGGCGCGCGCGTGTTCGATGAGGACCTTGCGCGCCGCGAAGATCGCCTCCTGGGAGAGCGGCACGTCCAGCAGTCCGGCGCCCAGCCGGAGCAGACCGAGATCGGCCTCGTACCCGTTGTCCGCGGGCCGGACCACGCCCATCGCGACGAGCCGCTCGACGTCCTCGTCGCCCAGCGGTCCTCCGGCCCGCCGCTCCAGCTCCGCCCGGGTGACCGTCTCGACGCTCTCCGGGGCCCAGGAGGCCACCACGGCCCGGTGGATGGCGAGGTCGTGCGCGCTCAGGTCAGGCGGCAGCTGCCGCAGGTAGCGCTCGATGCCCGCCAGCGTCATGCCCTGCTGCTGCAACTCCTCGATCAGCGCCAGCCGGGCCAGATGCCCGCGCCCGTAGTGCCCCACGCGCCGCGGACCGAGCACCGGCGGGGGCAGCAGTCCCTTCGTGCCGTAGAAGCGGACCGTGCGCACCGTGACACCGGCCCGGGCGGCCAGTTCGTCGATCGTGAGGGTCGGCTCCTCGGTGTCGGTCGTCATGTGCAGCAGTATCGCTGTCTCACCAGTGCTGTGAAACCTCCGGTGACCCAGGTGACGGCCGTGCGAGGAATCACGCTCTGTGACGTATGCCATCGCGTGAGCCGCGCAGCGCGGGAAAGGCGGCCCCTTGGTCTGTGCCTCTACCGAGGGCGCGGACCTTATGTACGTCAGGGTTCGAGATCGTGCTGAACGTCGCCTCGCTCGGCAGCACCTGGGTGATCATCATGGTCTGCCACCTGGTCTTCGTCCGCCGCGCCAAGGCGGGCCTGCTCGACCGCCCCTCCTTCCGCCTCCCCGCCAGCCCGGTCACGGAGATCACCACGATCGCCTAGCCGACCAGGTGCTGTCGCAGCTCACGAAGTAGCAGGCCAGGGCCACTGTCAGCGGGAGGGCCTACGGTGGCGTCATGTCGGGGATCACATACATCCGGGGTGACGCCACCGCTCCGTCGGTGAAGGGCGTCAAGGTCATCGCCCACGTCTGCAACGATCTCGGAGGCTGGGGCAAGGGCTTCGTCCTGGCGCTGTCGCGCCGCTGGCCCGAGCCCGAGGCGGCGTACCGGGCCTGGCACCGAGGCCGCGCGGCCAACGACTTCGGGCTCGGCGCGGTGCAGTTCGTCCAGGTCGAGCCGTATGTGTGGGTGGCCAACATGATCGGCCAGCGCGGCACCAGGACCGGCAGCAAGGGCGTCCCCGTCCGCTACGAGGCGATCGAAACGGCGCTGAAGACCCTGGCCGAGAGGGCCGGTGAACTGGGCGCGACCGTCCACATGCCCCGCATCGGCTGCGGTCTCGCCGGCGGCAGGTGGTCCCGGGTCGAACCGCTGGTCGAGCAGTGCCTGATACGGCGCGGGATACAGGTGACGGTGTACGACCACGGGGACTGACCGGCCCGTTCCCAGTCCTGGCCGTCCCTGTCGAACGCCCGCACAAAGGCAGTCCCGGGGCAGGGCAGCCGGCAGGTCCCCGACGCCGGACGGGCGCAGGCCGAGCACGGACGGTGCCCCGGTGATCGCCACGTTCCGCACCTCCGGCTCCGTCACCAGCCGGCCCTCGCGCCCGGGCGGGGCCCACACGCCGAGGCGCATGGGCCCACCGCAGACCGCGGTGCGGGCCGGGCGCGTCAGTGCACGTGCCCGGCGTTCTCGCGCTCCGTGCGCTCGTGCACCCCGTTGGTCGCCGCGATCCTCTTCCACGACCTCGGCTGCGGGACAGCCCCCGGCCCCTTCGCGACCGCCGCGGCCCGAGCCGCCGGCACCCCCGGCCTCGACGGCTGGTACAGCCACGTGTCGAACAGCGCCGCCAGGGGCTTGCCGGACACCTCCTCGGCGTAGCGCCGGAAGTCGGAGACCGACGCGTTGCCGTGGGCGTACTGCGAAGGCCAGCCCTTGAGGATCGCGAAGAACGCCTCGTCGCCGATCGCGTTGCGCAGCGCCTGCACGGCCAGCGCGCCACGGTCGTAGACCGCGATGTCGAACTGGTTCTCCGGGCCGGGATCCCCGGGCTTCACCGTCCAGAACGGGTCGTCGGCCGGATGCGAGGCGTACACGTGGTCGGCGAGTTCCTGCGCCGTGCCCTCGCCCTCGTGCTCGGACCACAGCCATTGCGCGTACCGCGCGAACCCCTCGTTGATCCAGATGTCCTTCCAGCCCTTGAGTGACACGTCGTCGCCGTACCACTGGTGGGCCAGCTCGTGGACGACCACGGACACGTTCGACCCGTTCGCGAACTGCCGCGGGCTGTAGAACGGCCGGGTCTGGGTCTCCAGCGCGTACCCGGTGTTCGTGTTCGGCACGTACCCGCCGAGCGCGTTGTACGGGTACGGCCCGAAGTACCCGGCGAGCCAGTCCGCGATCTCCCCGGTCCGTTCGATGCTGGCCCGTGCCGCGCCGGCGTGGGCGCCGAGATCCTTGCTGTAGGCGTTGAGGACCGGGATGCCGCCCGAGGTCGTGCCGGTCGAGATGTCGAACTTCCCGACCGCGAGCGTGGCGAGGTACGTGGCCTGCGGCTTGTCGGACCGCCAGTTCCAGCGGGTCCAGCCGAGCCGTGAACTCGTCGACTGGAGCGTGCCGTTGGAGATGGCCTGCGTGCCGTCCGGAACCAGCACGGACACGTCGTAGGTCGCCTTGTCGAGCGGGTGGTCGTTGCCCGGGAACCACCACGCCGCCGCCTCGGGCTCGTTCGCCGCGACGCCCCCGTCCGGGGTGCGGTGCCAGCTGGTGAAGCCGTAGGCCTGCTTCGACGACGGCACCCCGCGGTAGCGCACGACGACCGTGACCGGCGTGCCCTTGGCCAGCGGGCTCTTCGGCGTGATCTCCAGCTCGTGCTCGCCCGAGGCGCGGAACGACGCCTTCGCTCCGTTGACGCGCACCTCGCCGACGTCCAGCAGGAAGTCCAGGTTGAAGCTCGACAGGTCCTGCGTGGTGCGGGCCACGAGGGTCGCCGTGCCCTCCAGCTCGTCCGTGGCCGGCCGGTACTTCAGCCGGAGGTCGTAGTGGGAGACGTCGTATCCGCCGTTGCCGTAGGCCGGGTAGTAGGGGTCGCCGATACCCGGCGCGCCGGGGGAGCGGGGGGCGGCCGATGCCGGGATCGCCAGCAGGAGAACGGCCGCTGCCAGGGCTCCCGGCGCGATGATTCTGCGGTGCACGCAAGGCTCCAAGTCGTAGGGTCCCGAGGTCTTCCGGAGTCTGTCGGGAGTCTGCCGACCCCCTGTGCCCCTGATCATGTCCATGGCCCCCGCTGTCACACGATCGGCATTCGGCCGACATGAGACACCCGCCTCTCCGAAGGCCCGTCCCGGACACGCCGGACCGTCAGCTGCCCTCTTCTGCACAGGAGTTCACCGATGTACCGTCCGGCGCATGCCGAAACGCACGCGCTTCACGACCTGGAGACCGCTCGCGACGGCGGCCACGGCCGCCCTGATGGCCACACTGCTCACCCCCGCGGCTGCGGACGCCGCCCCGCGCGGGAGCGAACCCGTCTACTCGTACGGGAACGCCATCCGTGAGGCCGTCTGGGTGGACACCGGGCTCGACGGCGACCGCGACGGAAAGACCGACCGGGTCGCCGTCGACATCGTCCGCCCCCGCGAAACCGCCCGGCAGGGCCGCAAGGTTCCGGTCATCATGGACGCCAGCCCGTACTACTCCTGCTGCGGGCGCGGCAACGAGAGCCAGAGGAAGACGTACGACGCGCAGGGCGCCGTCGCACAGATGCCGCTGTACTACGACAACTACTTCGTCCCGCGCGGCTACGCCTTCGTCGGCGTCGACCTGACCGGAACCAACCGCTCCGACGGCTGTGTCGACGTCGGCGGCCGCTCCGACATCCAGTCCGCCAAGGCCGTCGTCGACTGGCTGAACGGCCGGGCCAAGGCCTACACGACCCGCACCGGCGGCACGCGCGCCCAGGCCGGCTGGACCAACGGCCGCACCGGCATGATCGGCAAGAGCTGGGACGGCACCATCGCCAACGGCGTCGCCGCCACCGGCGTCAGGGGCCTGAAGACCGTCGTCCCGATCAGCGCCATCTCCTCCTGGTACGACTACTACTTCCAGCAGGGCGCCCCCCTCTACGACTCCGGCCCCGAGTGGCTCTCCGGCTACGTCAACAGCCCCGACGCCCGCACCAAGTGCGGATCCGTCCAGCAGCGGCTCGTCGACGGCGCCCCGCGCACCGGCGACTGGACCCCGCTGTGGACCGAGCGCGACTACGTGAAGGCCGCGCGCAAGGTCAAGGCCAGTGTCTTCCTCGTCCACGGCATGCAGGACCTCAACGTCCGCATGAAGCACGTCGGCCCGTGGTGGGACGCCCTCGCGAAGAACGGCGTCGACCGCAAGATCTGGCTGTCCCAGACCGGTCACGTCGACCCCTTCGACTTTCGCCGCGGCGCCTGGGTCAAGACGCTGCACCGCTGGTTCGACCACGAACTCATGGGCATCGACAACGGCATCGACCGCGAGCCCATGGCCGACATCGAACGCGCGCCCGACCAGTGGGACACCTCCAGGGTCTGGCCGCCGAACGGTACCCGGGCGACCACCCTGCGCCCCGACCGGGGCCCTCAGCCCGGCGTCGGCACCCTCGGTCTGCACCGCGGCCACGGCACCGAGAGCTTCACCGACGACCCGCGGCTGAGCGAGACCGACTGGGCCGCCCGGATCGACAAGCCGACACCGGAGAAGGCCGGCTTCGTCACCGGACCGCTCACCCGCGACCTGCGCCTGTCCGGTTCCTCGGAGGTCACCGTCACCGCGACGCCCTCCACCCCGACGGCCCACCTCTCCGCCGTCCTCGTCGACATCGGCCCCGCCACCATCCGCGACTACGCCGACGCCGGCGAAGGCATCACCACCCTCACCGACCGCACCTGCTGGGGCGCGAGCACCACCGGCGACAGCTCCTGCTTCAAGGAGACGAAGGCGAAGACCGCCGACGTCGACTACACGGTCGTCAGCCGCGGCTGGGCCGACCTCGGCAACCACGCCGACGACCACAAGGGGTCCCCGCTCACCCCGGGCAAGCGGTACACCATCACCCTCGACCTCGCGGCGACCGACCACGTCGTCCCGAAGGGCCACCGCCTGGCGCTGATCGTCGCGGGCACCGACCGGGGCCTCATCGACCCTCCCCCCGCCGACCGTCCGAAGCTCACGCTCGACCTCTCCCGCACCTCGGCGCGCGTTCCGTTCGCCGGCGGAGCAGCCGCCTTCGCCCGCGCCACCGCGGGGACTGCGTCCGTCATCCCCGACGCCGCGTTCCTGGACGGCGTAGGGGAGCCGCGCACCACGCACCGCGTCCCGGAGGGAACCCCGTGACCCGCGACACCACCCGCGTCCGCGCCCTGGTCCTGAGCGCCGTGGCCCTCACGGCCTGTCTGGTCGCCGCACCGGCCCAGGCGGCCGACGACGCCCCGCCGCGCACCGGCTTCGAGCGGTCGAACGGCGCCCGCTGGACCACCGGGCCCGAGGAGCAGGACCTCCTCAAGACCGTCGACCGGTCCAGTGACCGGGTCTCCATGAGCCGCTTCGGCACGACGAAGCAGGACCGCCCGCTCCGGCTGGTGCGGATCGGCACCCCATCGAGCCCCAGCAAGGTGCTGCTCGTCTGCAGCCAGCACGGCGACGAACCCTCCGGCCGCGAGGCCTGCCTGACCACCGTCCGCGACCTCGCGTACGCCCGCGACAGCCGCACCCGGCGCTTCCTGGACCGCACCACGGTCCTGGTCGTGCCCACCGCCAACCCCGACGGCCGGGCCGCGAACACCCGCGGCAACAGCGACGGCGTCGACATCAACCGCGACCACCTCGCCCTGAAGACCGCCGAAGGCCGCGCCCTGGCCGCCCTCATCCGCGATCAGCGCCCCGACATCGTCTACGACCTGCACGAGTACGGCGCCACACCCCCGTACTACGACAAGGACCTCTTCGATCTGTGGCCGCGCAACCTCAACACCCACGAGGCGGTCCACGACGAGGCGCGGACCCTGTCCGAGGCGTACGTCCGGCCCACCGCCCGGCGGGCCGGCCACTCGACCGGCACGTACGGCATCTGGACCGACCCGGAGACCGGTGAGCCGGTCAAGCAGGTCGCCGGAGACGGGCAGGAGCGCATCCTGCGCAACATGTCCGGGGTGAAGCACTCCGTCGGGCTGCTCATCGAGAGCCGCGTGGATCCGCTCACCGAGGCGGAGAAGACGGACGCGGCCCTGAACAACCGGCGTCGGGTCACCTCCCAGCTCGACGCCCTCAAGGGCCTGTTCGGCTACACCGACCAGCGCCGCGGCCGGCTCGAGACGGCGACGGCGAGGGCCCGGCTCGCGGGCTACGCCGCCACCGGTCCGGTCTACGTCGGCGGCGCCGACAACGATCCGCCCGAACCGGCAGAAACCATACAGAACCCTCCCTGTGGATACCGGCTCACCGCTTCCCAGTACGCCGAGGTGGGCGACGAACTCGCCCTGCACGGTGTGCGTGTGCGCAAGGACGCCGAGGGCGTCCTCGTGCCCCTGCGCCAGCCCCTGCGGGCGCTCGTGGCGCTGCTGCTCGACGACCGGGCCGAGTACCACCTGACAAGAGGTTCATCCGAAACTGCGTGCTGAGAGGGGTGAAATTCCGCCACACGTGGTAGCAGCGTTACGGAGGAGCTCCATCCTCCTCTGCTGTCCCGATGAAAGGTGCCGCCTGTGACGCAAGAACGACCAAGCGACAAGGATTCCCATGAGGGAGCCGCACTGCCGGGGTCGGAGGCGGGCCTGCCCGGTCAGAGCCGGCCCCAGACCGACCGCATCGTCTTCGGCGTCACGGCGGCCCTCACCCTCGCCTTCGTGGTCTGGGGCGCGGCGGCGACCGACTCGCTCGAAGACGTTTCCAGCAGCATGCTCGGCGGGCTGATGCACAACGGCGGCTGGGCGTTCATGCTCGCCGCCTCCGGCTTCGTCGTCTTCGCCCTCTGGCTCGCGATCAGCCGCTACGGCCGTATCCACCTCGGCGCGGAGGGTGAGGAGCCCGAGTTCCGCACGGTGTCCTGGGTCGCGATGATGTTCAGCGCGGGCATGGGCATCGGCCTGATGTTCTACGGCGTGAGCGAGCCGCTGTCGCACTACGGCACGCCCCCGCCCGGCACGAACCCGGCCGACTCCGGCGAACGCATGGAGACGGCCATGGCCACCACCCTGTTCCACTGGACGCTCCACCCGTGGGCGATCTACGCGGTGGTGGGTCTCGCCATCGCCTACAGCACCTTCCGCAGGCGGCGCCGGCAGACCATAAGCGCCGTCTTCACCCCGCTGATCGGCAGGAAGAACGCCAACGGCGGCGTCGGCCGGGCCATCGACATCCTCGCGATCATCGCGACCGTCTTCGGCTCTGCCGCCTCCCTCGGCCTCGGCGCGCTCCAGATCGGCTCCGGCGTGCAGGAGCTGAAGTGGATGGACAAGGTGAGCACCGGGCTGCTCGTCACGATCATCGCGGTGCTGACCCTGGCCTTCGTCGCGTCGGCGATCTCCGGTGTGGAGAAGGGCATCCAGTGGCTGTCCAACACCAACATGGTGCTGGCGCTGGTGCTCGCCCTGTTCGTGTTCGTGGCCGGCCCGGCCATCATCGTCCTCGACCTGCTGCCCACCTCGGTCTTCGCCTACCTCGGCGACCTGCCCCAGCTGGCGGGCCGCACCGAGGCGAGCGGCGGCGAGGGCGTCGCCGACTGGCTGGGCAGCTGGACGGTCTTCTACTGGGCGTGGTGGATCTCCTGGACGCCGTTCGTCGGTATGTTCATCGCCCGCATCAGCCGGGGCCGCACGATCCGCCAGTTCGTCGGCGGTGTCATCCTCGTGCCCAGCACGGTCAGCCTGATCTGGTTCGCGATCTTCGGCGGCTCGGCGATGAAGATGCAGGAGGAGGGCCGGCTCGGCAAGGAGGCCACTCCGGAGGGCCAGCTCTTCGGAGTGCTCCAGCAGTTCCCCATCGCCACCGTCACGAGCCTGCTCGTGATGATCCTCGTCGGCATCTTCTTCGTCTCGGGCGCCGACGCGGCCTCGATCGTCATGGGCACCCTGTCGCAGAAGGGCGCGCTCGAACCCGGCCGCTTCGTGGTGGTGTTCTGGGGTGTGGTCACCGGTGCGGTGGCCGCGATCATGCTCATGGTCGGCAGTGGCCAGGGCGACGCGCTGACCGGTCTGCAGAACCTCACGATCCTCGCGGCGGCACCGTTCGTCGTCGTGATGATCTTCATGTGCGTCGCCCTCATGCGCGACCTTCGCCGCGACCCGGTGATCGTGCGTGAGCAGATGGGCTCCGAGGCCGTCGAAATGGCCGTCATGGCAGGCCACAAGAAGTATGACGGCGACTTCGAGTTCCGCGTCGGCCCGGGCCGCGGCCCGGACGTGGAGGGGGACCCGATCGGCAAGCACTGATCCTGTCTCTTATACACATCTGACGC
>NZ_JBHVCP010000048.1:0-57625 GCF_042803315.1 Streptomyces sp. NPDC057424
GGTGGCGGTGCTCGGCGCGATGTACCGCTGGGCGGGGGCGGGGGGGGGGCGGGGGGGGGGTACAGGTGGTGCGTGCGGGGGGGGCCGCCCGCCGGTGCGCGTCGGCCGGCCCCGGGACCCGCACGCGCACGAAAGGCATGGGACAGGGGGCGCTGGCCAGATCTTTCGACGCAAGGGGTGCGACACGACATGACAACGACCGATCTGCCCACCACGGTTCCCTACCGGGAGGTCACCGACGCGAACGGTCGCGTCTACCGCCTCGGTGAGACCGACATCGACATCATGGGGCGCAAGCGCAAGTGGATGGTGATCCTGCCCTGGATCGGCATGATGGGCATCTCCTCCGCCGAGTACGCGTTCGCGTCCGCCGAGGACACCCTGCACACGGCGCACAGCTGGAACAGCATGCACATCTTCTGGATGATGACCGTCTGGGTCTTCTTCCAGGCCGCGGTGGCCTTCCCCGCGGGCAAGCTGCGTGAGAGCGGAAAACTGCCGGCTCGCTGGGCCATGATGCTCGGCGCGACGGGCACTCTGCTGGGCTACCTGTCCCTCGCCTTCGCGCCGCACGTCGTCTTCGCCTACATCGGCTTCAGCATGTTCAGCGGCATGGGCGCGGGCATGGTGTACGCGACCTGCGTCAACATGGTCGGCAAGTGGTATCCGGAGCGCAAGGGCGGCAAGACCGGCTTCGTCAACGGCGGTTTCGCCTACGGCTCGGTGCCGTTCGTCTTCCTCTTCAACGGCTACATGGACCTGACCAACTTCCGCTGGGTGCTGGTCTCGGTGGGTGTGCTCCTGGCCGGAATGGTCGCGTTCTCCGGCTACTTCTTCAAGGATCCGCCGAAGAACTGGTGGCCCGGCACCATCGACCCGCTGAACCCGCGGGACGACCCGCGTGCGGCCCGCTCCCTGCGGATGAACCCGCCCGCGGTGCACCAGTACTCCCCCAAGGAGGCCTGGAGGACCGGCCGGGTGGCCCTGATGTGGTTCTGTCTGGCCTGTACCTCCGGCGTGAACATCTTCGGTATCGCCTTCCAGGTGGAGATCGGCGAGGAGGCCGGATTCGCGGGCGGGATCGTCGCCACGGCCATGTCCCTGAAGGCCATCGTCAACGGCACCGGCCGCGGTGTCATCGGCTGGCTCTCGGACCTGTACGGCCGCAAGCGGTGCCTGCTCGTCGTGTGCGTGATCCTGGGCCTTTCCCAGTACGGCATCCTCTGGTCGGCGAACGCCGAGAACCTTCCGCTGTTCCTGGTCTTCTCGTCGATCTCCGGCTTCGGCGGCGGTGCCATCTTCCCGATGTTCGCGGCGCTCACGGCCGACTACTTCGGTGAGAACAACAACGCCTCCAACTACGGCATGGTCTACAGCGCCAAGCTCGTCTCCGGCCTGGGCGCCGGCATGGGTGCCGTGGTCGTCGGCGCCTGGGGGCACTCCGGTGCCTTCATCCTGGCCGGCTCCATCTCGCTCTTCGCCGGCTGTATGGCCCTGTTCCTGACCCCGCCGGGACGCGACAAGAAGACGGGCCGCATCTCCCCCAACCCGCAACCGCTCGGCGAGGACACAGCGTGACCTGACGGCAGGTCCTGGATCTCATCGGCTGCCACGTCGAGATCGTGGTCGTGGCCTGAGCGGTCTTCTTCACGGAACCGCCGAAGATCGGGTGGGGGGCGGCATTGCCCCGTCGGCCTGCTCCGGCGACCGGAAGAACGCCGCGGGCCTCGGGCTGCGTCAGCCGGGGCGGCAGCAAGCGGTGGGCTGAGGGCCGTTCCACACATGAGGAGGCCCCTCCCCGTCCGGGGAGGGGCCTCCTCATGCCCGTACGCCGGTCAGCACTTCTCCCTCAGGGAGTGCAGGTGCGCGCTGGAACGGCGCGCGAACGTGAAGGACTCGGCCGGGTTGTCGTGCTCGGCCTGCCAGTGGTGGGCCATGCGGTGGCCGCGCAGCCGGGTCACGGCGGAGATGAACCGCTGGTAGTCGATGTCCCCGTCGCCGACGTCGGTCATGCGGTAGCCGTACGGGTTCGACGGGTCGCTCTCGCCGTCCTTGACGTGGAAGAGCGGGTAGCGGTCGGGCCGCCTGAGGACGTAGTTCAGCGGCTCGAACGGCGCGGGTGTGCCGTCGGGCCGCTTGGAGAAGCGGAACTGGCCGACGTACGCCCAGTAGATGTCCATCTCCAGGTAGACGAGGTCCGGGTCGGTCTCCCTGAGGAGGATGTCGTAGAGGCGGACCTTGGGGTTGTCGGTCGCGAAGGAGAACTCCTCGGAGTGGTTGTGCTGGTAGAACTTCATGCCCCGGGCCCTCGCCGCCGCGCCGTAGGTGTTGAAGTCCTCGGCGGCACGCTTCCAGGCGTCGACGGTCGAGCCGTAGCGGAACGGTCCGGCGGCCGTGCCGATGTGCTTGAGGCCGAGGGCCTGGGCGTCGTCGAGGACCTTGGTGAGGTTCTGGGCGAAGGTGTAGGCGTTCGGGTCGTCGGAGTAGTAGCCGACGTGACTGCCGATGGGGTTCAAGCCGTGGTTCCGGGCCAGCCGCTTGAGCTGGGCGAGGGTGATGGGGCCCGCCGAGCCCTGGGTGTAACCGGCGAACTCGACCTCGTCGTAGCCGTACCGCTCCAGTTCGGCGAAGACGGGGCCGAAGCCGAGGGTGGAGACCTTGTCACGCAGGCTGTAGAGCTGGATGCCGAGGCGGCCGGGCGGCAGGACGGGGCGGCCACGGCCCTTGGCGCCGGAGGCGGTACCGGTGGACGCCGTCGTGGCGGCGGCGGTCGCGGGGGCCGCGGCACCGAGCAGGGCGGCTGCGGTGGCACCGGCGGCCACGCCGAGCATGCCTCGTCTGCTGAGGCGGTCGCTGAGCTCGGGGTCGGGCTGGGAGAAGCGGCTCATGCGTGGAACTCCTCGTGATCGCGGGGCGTTGTCAGTGGTGAGTGCTTCACTTGTGACCGGTCGTGACCGAGGGTTTCGACCTCAGCCGAGACCGGCGAGTCGGAGCAGCAGTGACTTCACATCGGTGGCCGCGAGGCGGTCGCCGACAGCACGGGGGGTGGAGCAGATGAGGAGCGGACCGTCGTCGTCGCTCGCCGGGAGGCGGCCGTGGCTGCCGCGAATAGGTGAGGGGTCCAGGGGCACGACCGCCATGCGGTAGCGCATGCCGAGCTTCTTGCGCGCCAGTGCGGTGGCCGCCTTGACCTTGACGTACGGGTCGAGGGGATCCATGAAGAGCTCGACCGGGTCGTAGCCGGGTTTGCGGTGGATCTCGACGAGTTGCGCGAAGTCGGGCGCGTGGTCGTCGTCGAGCCAGTAGTAGTACGTGAACCAGGCGTCGGGTTCCGCCACGGCGACGAGTTCGCCGGCGCGCGGATGGTCGAGGTGATGGGTCTTCTTGCCTTCGTCGTCCAGGAGTTGGTCGATGCCGGGCAGACCGTCGAGTGCGGCCCGGGTGGCATCCAGGTCCTCGGGACGGCGCACGTAGACATGGGCGATCTGGTGGTCGGCGACCGCGAAGGCGCGGGACGCCATCGGGTCGAGGTACTCCATGCCGTCCTGCGTGTGCACCTCCAGCAGGCCGGCGCGGCGCAGGGCGCGGTTGATGTCGACGTGCCGGTTCACGCGGGTGATCCCGTACTCGGACAGTGCGACGACGGTACGGCCCTCGGCGCGGGCGTCGTCCAGCAGGGGGGCCATGGCGGCGTCCAGGCCGGCGGCCGCTTTGAGGGAGCGCGGGTCGTCGGGGCCGAAGCGCTGCAGGTCGTAGTCGAGATGAGGGAGGTAGCAGAGCGTCAGGTCGGGATGCCGGGTGCGGATGATGTGGCGGGTCGCGTCGATGATCCACCGGCTGGAGACGAGGTCGGCTCCGGGGCCCCAGAAGTGGAACAGGGGGAACGTGCCGAGCTCTTCGGTGAGTTCGTCGTGCAGCGCGGCCGGCCGGGTGTAGCAGTCGGGTTCCTTGCGGCCGTCGGCGTAGTAGACCGGACGGGGGGTGACGGTGAGGTCGGTGTCGGCGCCCATGGCGTACCACCAGCAGATGTTCGCGACGGTGTAGCCGGGGTGGGCGCGGCGGGCGGCGTCCCAGAGCTTGTCACCGGCCACGAGCCCGTTGTGCTGGCGCCACAGCAGGACGTCACCGAGTTCGCGGAAGTACCAGCCGTTGCCGACGATGCCGTGCTCCGAGGGCATGGTGCCGGTGAGGAAGGTGGACTGGGCGGCGCAGGTGACGGCGGGCAGGACGGTGCCGAGCGTGGCGCGGGAGCCGGACTGGCCGAGCGCCTTGAGGTGGGGCATGTGGTCGAGGAGACGGGGGGTGAGACCGACGACATCGAGGACGAGGAGCGGGATGGGGCGGTCCGTGGCGGCCGGGGCGGGGTGCTCATGGGTGCCGGTGCTCATGGCAGCTCCTTCAGGCCGAGGTCCGTCAGCAGGTCGCGGGCGAGGGTGAGTTCGGCGGCGATGCCCTCGGCGAGCTGGGTGCGGCTCCTGGGACGCAGCTCCGGCGGGAGGGCTTGCCAGGTGTAGGTCTCGACCTCCAGGTGGCGGGTGAGCGGGGCCGGTCCGCCGACGAGCCCGGTCAGTGCGGATGTGAGCACCGCAAGGGTGGAGGTGAGGGGCGCGGCGGGGGCCGCGTGCAGGGGGACGTGGAAGTGGGCGCGCCAAGGTGAGGCGTCCGGCAGGGCGTTGCCGGCGACGGCCTCGTCGAGGTCGTCCGTGGCGCGCAGGCCGGCGGCGGTGGCTGTACGCGTCTGGTGCAGGAAGCGGGGCTCGGCGAAGGCGGCGAGGGCCTCGCGGACCTCGGGGAGGTGAGGGTGCTCGGCGTGCAGGGCGGCGGAGAGCTGGGATTTGACGACGGGGACGCGGGCTGCGGTGAGCGTGTCCAGGGCGGTGTGCGGTTCTTCGAAGGAGGTGGCGAGATGGCAGGTGTCGACGCAGATGCCGATGCGGTCGTGGCCGATCGCGGTGAGCGGGGCGATGGCGTCGTGGGTGGTCTCGACGACGCAGCCGGGCTCCGGTTCCAGGCCGACGCGGATCGAGCGGCCGGTCAGTTCCTCGAGGGCGTCGAGGCGTTCGGCGAGGGTGCGCAGCGCGGTGCGGGCGGTTTCCGCTCGTTCGTCGTCGTACGCGGTGCGCCAGGCGAGGGGCAGGGTGGAGATGGTCCCGTCGGTGACGTCGTCGGGGAGGAGCCCGGCGAGGACGCGGGCCAGTGCAGTGGTGTGGTCGAGGCGTTCCGGGTCGGCCCAGTCCGGCTTGTAGACGCGGTACTTCACCTCCTCGGCGCCGAAGCCCTCATAGGGGAAGCCGTTGAGGGTGACGACCTCGAGGCCACGCCGGTCGAGCTCGGTGCGCAGCCTGCGCAGTGCGGAGGGGTCGGTGACGAGGGCGTGCGCGGCGTCCTTGGCCAGCCACAGCCCGATACCGAGCCGGTCGCGGCCCAGGCGGCGGCGGACGGGCTCGCAGTGGTCGCGAAGCTGGGCGAGGACGCCGTCGAGGGTTTCGGCGGGATGGACGTTGGTGCAGTAGGCGAGGTGGACGGTGGAGCCGTCGGGGTGGCGGAAGCGCATGGTTCACGCCTCCGCGGCGGGGACCGGCGTGCCGGGTCCGGTGTCCGGCCCGTGCGGGTCCTTGGGCGCGCCGCGGAGGATGGAGTTGCCCTCATGGGTGGCCTCCGTGCCGGTGACGTCGAGGTTCAGGCGGCCGCTGAGACCGTAGAAGGCGACCGGGTTGCGCCACAGCACCTGGTCGACGTCGTCCTCGTCGAAGCCCTCGGCCAGCATCAGGTCACCGACCTTGCGGGTCTTGAGGGGGTCGCTCTTTCCCCAGTCGGCGGCGGAGTTCACCAGGACCTGCCCGGTCCCGTGGGCGCGCAGGAGCGCGACCATGCGTTCCTCGTCCATCTTGGTGTCGGGGTAAACCGAGAAGCCCAGCCAGCAGCCGCTGTCCCTGGCCTCCTTGACGGTGGTCTCGTTGAGGTGGTCGACCAGGACCCGGTCCGGGGCCAGCGCGGACTCCCGGACGACGTCGAGGGTGCGGCGCAGCCCGGCGAGCTTGTCGCGGTGCGGGGTGTGCACGAGGGCGGGCAGGCCGTGGTCGGCTGCGAGCTGGAGCTGTGCGGCGAGGGCGGTGTCCTCGGCGGGGGTCATGGAGTCGTAGCCGATCTCCCCGACCGCCACCACGTTGTCCTTGACGAGATACCGCGGCAGTTCGTCGAGGACGGGCAGGCAGCGCGGGTCGTTCGCCTCCTTGGGGTTGAGGGCGATCGTGCAGTGGTGGGCGATGCCGTACTGGGCGGCGCGGAAGGGCTCCCAGCCGAGAAGGGAGTCGAAGTAGTCACGGAAGGAGGCGGGCGAGGTGCGCGGCTGGCCGAGCCAGAAGGACGGCTCGACGACGGCGCGGACACCGGCGGCGTACATGGCCTCGTAGTCGTCGGTGGTCCGGGACGTCATGTGGATGTGGGGGTCGAAGATGCGCATCAGGACTCCTTGCCGTGGGGGTGGTCCGTGCCGGGGGCCGGAGTGACGGACTCGGTCAGGTCCAGGACGCGGTACAGGTCCTCGGGGACGGAGCGGCCGGCGGCGGCACGCTCGGCGGCGTAGTCGCCCAGCATCCGGGCGAGTTCACCGTCGCCGGCGGCGCGCCGGGGCAGGTCTGCCACATGGTCGACGGGGACACCGGTGAACAGGCACTTCAGAACGGCGTGACGCCACGCGTGGGCGGTCAGGTGCCGGGCGGCGTAGGGACCGACGGCGGCACTGAGGAGCCGGGTGTCGTGGGTGCGCAGGGCGTCCTCGATCAGCGGGAGGGCGCCCGGGCCGGCCACGAGGTGGGGCAGGGCGTACAGCACGGCTCGGCGCTCGTCGGCGGTGCCCTGGAAGTACACCCGGGTCAGGGCGCCGGCGTCGGCGCGGGCCGCCTCCAGGATCAGGACCCGGGCGGTGTCGGCGTGCGCGGGTCCGCAACGCCGGCCGGCTTCGGCGAGTCGCAGCTCCCACACGGAGATCGGCCCGTGCAGGCCGGGGTGGGCGACGGCCTCGTCGAGGGCGTGGTCTAGCCAGGTGCGCGCGGCCGGGTCGAGGTGGGTGGTGAGGTGGCGGCGGAGGTCTGTGAGTGACGGGTGGGAGGTGAGGGCGGTACCAGGGGTGGGTTCGCCGGTGTGGGTTCTGGGGCTCGGGGCGTCCTGGGTGTTCTCGGTTCTCGCCGCGGGCGTGGCCCGGGGGTGGGTCATCTGCTGCTCCCTTCAGGGGCGGTGGAGGGAGCGCCGTGGGGTGGCGCGGCCTGCTGGAGGGCCTGAGCGGGACCGGGTGGCACGGTGGCCGCGGTCTGCTCGGCGTGGCGGAGGAACGGGAGGGAGTGTGCGGCGAAATGAGGGCCTGCGTGGGAGTGGCGGGGCAGCTCGACGACGGTCAGGCCCTGGTAACCGGTGGCGGCGAGGGCCGTCAGGACGGGTGGGAAGTCGATCTCCCCGTCCCCGAACGGGAGGTGTTCGTGGACACCGCGCCGCATGTCCTCGATCTGCACGTGCCGCAGCCAGGGGGCGGCGGCCCGCACGCAGTCGGCGGGAGAGAGGGGTTCGAGGCACTGGCAGTGGCCGATGTCCAGGGTCAGGCCGAGGGGTTCGGGGTCGCCGAGAGCACTGCGGAGGTGATGGAAGTCGGCCAGGGTGGCGAGGAGGTGGCCCGGCTCAGGTTCGACGGCCAGCGGGACGTCGGCGGACACGGCGGCGTCCAGGACAGGGGTGAGGGCTTCGGCGAGCCGCTTCCACGCGGTGGCGGTGTCGGTGCCCTCCGGCACGATCCCGCTGAAGCAGTGCACCGCGTGGGCGCCGAGGTCGGCGGCGACCCGGACGGCCCGGGCGAGGAGGTCGACGCGGCGGGCCCGGTCGTCGGGGTCCGGGTCCAGCAGGGACGGGCCGTGCTTGCGGCGCGGGTCGAGCACATAGCGGGCGCCCGTCTCGATGGTGACGCCCAGCCCGAGCGCGTCAAGCCGGTGCGCGACCTGGCGGGTACGGGCCGCGAGGTCGGGGGCGAGCGGGTCGAGATGCATGTGGTCGAGGGTCAGTCCGACGCCGTCGTAGCCGAGGTCGGCGAGGAGGGAGAGGGCGTCGTCGAGCCGGAGGTCGGCGAGCCCGTTGGTGCCGTAGCCGAAGCGGAGGGAGGGGTGGGCGCCGGACTGGACGGTGACGGGGTGGGGCGAGGCGGTGCTCTGGGCTGTGGTGGAGGGCGAGGCGGTGCTGTGGGCCGTGGAACAGGGCAAGGCGGTGCTCTGGGCTGTGGAGCCGGGCGGGACCGCGGCCTGGACGGCCGGGCGGGGCGAGACGGCGCTCTGCGCGGTGGAACGGGGCAACGCCGCGGCCTGGACGGCGGAGCTGGGCGAACGCGCGCTCTGGACGGCCGGGCGATGCGAGACCGCGGTCTGGACGGCGGAGCGGGGCGAAGCCGCGGCCTGGACGGCGGAGCGGGGCAACGCCGCGGCCTGGACGGCGGAGCGGGGCGAACGCGCGCTCTGCACGGCAGGGCGATGCGAGACCGCGGTCTGGGTGCTGGGGGGTCGTGAAGCCTCGGCTGGGTTCTCGGAAGGTCGGGCTTCGGGGCTCATGTGACGCTCACCTTCTTCGCGAACCGGGCTCCCAGCGGGGCGAGGGCGGCGATGAGGAGTGCGGTGGCCGTCCCCCGGGAGCGGGCGGTGAGGGTGGCCTGGAGGGGGATCGTGGCGCGGATGCCGGCGCCGACGGCACGCTGGATGAGAGGAGGTGAGGGGTTCAGGGCGGCGTGGACGTAGGGGCGGGCGGTCGTCGTGGCGTAGACGGCTGCGAGACCGGTGGTGAGCAGCGCAGGGGATTGCCGCCCTGGGCACCCGGCAGTTCGGGGACCCGTCGGCCCGTGGTCGGTTGCCTGCGGGCGACCTCTCGTCAGCCCGGCGGGGCGGCGCGTCACCAGTCGGGTCAGCAAGGCCGTCGTCGCGAGGGCCGCCAGGGGGGCCAGCGGCGTGCCGCCCCGGGCCTCCTGCCGGGAGACCGTCGTGACGGCCAGGGTGTGGGTGCCGAGGAGGGTCGCGGAGGGCAGGGCCGGGCGGGTGCTGCCGGTCGTGGCGGCGGCTCCGAGGAGCAGGTCGAGGCCGCGGGCCGCGCCCATGGCCACAGGCCCGGCGGGCGTGTGCTTGAGTCCGAGGTCGTACGCCCAGACGGTTGCCGCCAGCGGTGCGGCGACGGCCAGGGCCGGGCGGCCCGCGCGCGCGGCCAGGGCCAGTCCGGCGCCGGTGAGGGCGCAGGCCGCGGTGAGTGCGGCGGCGGGCCGGACGCGGCCGGAGGGGAGGGGGCGGTGCGGGCGTTCGACGGCGTCGATGTCGCGGTCCGCCCAGTCGTTGAGGGCCATGCCGGCCTCGTAGAGGCAGAGGGAGGAGCCGATGGCGAGCAGGGTGCGGGAGCTGGGTGCCGCGCCGGTCGCGGCCGTACCGGCCAGGACGTCGCCGGGGACGCTGAACAGGGCGGGCAGACGCAGGAGTTCGGCCCAGGCACGGCTCCGGGACGAGTGGCTGCACGCGCGGGAGGCCGGGTCTCCGGCGGTGGCTTCGGGCGCGGCTGCGGACGCCCCGTCGGGGCAGCCGCACGGGCTCTCGCGCCAGGTCACAGCGCTTCCCCCGTCTCCTCGGTGTCCCTCACCGGCCGCGCGGCACGGTCCTCTCCACCGGCCCGCCCCAGGCTTCGCCCGAACCGGACCAGTTCTTCGTACTGCTCGGACAACCCCGAGGGCCCCTCCCCCACCGGGTCCTTGAAGTAGAAGCCGAGGGCGTCGAGCGGACCGGACACCCCCGTCTCGTGGGCGCGGGCGGTGAGACGGGCCAGGTCCAGCACCAGGGGTGCCGCGAGCGCCGAGTCGCAGCCCTGCCAGATGGTCTGGAGGATCATGCGGGTACCGAGGAAACCGTCGAAGGCGATGTGGTCCCAGGCGGTCTTCCAGTCGCCGAGGGCCGGGACGTCGTCGATGTGCACCTCGCCCTCGGGGACGGTACCGAGGGTGTCGGCGAGGACGCGTTCCTTGCCCGCGTTCTTCGCCGCCGCGGCGGCCGGGTCGGCGAGGGCCGCGCCGTCGCCGCCGCCGAGCACGTTCGTACCGGACCAGGCCCGGACCCTCAGTGCCCGCTGCGCGAACATCGGGCCCAGCACCGCTCGAAGCAGCGTCTGGCCGGTCTTGCCGTCCCGGCCGGCGTACGGCAGGCCGCTCCGCTCGGCTTCGCGGGCGGCGACGGGGTGGTGCATGCCCTCTGAGGGGGTGAAGTTGATGTAGGGGCAGTCCGCGCGCAGGGCGGCCAGTGCGTACAGGGTGCTGGCCGGCAGTGGGGCAGCGGGGCCCTGGGACGCGGGTTCGGTGGAGGCGACGTTCACCACCACGGCTCGCTCCAGTGCGTGGCGGTGGATGAAGTCGCGTATGTCGCCGGCGAAGGCCGTGATCAGTTCGGCCTCGCTCCTGGTGTCCCCCGGCGTGGGGCCGCCGGGCCTGATCTCCCGGTCGGCGGCGGTGAGTTCGGCGGCGACGGCGGTCGCGACGCCCGGTGGGAGGACGCCCCCCGCGGTCAGGGTCTCGGCGCGTTTGGGCAGGGGGCAGTCGAGGGTGTCGTGGCCGCCGAAGACGAGGTCGGACAGTGCGGGCAGACCGCTGTCGGTGAGCGCCGGGGTCTCGGTCACCATGCCGGTGGGCGGGTGCAGTCCCGCGGTGACGGCGGCGCACCCTGTGACGACGGTGGTGGCGACGGAGCCTCGGGCTCCGATCAGCCACACCCCCACACGCGGTCGGGAGAGGGACGCGGACATGGGCAGCCTCCTGATCGTGCGCGAGCCCCGGGGGGAGGTACGGGGACGGCGGGCGGGGGTCCGGCGTCCCCCGCCCGCCGCCGTTCAGCCACCCTTGACGGGCAGTTCCTTCAACTGGATGTTGCGGAAGGAGACCTGGTCGTCGGCGCCGTGGTTCTGCAACCCGATGTAGCCGTCGGTCAGGCTCCGCTGGGGGTCCTTGTTGGTGAAGTCGTTGATCTTGACTCCGTTGAGGAACACCCGGAGGCGTTCGCCCTGGACCTTGATCTCGTAGGAGTTCCACTGGCCGGGCGGCCGCAGAACCTGGTCACGGGCCTTGATGTCGGCCGACTTGAACGAGTAGACGGAGCCCGTGGTGCGGTCGGGGGCGTCCGTGGCGTCGATCTGGATCTCGTAGCCCTTGTTCACCGCGGACCAGGGGTCGTCGGAGGCCGGGAAGCCCACGAAGATCCCGGAGTTGTCGTCGCCCTGCATCTTCCAGTCGAGCTTGAGCGAGTACGACGTCAGCTCCTTGGCCTGGTACCAGAGCAGGCCCATGCCGCCCTCGGACTCCAGGGTGCCGTCCTTGACGTTGAACGTGCCGGGGCCGGCCTGCTTCCAGCCGTCCAGGGTCTGGCCGTTGAAGATCTTCCGGTAGTCCTTGCCCGGCCTGCAGTCCGCCTTCACCTGGCCGGTGGCGTACTGGAGGCCGCCGAGCAGATGTGCGCGGAAGGCCGCGTCGGCGTAGGACTCCTTGGTGTGGCCGCCGCCGGTGTAGAAGGACCGGCCGCCGCCGTAGCTCTGGCACCAGGCGATGGGATGGTCGCCCTTCATGGTGCCGCCCTGGTAGGTGGTCTCGTCCAGGGTGGCGAGGACCTTGGCCTTCTCACGCGGGTTGGTGCGGTAGTTGTACCACTCGTCGGTGCGCTCCCAGGCGTCGTCCAGGTGCCCGGTGGACGGGTGGTCGTGGTCCTCGACGCGGACGGTGGCCTTCTGGATGGCCGGGTGCGAGTGGAAGTAGGCGCCGACGAGGCCGCCGTAGAACTCCCAGTCGTACTCGGTGTCGGCTGCGGCGTGGATGCCCATGTAGCCGCCGCCACCCGCCACGTAGTTCTCGAACGCCTTCTGCTGCTCGGCGTTGAGGACGTCACCGGTGGTGGACAGGAACGCCACCGCGTCGTACTTGGCGAGGTTGGCCGTGGTGAACTGCCTTGCCTCCTCGGTCGCGTCGACCGTGATGCCCACCGGGCCGCCGAGCTCCTTCAGCGCGGTGATGCCGGCCGGGATGGAGTCGTGCCGGAAGCCGGCGGTCTTGGAGAAGACCAGGAGCTTCTTGCCGCCCTTGAACGGCTCCTTGGAGAACTCGAAGTCGTCCACGTCGTACAGCGCGCCCTCGCCGCCCTTGAAGACCAGGTAGATGTCCGTGGTCTTCCTGGGAAGCGACCGCAGCGGCACGTCGACGTTCTGGAAGGTCTCCCAGCCGCCGGTCGGCGGGATGTAGGCCGAGCCGTGCAGCGGTCCGTCGGGCGAGCCGGTGCGCAGTTCGACGAAGCCGCCGGCGCCGCCGGAGGAGGCCCGTACGGTCATCTTCTTCTGCCCGTCGAACCGGTAGGGGGCGAAGGAGATCCAGTCGCCGTCGTTGATGTCGCCGACGGTCTTGCCGCCGTTGGCGCCGGTCTTGTCGATGACCGAGACACCGGACTGGGTGGTGAAGTGCTCGCCCTGGCGGTGCAGCGGCTGGAGGACGGTGCGGGCGGTGCCGGTCAGGGCCTCCTGCCCGTTGGCCCCGCCGTCGGTGTAGGCGGCGCCGACGACACCGTAGATGTTGGCGTTGGGGTCGTGGCCGCCGTCACCGGCGGGCGGCGTCAGGGTGCCCTCGCAGCCCATCTCGCTGGTCAGCTCGTGGGCGTGGGAGTCGTGGCCGAGGCTGTAGGAGACCTTGACCCTGGAGCAGTCGACCGTCTCCTCGGGGTCGGTGACGGTCACCTTGAACGGGACGGGCTTGCCGAACTCGGCCAGGGCGCCGTTGCCCGGGACGACGATCCTCACCTTGGGCTCGGTGTTGCCGACGACGATCCGGACGCTGGCGTTGCCGGTGTTGCCCTCGGGGTCCTTGGCGGTGAAGGTGGCGCTGTAGGTGCCGACCTTCTTGTACCGGTGGATGGGGTTGAGGCCCTCGCCCCTGGTGCCGTCGCCGAAGTCCCAGCTGTAGGTGAGGTCCGGGGAGTCGGCGTCCTTGGCGGAGGCGGTGAACTTGACCTTCAGGCCCGCCGCACCGGACGTCTTGTCGGCGCTGACCTCGGCGATCGGGGAGAAGCCGTCCTCGGCGTTCTCGATCCGGTACAGCGCGGAGTGCTCGTCGCCCTGGAACCAGGAGACGCCGTAGTCGAGGACGTAGAGCGCGCCGTCGGGGCCGAACTCCATGTCCATGATCTGGGTGCCGGTCCACGGGAAGTCGTTGATCTTCGCGACGGAGCCGTCGGGTCCGTCCGAGGTCTGCTCGATCCGCTTGATCCAGCGGCGGCCGAACTCTCCGGCGAAGAAGTCGCCGTCGTACGCCTCGGGGAACTTCACGCTGGAGTCGAGCTCGGGGTCGTAGCGGTAGACCGGGCCGGCCATCGGGGACTCGGAGCCGCTGCCGAACTCGGGTACGGAGCCGCCGTCGTACGGGATCCAGGCGGCCTGCGCGGGCGGCAGGTCGACCAGGCCCGTGTTGTACGGCGAGGTGTTCTTCGGGGCGTCGCAGTCGAACGTCTCGCCGGACTCCTTGGTGGCGAAGTCGTAGTCGACGTAGGCGTCGTTGTCGCCGGTGCAGAAGGGCCAGCCGAAGTTGGTGGGCTTGGTCACCTTGGCGAACTCGACCTGCCCTCCCGGACCGCGGTTGGGGTCGGCGGCGCCGGCGTCGGGGCCGTAGTCGCCGACGTAGACGGTGCCGGTCTTGTCGTCGACGCTCATCCGGAACGGGTTGCGGAAGCCCATCGCGTAGATCTCGGGGCGGGTCTTCTCGGTGCCCGGGGCGAAGAGGTTGCCGTCCGGGACGGTGTACGAGCCGTCCTCGGCGACCTTGATCCGCAGGATCTTGCCGCGCAGGTCGTTGGTGTTGCCGGAGCTGCGGCGTGCGTCGAAGGCCGGGTTGCGGCCCTCGCGTTCGTCGATCGGGGTGTAGCCGTCGGAGGCGAAGGGGTTGGTGTCGTCGCCGGTCGACAGGTAGAGGTTGCCGTCCGCGTCGAAGTCGATGTCGCCGCCGACGTGGCAGCAGGTACCCCGGGAGGCCGCGACGTCCAGGACCTTCTTCTCGCTGGACATGTTCAGCGTGCCGTTGGGGTTCAGCACGAAGCGGGAGAGGCGGTTGACGCCGTCGAACTTCTTGAAGTCCTCGGCGGTGCCGGTCTCCGGGGCGTCGCCCGCGGGGGTGTCGAGCGGCGGGGCGTAGTAGAGGTAGATCGCCCTGTTGTTCTTGAAGTCCGGGTCGATGCCGACGCCCTGGAGGCCTTCCTCGTCGTGGCTGTAGACGTCGAGCCTGCCGGCGACCTTGGTGACGCCGCCCTGGTCGGTGAGGCGCAGCGTGCCGTCGCGCGAGGTGTGCAGGACGCTGCGGTCCGGGAGCACGGCGAGCGACATCGGCTCGCCCGTCTCGGGTTCGCCCTTGGCGAGCGGTACCTGCTGGAACTGCCCTTCGGCGGCTGCCGGTTCGTCGTGCTCCGGGTGACCGGGGTGGGCGCCGGCGACGGTGGCCGGGGTGCCCACGGCGAGGAGCAGGCCGGTGAACAGGGCGACGGTGGTGCGAAGCCTGGGCCGCCTGGGGGTGCGGGCGCTTCTGGGTGTGGTTCTGTGCACGAAGTCCCTCCGGGAACGGGGTGGGCCGTACGGGGTGGGTGCGAAGACGTGCGGTGCGGGCGCCGGGGTGCGCCGTCACCCCGGAGGTGTATGTGTCCTGAACACATCAAGGACGGTAGCCGTGTCCGTCCGGGGCGAACACCCCTTGGGACGGACTCGGTCGCCCTTTCTCCCAGCTCAGGACAGAGCAGGATCCGTGCAGGTCGGAGGGGGGCCCGGCGGTGCTGCCGGTCCTCGTCCCCGACCTGCGCCGGGTGCGTGGTTCAGCTGTTGAACGCGGCGTCGAAGGACGCGCTGGGCGGTTCGAAGTCGAACGCCTTGAGGCGGATCAGGGCCTCGGGGGCGCCCTGGAGACGGTCCATGCCGGCGTCCTCCCACTCGACCGAGACGGGGCCTTGGTAGTCGATGGAGCGCAGCATCCGGAAGACGTCCTCCCAGGGAACGTCGCCGTGCCCGGCGGAGACGAAGTCCCAGCCGCGCCTCGGGTCGCCCCAGGGCAGGTGGGAGCCGAGGCGGCCGTTGCGGCCGTCGAGGCGCTTGCGGGCCTCCTTGCAGTCGACGTGGTAGATCCGGTCGCGGAAGTCCCAGAGGAAGCCGACCGGATCGAGGTCCTGCCACACGAAGTGGCTGGGGTCGAAGTTGAGGCCGAAGGCGGGGCGTCGGCCGACGGCCTCCAGGGCCCTCTGGGTGGTCCAGTAGTCGTAGGCGATCTCGCTGGGATGGACCTCGTGCGCGAACCGCACGCCCTCGGCGTCGAAGACGTCCAGGATCGGGTTCCAGCGGTCGGCGAAGTCCTGGTAGCCCCGCTCGATCATCGCGTCGGGTGCGGGCGGGAACATGGCGACCAGGTGCCAGATGGCGGAGCCGGTGAAGCCGATGACGGTGTCGACCCCGAAGGCGGCCGCCGCCCGGGCGGTGTCCTTCATGCGTTCCGCGGCCCGCTGCCGGACTCCTTCCGGATCTCCGTCGCCCCACACCTCACCAGGCACGATGGCCTGGTGGCGTTCGTCGATGATGGCGTCGCAGACGGCCTGGCCGACCAGGTGGTTGGAGACGGCCCAGCACTTCAGGCCGTACTTGTCGAGCAGGGCCCGGCGGCCGTCGAGGTAGCCGGGGTCGGCAAGCGCCTTGTCGACTTCGAAGTGGTCGCCCCAGCAGGCGAGTTCCAGGCCGTCGTAGCCGAAGTCGCGGGCCAGGCGGCAGACCTCCTCCAGGGGCAGGTCGGCCCACTGGCCGGTGAACAGGGTGAAGGTGCGCGGCATCCTCGTGGCCTCCTCAGACCGCGATCGGCGTGTAGACGGAGTTCTTCTCGGCGCTCTCCTCGACTGCCGCGAGCACGCGCTGCACCTGCAGCCCGTCGGCGAAGGAGGGTTCGGGCCGGCGGCCCCCGGCGATGGCGTGCACGAGGTCGCGGGCCTGGTGGACGAAGGTGTGCTCGTAGCCGAGGCCGTGGCCCGGCGGCCACCAGGCGTCCAGGTAGGGGTGGTCGGGTTCGGTGACGAGGATGCGGCGGAAGCCCGCCTCCGCGCCGGGCTCGGTGCCGTCGTGGAAGGACAGCTCGTTGAGCCGCTCGAGGTCGAAGGCGAGGGAGCCGCGCTCCCCGTTGAGTTCGATGCGCAGGGCGTTCTTGCGGCCGGTGGCGTAGCGGGTGGCCTCGAAGGAGGCGAGCGCGCCGGAGGGGAAGCGGGCCGTGAACAGGGCGGCGTCGTCGACGGTGACCTGGCCGGTGCCTGCGGAGGTGACGGCGGACAGCCCGCTCGTGGCGCCGGTGGGCAGGGGCCGTTCGCGCACGAAGGTCTCCGTCAGCGCGGAGACGCCCGCCAGCGGCTCCCCCACCAGGTACTGCGCGAGGTCGACGATGTGCGCGCCCAGGTCGCCGAGCGAGCCCGAGCCGGCCTGCTCCCTGCGCAGCCGCCAGGTCAGCGGGAACTGCGGGTCGACCAGCCAGTCCTGGAGGTACGTCACGCGCACGTGCCGCAGCCTGCCCAGGCGGCCCTCGGCGACCATGCGGCGGGCCTGGGCGGTGGCGGGCACCCGACGGTAGTTGAATCCGACCATCGCCACCTGGCCGCGTGCGTGGGCCTCTTCGGCCGCCAGCACCATCGAGGTGGCTTCCTCGACCGTGTTGGCGAGGGGCTTCTCGCACAGGACGTGCTTGCCCGCGGCCAGGGCGGCGAGGGCGATCTCGGCATGGCTGTCGCCGGGGGTGCAGATGTCGACGAGGTCGACGTCGTCCCGTTCGACGAGGGCCCGCCAGTCGGTCTCGGTGGAGGCCCAGCCGTGCCGGTCGGCCGCCGCGCGCACGGCGGCGGCGTCCCGGCCGCAGATCACGGCCTGCACGGGGTTCAGCGGCAGATCGAAGACGCGGCCCGCGGTGCGCCAGCCCTGGGAGTGGGCGGCGCCCATGAAGGCGTAGCCCACCATCCCCACGCGCAGGGGTGGCTTGCCTGCCTCGGTCCCTTCTGGCTGCGCTTGCGGCTGTCCCATACGGGTGTCCTCCTCGTCCTGGTCGGGGTGGCGCACGTGGGGGGTGCGGGGTGGCTCACTTGAAGCCGGTGGACATGTACTGGTCGACGTTGGTCTTGTCGACGACGGCCGAGTAGAGGGTGAGCGACGACGGGATCTCGAACTCGGCCAGGCCGCCGATGCCCTTGCTCTGGCCGAGGGCGCGGGCGAGGTCGATCGCGGAGGCGGCCATGGTCGGCGGGTACAGCACGGTCGCCTTGAGCACGCCGTCGTCCTGCTTGATGGCCTGGAACGCGGAATGGGCGCCGGCTCCGCCGACCATCAGGAAGTCATCGCGTCCGGCCTGCTCGATGGCGCGCAGCGCGCCCACGCCCTGGTCGTCGTCGTGGTTCCACAGGGCGTCGAACTTCGACTGGGCCTGGAGCAGCTGGGCCATCTTGGCCTGCCCGGACTCGACGGTGAACTCGGCGGCCTGCCGGGCGACCTTCTTGATGTTGGGGTAGTTCTTCAGGGCGTCGTCGAAACCCTGGGTGCGCTGCTTGGTGAGCTCCAGGTTGTCCAGGCCCGCCAGTTCGATGACGCGGGCGCCGGACGTGCCCTTGAGCTTCTCGCCGATGTAGTGCCCGGCGTTGAGGCCCATGCCGTAGTTGTCACCGCCGATCCAGCAGCGGTAGGCCTGCGGGGTGTTGAAGATGCGGTCGAGGTTGACGACCGGGATGCCGGCGCGCATGGCCTTCAGGCCGACCTGGGTGAGGGCCTTGCCGTCGGCCGGGAGCACGACCAGGACGTCGACCTTCTTGTTGATGAGGGTCTCGATCTGGCCTATCTGCTGCGCGGTGTCGTTGGAACCCTCGGTGATCTCCAGGGTGACGTCGGAGTACTTCTCGGCGCGGCTCTTGGCGTTGTCGTTGATGGCGTTGAGCCAGCCGTGGTCGGCCTGCGGGCCGGCGAAGCCGATGGTGACCTGCTTGCCGGGCTTGTCGTCGGCGGCCGGCTGGTTGTTGCCGGCCGGTTCGTCCTCGGAGTCGGAGGGCTCGTTGCTCGTGCACCCCGTGAGGAGGGCACCGGCGGAGACGGCGGCCGCTCCGAAGAGCAGCCCTCTGCGGCTCGTGATCTCTGGCATGGCGGGGAACCCTTTCCTCAGGTCGTGCTCGCGGTACGGCGCTGGACCAGCACGGCGGCGACGATGATCGCGCCCTTGGCGATCTGCTGGACGTCGCTCTGCAGGTTGTTCAGGGCGAAGATGTTGGTGATCGTGGTGAAGATCAGGACGCCGAGGACGGAGCCGGTGATGGTGCCGCGGCCACCGGTGAGGAGGGTGCCGCCGATGATCGCGGCGGCGATGGCGTCGAGTTCGTAGAGGTTGCCGTTGGTGTTCTGGCCGGAACCGGCCAGGACGATCAGCAGGAAGGCGGCGATGCCGCAGCACAGCCCGGACAGCAGGTAGAGGTAGAGCCGCTGGCGGCGGACGTCGATGCCGGCGAGCCGGGCGGCCTCCGGGTTGCCGCCGACGGCGACCGTGCGGCGTCCGAAGGTGGTGCGGTTGAGCACCAGCCAGCCGATGACGGTGACGACGGCGAACACCATGACCAACGGCGGGACACCGAGGACGTAGGCGTCGCGTTCGCCCAGGTCGAGGACGGAGGGCACGGTGACGATCTGCGTCTTGCCGTCGGTGATCTGCAGGGCGAGACCGCGGGCCGAGGCCAGCATGGCGAGGGTGGCGATGAACGGCACCATCGCGCCGTAGGCGATGAGCACCCCGTTGACCAGGCCGCAGCCGACTCCGACGACGACCGCCGTGAAGAGGATGCCGGCGAAGCCGTACTCCTGGGTGGCGACGGTGGTCGCCCACACGGAGGCGAGGGCGACGATCGCGCCGACCGACAGGTCGATGCCGCCGGAGACGATGACGAAGGTCATGCCGACGGTGACGACTCCGATCACCGAGGCCTGGGTGAGGACGAGTTGCAGGTTGCGGGTGTCGAGGAACTCGTCGGGCTTGGTGATGCCGCCGATGAGGATCAGCACGGCGAGCACGCCGAGCAGGGACAGCGTGCGGACGTCGGCGCGGAACAGCAGGCCGCGCCAGGCGGGGGGCCGGGCCTGGGGCACCTTGCCGGTGCTGCTGTCCCGCGGCGGGGAGACGGGCTGCGTCATGACGCCGGGCTTCCTTCCATGACCAGGTCGAGTACGCGGTGTTCGTCGAGTTCACGCGCGGGTGCCGTGTGGACGACCCGGCCCTCGCGCAGTACCAGGACGCGGTCGGCGAGCCCGAGCACCTCAGGCACCTCGCTGGAGACCAGCAGTACGGCGAGGCCCTCGTCGGCGAGCCGGCGGATGACCGCGTAGAGCTCGGCGCGGGCTCCGACGTCGACGCCTCGGGTGGGTTCGTCGAGCAGCAGCACCTTGCAGCCGCGCAGGAGCCAGCGGGCGAGGACCGCCTTCTGCTGGTTGCCGCCGGACAGGGTGCGCACGGGCACGGACGGGTTGTCCGGCCTCAGCGACAGCTCGCGGGTGACGGCCCGGGCGGCACCGAGTTCGGCGCCCCGGTCGATCCAGCCGCCGCGCGAGAAGCGGGACATGGAGGAGACCGACACGTTGCGGGTGACGGACTCCAGCATCAGCAGGGCCTGCGCCTTGCGTTCCTCGGGGGCGAGCCCGAGTCCGGCCCGGACGGCGGACCGAACGCTGCCCGGCTTCAGGGCCTTGCCGTCGACCAGCACCCGGCCGGACGTCGGTTTGCGGGCGCCGTAGACGGTCTCCAGGATCTCGGAGCGGCCCGAGCCGACGAGTCCGGCGAGGCCGACGATCTCGCCCGGCCTGACGTCCAGGTCGAAGGGCTCGAACTCCCCTTGCCGGGACAGTTCCCGGACCTTCAGGACGGGTTCGCCGGGCGGCCGGGAGGCGGGCCGGCCGGGAAAGACGTACTCGACGTTGCGGCCGGTCATGAGGGCGACGACCTCGCGGGTGGGCGTCGCCTTCGCCGGGAGCCCGTTCGCGACGGCCCTGCCGTCCTTCAGCACGGTCACCCGGTCGCCGATCCGGCGGATCTCCTCCAGGCGGTGCGAGATGTAGACGACGGCGACTCCGGCAGCGGTGAGATCACCGACGATGCGGAAGAGGTTGTCGACCTCGTCCGGGTCGAGGGCGGCGGACGGCTCGTCCATCACGATCAGTCGTACGTCGTGGGAGAGCGCCCGCGCCATCGAGACGATCTGCTGCTGCGCCGCCGGCAACTCCCCCACGAGCCGGGACGGATCGATCTCGGCATGCCCGAGTCGCCCCAGCAGCACGGCCGTTGAGGCCTTGGCCGCTTTGCCGCGTACGACGAAGCCGGCGGTGGTCGGCTCATGCCCCAGATGGACGTTCTCGGCGACCGACAGGTGCTCCACCAGGTCGAGTTCCTGGTAGATGGTGGCGATGCCGAGGCGCATGGCGGCGATCGGCGAGCGGAGGGTGACCTCCTCGCCGCGCCAGCGGATGACGCCGGTGTCGGGCTGGTGGGCACCGGCCAGGACCTTGATGAGGGTGGACTTGCCGGCGCCGTTCTGGCCTAGCAGGCAGTGCACCTCGCCGGCCTGGACGTCGAGGTCGACGCCGTCGAGGGCCCGGACTCCGGGGAACGACTTGGTGATGCCGGACATGCTGAGCAGCGGTGGTTCTGGTGCCATGCGATTCCCCTTGGCGGGCGGGCCGGTGTCAGGGCGCTTGTCGGGCAGGCGTGTTCAGGGCAGGGCAGAGCAGGGCTCGGTACGCAGAGCGTGGAGCTGACGTACGGGAGTGCCGAAGTGCTGAAGTGCGCTTACGCGGGTGAGAACAGGTGGTCGCTGATGAGCCGGGCCGCGCCGATGACCCCGGCGGTGGGACCCAGCTCGCCCAGGACGATGGGCAGATTGCCGGTCGCCAGCGGCAGCGACTGGCGGTAGACCTGGGTGCGGATCGCGGCGAGCAGGGTGTGGCCGAGGCCGGTCACCCCGCCGCCGATCACCACCAGGCCCGGATTGAAGAAGCTGACCAGGCCGGCGATGACCTGGCCGGTGCGGTTGCCGCCCTCGCGGATCAGGTCGAGGGCGGTGGCGTCACCGGCGGAGGCCGCGGCGGCGACGTCGACAGCGGTGAGGCCGCCGTTCGTCTCCAGCCGCGAGGCCAGTTCGGGCGAAAGGCCCTGCTGGGCGGCCTCCACGGCGTCACGGGCGAGGGCCGCCCCGCTGAAATGGGCCTCCAGGCAGCCCCGGTTGCCACAGGCACAGGGGCGGCCGTCGGGGACGGCCTGGATGTGCCCGATGTCGCCGGCGCTGCCCGTCGTACCGCGGTAGACCTCACCGCCGACGACGATGCCGCAGCCGATGCCGGTGCCGATCTTGACGCAGAGGAAGTCGGCGACGGTGCGGGCGACGCCCGCGTGCTGCTCCCCCATCGCCATGAGGTTCACGTCGTTGTCGACCATGACCGGGCAGCCGAGTTCCTGGCTGAGCGCCTCCCGCACGGGGAAGCCGTCCCAGCCGGGCATGATCGGCGGTGCCACCGGGACGCCCTCGGGGAATCGCACCGGGCCCGGGACGCCGATGCCGGCGCCGTCGAACCCCTCAGCGAGCCCGGAGGCCCGCAGCTTCGCGGCCATGGCCAGGACCTGCTCGAAGACCGCGACCGGGCCTTCGCGTACGTCCATGGGCTGGTTGATGTGCCCGAGGGTCTCCAGCTCGGCGTTGGTGACGGCGACGTCGACCGAGGTCGCGCCGATGTCGACGCCGAGGAAGCGCAGTCCGGGGTTGAGCCTGACGTTGTGGCTGCGGCGGCCGCCGCGCGAGGCGGCGAGTCCGTCGGCCACGACCAGCCCCGTCTCCAGGAGCCGGTCCACCTCGACGGCGAGCTTGGACCGCGAGAGGTCGACCTGGTCGCCCAGCTGGGCACGGGAGTTGGGGCCACCGTCGCGCAACAGCCTGAGCAGACGGGCCTGATGGGCGTTTGCGGGTCGTGCGGTCATACGTCTCACGAGCCCCTCCCCGCCTCGATCGGCCTGTGCGCGCCGGTTTTCCGCCACCTCGGTGGCTTGCTTTCGGAGGGAACGTAGCAGCGGCTGCCGGAGGTGGGAAGAAGTCGCGCAGGAATTGCCCTCTACTTTTTCCACTCACAGGACAAAGGCGGGCGCAGGGCGGCCCCGGAGCTGTGGAGGGCGCCGACGGCCGGACGGCGCGGACCCAGACGGTGACGTCGCGAGGCCCGCCCTCCGGGCGGACGACGAGACGGTGTGGATTCCCCCTAGGAACGCGACCGCGCGTGGTACGACCGGCGGGTGTGCTCGGTGTGCTCGCGCATCAGCTGCGTGGCCCGCTGCTCGTCCCGGGCGGCGACCGCCGCGATCAGTTCGCGGTGCTCGATCCAGGACTGGTGGCCCCGTTGGCGGGCCACGGGCGTGTAGTACCAGCGCACGCGCCGGTCGACCTGGGCGGCGAGTTCGGCCAGGACCGCGTTGCCCGCGAGCTCCATGATCTTGGCATGGAAGCGGGCGTTCATGGCGACGGCCCCGTCCACGTCGTCGGCCTCGACGGCCTCCTCGCCCTCCGCGCACAGCGCTTCCAGGGCGGCGATGCCCGCGCTGTCGGCGTCGGCCGCCGCGAGCCGGGCCGCCTCGGCCTCCAGAAGCGTACGGACCGTGAGGAGCTGGTCGGCCTCCTCCTCCGTGGGCTCGTGCACGAACGCGCCCTGGGCCGGCCGCAGATCGACCCACCCCTCGGTGTTGAGTCGCTGCAGTGCCTCGCGCACCGGCTGCCGGGAGACCCCGAGGTGCCCGGCGAGTTCGCTCTCGACCAGGTGCTGACCGGGCTGCAGCGCACGGGTGGTGATGAGTTCGAGCAGTGCCTCGTAGACACGGTCACGCAGCGGACCCGGGCGTTCCAGCTTGGGTACCGCCCCCTGGGGCAGGCCTGTCGACAGCATCGCGGTCCCCCTCCTCGGCAGGGCCGTGCACAGCGCGGCGCGAACCGGTGCCGCCGCAGAGTCAGTATCGATTGTCTTTCGTCTACAGTCTACGGCGCACAGGAGCCAGGGTTTCGGGGAGTTGACCGCGTCACACCGCCCCGCCGCTCACGGGCAGCGCACGACCTGCCCGGCGTACGACAGGTTCCCGCCGAAGCCGAACAGCAGCACCGGGTCGCCCGTGACGACGGCTCCCTGCTCGACGAGCTTCGAGAAGGCCAGCGGAATGCTCGCGGCCGAGGTGTTGCCGGACTCGGTGACATCGCGTGCGACGACCGCGTTGACGGCACCGATCTTCTCCGCGAGGGGCTCGATGATGCGCAGGTTCGCCTGGTGCAGCACGACCCCGGCGAGGTCGGCAGGCTCCAGCCCGGCCCGCTCGCAGGCCCGGCGCGCGATGGGCGGCAGCTGCGTGGTGGCCCAGCGGTAGACGCTCTGCCCCTCCTGGGCGAAGCGCGGCGGGGTGCCCTCGATGCGCACCGCGTTGCCCATCTCGGGCACCGAGCCCCACAGCACCGGCCCGATGGCCGGCTCGCCGGCGGCCTCCACCACCGCGGCGCCCGCCCCGTCGCCGACGAGCACGCAGGTGCTGCGATCGCTCCAGTCGGCCACCTCGGACATCTTGTCGGCCCCGATGACCAGCACCCGGCTCGCGCCCCCCGCGCGGACGGCGTGGTCGGCGGTGGCCAGGGCGTGGGTGAAGCCGGCGCACACGACGTTGAGGTCTATGGTGGCGGCCTGCGGGATGCCCAGGCGGGCCGCGACCCGGGCGGCCGTGTTGGGCGAGCGGTCGACGGCGGTGGAGGTGGCGACCAGCACCAGGTCGATGTCCGCCGGGGTCAGCCCGGCCGCGGCGAGGGCCTTGGCGGCGGCGTGGGCGGCCAGTTCGTCGACCGGTTCGTCGGGTCCGGCGATGTGGCGCGTGCGGATGCCCACCCGGCTCCTGATCCACTCGTCACTGGTGTCGACCAGGCCCGCCAGGTCCTCGTTGGTGAGTACCTTGGCGGGCTGGTAGTGGCCGACGGCGGCGATGCGCGAGCCGTTCATGGGTGGATCCCCCTCGTTGCCTTGGGTAGCGGATCCACCAGTCTGATCAGTGACTCACGGGTACGAGGACAGCCAAGACGACAGGAAACGAGCGCCGGGGTTGTCAGCTTCGGTCAGCACCCTGGACCCCCGGACACCTGTCGAACGGCTACCCGGTGAACAGCTGCGTCGCCTTCCGCACCAGTTCGTACAGCCCGTAGGCGAGCGGTACGCCCACCCACACCCAGGCGAAGGTGATCAGCCACCGCCGGTCCGGACTAGGCGGACTCTGACTGCTGTCGCCGGCCATGGGCGGCCTCCTTCGGGGCGGGGATGTGGTGGCGCGGGTCGACGGGCCGGACCAGTTCGTTGGCGACGAAGCCGACGACGAGCAGCCCGATCATGATGACGAACGACAGCCCGTACAGGGACGCGCCGTGCCGGCCCGCCTCCTCCTGCCGGTCGGCGATCCAGTTCACGATCAGCGGGCCGAGCACCCCGGCCGTGGACCAGGCGGTGAGCAGCCGCCCGTGGATGGCACCGACCTGGTGCGTACCGAACAAATCCTTCAGATACGCCGGAACCGTGGCGAAACCACCGCCGTAGAAGGAGAGGATGACCAGCGCGCACAGGATGAACAGCGGCTTGGAGGAGTCGCCGAACAGGGCGATGAGGGCATACATCAGCGCGCCCACGCCCAGGTAGACGCGGTAGATGTTCTTGCGGCCGATGAGGTCGGACGTCGACGACCAGCCGATGCGGCCCGCCATGTTCGCCGCCGACAGCAGCGCGACGAAGCCGGCGGCGGCCGTCACCGACACCGGGGTGGAGGTGTCCGCGAAGAAGTCCGTGATCATCGGCGCGGCCTTCTCCAGGATGCCGATGCCGGCGGTGACGTTCATGCAGAGCACGAGCCACAGCAACCAGAACTGCGGGGTGCGCAGTGCCTGGTTCGCGGAGACCTGCGGGCCGGTGGGGACTTGTCGCGCACTTGCCCGCTCCCCTGGGGCGTGACGCGGAACCCGGACCAGAACGACGCCCAGCAACATGAAGACGGCGTACGACAGGCCGTGCACCAGGAAGGCGAGCGCGATACCGGAGCTGTCGCCGCCGAACGACTCCAGCATCTGGGCCGACCACGGTGAGGCGATGAGCGCGCCGCCGCCGAAGCCCATGATGGCGATGCCGGTGGCCATGCCGGGCCGGTCGGGGAACCACTTGATCAGTGTGGAGACGGGCGAGATGTAGCCGATGCCGAGACCGATGCCGCCGACGAATCCGTAGCCGAACACGATCAGCCAGTACTGCTCCAGGGACGCACCCAGCGCGGAGAGCAGAAATCCGGAGGAGAAGCAGAGCAGGGCGACGGTCATGGCCCAGCGCGGGCCCTTGCGCTCGACGAGCGTGCCGCCGAAGGCGGCGGACAGGCCCAGCATGACGATGCCCAGCTGGAAGGGCAGCGCACTCTGCGTGCCGCTGAGGCCGAGCGCGGACTCCAGGGGCGGTTTGAACACGCTCCAGGCGTAGGCCTGGCCGATGGAGAGATGTACGGAGAGAGCGGCGGGCGGAACGAGCCAGCGGCTCCAGCCCGGGGGCGCGACTGGGGGACTCATGAACCCCGGACGGTAGGGATCCGCACGGGAGTTGAGAAGGCGGCACGTCGACCGTATGCGGTGAGCGGTATGCAGCATGCGCCGAACGGTCGGCGCACGGACCCTTGCCGCCCCAACCTCCATACTGTAGACAATATTTCGTCGACACAAGCCGTCCGCGAGCCATACGCGACCCGTGGGCGGCCGACGGCAGCCACCTCCGCGGTATCCCTCAACCGAACGGAGTGTTCCCGTGAAAGTCGCAGTTCTCGGCGCCGGTGCCATCGGCGCCTACGTCGGCGCCGCGCTCCACCGCGCGGGTGCCGAGGTGCATCTCATCGCCCGTGGACCGCATCTGGCGGCCATGAGGCAGCACGGAGTCCGGGTGCGCAGCCCACGCGGCGACTTCACCGCGCGCCCCCACGCCACCGACGACCCGGCCGAGGTCGGCCCGGTCGACCATGTCTTCCTGGGTCTGAAGGCCAACGCGTACGCGGCGTGCGGGCCGCTGATCGCGCCCTTGCTGCACGAGACGACGTCGGTCGTCGCGGCCCAGAACGGCATCCCCTGGTGGTACTTCCACCGGCACGGCGGCCCGTACGACGGCCACCGTGTCGAGAGTGTCGACCCGGACGGCGCGGTCAGTGCGGTGCTCGCGCCCGAACGGGCCATCGGCTGTGTCGTCTACGCGGCGACCGAGCTCGAAGGGCCGGGCGTCGTGCGGCACTTGGAGGGCACGCGGTTCTCCATCGGCGAGCCCGACCGGAGCCGCTCCGCCCGCTGTCTCGCCTTCAGTGAGGCCCTGCAGGCGGGTGGTCTGAAGTGCCCGGTCGAACCGGACCTGCGGAGCGACATCTGGGTCAAGCTGCTCGGCAACATCTCCTTCAACCCGATCAGCGCGCTGGCCCGCGCGACCATGCGGCAGATGTGCCTGCACGGCGGCACCCGCAAGGTCATCGAGATCATGATGACCGAGACGCTGGCGGTCGCCGAGGCCCTCGGCTGCGAGGTCGGTGTCTCCATCGAGCGCCGGCTCGCGGGTGCCGAGCGGGTCGGCGACCACCGCACCTCCACGCTCCAGGACCTGGAGCGCGGCAAGCCGCTCGAACTCGACGTGCTGCTCGCCGCGGTCGTCGAGCTGGCGGAGATCACCGGCGTGGAGGTGCCCACCCTGCGCACCGTGCACGCCATCTCGGACCTGCTCGCGCTGAGGAGCGCCGCATGAGGAAACGCGACCGGACCCCCAAGACCTACACCCGGCTCACCCACCCGCTCGTCCGGGACTCCCGCGACCAGCCGTTCCGGCCGGCCGGCTGGGAGGAGGCCCTGGACCGGGCCGCCCTGGGCATCGGGCGCAACCGCGACGCCTTCGGCATGTTCAGCTGCGCCCGCGCCACCAACGAGATGAACTACGTGGCGCAGAAGTTCGCCCGGGTCGTGATGGGCACCAACAACGTCGACTCCTGCAACCGCACCTGCCACGCCCCGAGCGTGGCGGGCCTGTCGGCGGCGTTCGGCTCGGGCGGCGGGACGTCGTCGTACGAGGAGATCGAGCACACCGACGTCATCGTGATGTGGGGCTCCAACGCCCGGTTCGCGCACCCGATCTTCTTCCAGCACGTGCTGAAGGGGATCCGGAACGGCGCCCGGATGTACGCGGTCGACCCGCGCCGGACCTCGACCGCCGAATGGGCGGAGAGCTGGATGGGGCTCAACGTCGGCACGGACATACCGATGGCGCACGCGATCGGCCGCGAGATCATCCACGCGGGGCTCGCGAACGACGCGTTCATCGAGCGGGCGACCACCGGCTTCGAGGAGTACCGGGCCCTGGTCGAGCCGTGGACGCTGTCGCTCGCCGAGAAGGTGACGGGCGTACCGGCGGCGGCGATCCGCGAGCTGGCGCATGCCTACGGGCGTGCCGAGCGGGCCCAGTTGTGCTGGACCCTGGGCATCACCGAGCACCACAACGGCACCGACAACGTCCGCGCCCTGATCAACCTGTCCCTGCTGACCGGGCACGTCGGCCGCTACGGCTCCGGCCTGCAGCCCCTGCGCGGGCAGAACAACGTGCAGGGCGGCGGCGACATGGGCGCGATCCCCAACCGCCTGCCCGGCTTCCAGGACATCCTGGACGGGAGCGTGCGGCTGAAGTTCGAGTCGGCCTGGAACACCGTGATCCGGCCGCACTACGGCCTGAACCTCACGGAGATGTTCGAGGCGATGGAGGACGGCACGCTCAAGGCCGTCTACTGCATCGGCGAGAACCCCGCCCAGTCCGAAGCCGACAGCGAGCAGGCCGTACGGCGGCTGAAGGCCCTGGACTTCCTGGTCGTGCAGGACATCTTCCTGACGAAGACGGCCGAACTCGCGGACGTCGTCCTGCCCGCCACGGCCGGCTGGGCGGAGACCGACGGCACGACCACCAACAGCGAGCGGCGGGTCCAGCGCGTCCGCAAGGCCGTCACCCCGCCCGGCGAGGCCCGCGAGGACATCGACATCATCTGCGACCTCGCGGCCCGCCTCGGCCACGACTGGAAGTACGCCGACGCCGAGACCGTGTGGAACGAGCTCCGTTCCGTCTCGCCCGACCACTACGGCATGACGTACGAGCGCCTGGAGGAGCACCAGGGCATCCAGTGGCCCTGCCCGAGCACGGACGGGATCGAACCCACCTATCTGCACGGCCGGTTGTGGGAGGCCGATCCCGAAAGGCGCGGCCCGCTCGCTCCGTTCGGGATCGTGCGGCACGACCCGCCCGTGGACCTCACCGATGAGCGCTACCCGCTCCGGCTCACCACGGGGCGGCGGCTCGACTCGTACAACACCGGTGTGCAGAGCGGAGGTTACGCCTCGCCGCTGCGGCGCGGGGAGTTCATCGAGCTGAGCCCGGAGGACGCCGAGCGCTACGGGGTCGTGGTCGGCGAGCACGTCCAGGTGACCTCGCGGCGCGGGTCGGTGACCGCGCCGGTGTGGGTGGACACCGCGCTGCGGCCGGGGCTCGCCTTCATGACCATGCACTTCCCCGACGAGGTGGACACCAACCAGCTGACGATCGAGGCGAACTGCCCGATCGCGGGGACGGCGGAGTTCAAGGCGTCGGCGATCCGGATCGAGAAGCTGCCCGTCGCGACCATCGTGGGGTGAACGCAAGTGGACCTGCACTTCGGTGACAGCAAGCCGACGGACGAGGAGCGAGCAGCCGTCGACGCCCTCCTCGGGCCTCCGCAGTCCTCGTGGGAGGGCGCCGACCGCTCCGATGCGGATCTGCGGTGGGCGCGTGGCGGGCGCGAGGCCAGGGACCGGCGCGACCTGCTGCTGCCGGGGCTGCACGCGATCAACGACCGGGTCGGCTGGATCAGCGACGGCGCCCTCGACTACCTGTGCCGGCGGCTGACGGTGCCGCCGGCGGAGGCGTACGGGGTCGCCACCTTCTATGCCATGTTCTCGGTCGAGCCGCGTCCGGCGACCGTGCTCCACGTGTGCACGGACCTGGCGTGCGCGGCGGCCGGGGCGCCTCAGCTGTGCGCCGGGATCGAGGGGCGGCTGGGCCTCGGCAGCGGCGTGGGTGTCGAACGCAGCCCGTGCCTGGGCCTGTGCGAACGCGCCCCGGCCGTGCTCGCGATCAAGGCCGGGGATCCGGTCCGCACGGCGGTCTCGGCGCCGGCGACCGTCCATGACGCCGTGCTCGCGGCGAGCTCGCCCGGCTCCGCGCCCGAGGAGCCGCCGGCCGCGCTGGCGGTCCCCCAGGCGGGGCAGGACGGGCTGATGCTGCTGCACCGCGTCGGCGTGGTCGACCCGTCGTCCCTCGACGACTACCGCGCCCACGGCGGTTACACGGCCCTGCGCCGGGCCTTCGAGCTGGGTCCGGCCGGGGTCATCCGCGAGGTCACGGAGTCGGGCCTGGTCGGGCGCGGCGGCGCCGCCTTCCCCACCGGCCGCAAGTGGCAGGCCACGGCGTCCCAGCCCGACCAGCCGCACTACCTCGTCTGCAACGCCGACGAGTCGGAGCCGGGCACCTTCAAGGACCGGGTGCTCATGGAGGGCGACCCGTACGCGCTGATCGAGGCCATGACGATCGCCGGGTACGCGACCGGCGCCCACCGGGGCTACCTGTATCTGCGCGGCGAGTACCCGCGCGCCCTGCGCCTGCTGGAGCAGGCGATCGCGCAGGCCCGTGCGCGAGGGCTGCTCGGCGACGACGTCCTCGGGCAGGGCTACGCCTTCGACATCGAGATCCGGCGCGGCGCGGGCGCCTACATCTGCGGTGAGGAGACGGCCCTGTTCAACTCCATCGAGGGCTACCGCGGCGAGCCGCGTTCCAAGCCGCCGTTCCCTGTGGAGAAGGGCCTGTTCGGCAAGCCGACGGTCGAGAACAACGTGGAGACGCTGGTCAACGTCCTGCCGATCCTGACCATGGGGGCCCCGGCGTACGCGGCGATCGGCACCGGGCGCTCCACCGGACCGAAGCTGTTCTGCGTGTCCGGGAGTGTGGAGCGGCCCGGTGTCTACGAGGTGCCGTTCGGCGCGACCCTCGGTGATGTGCTCACCCTGGCCGGGGTGCGCGACGGGCTGCGGGCGGTGCTGCTCGGCGGGGCGGCCGGCGGTTTCGTGCGGGCCGACGAGCTGGACGTGCCGCTCACCTTCGAAGGGACGCGGGAGGCGGGCACGACGCTCGGCTCGGGGGTCGTGATGGCCTTCGACGACAGCGTGCCCCTGCCCCGGCTGCTGCTGCGCATCGCGGAGTTCTTCCGGGACGAGTCGTGCGGGCAGTGCGTGCCGTGCCGGGTGGGGACGGTGCGGCAGGAGGAGGCGCTGCACCGGATCGTGGAGCGCACGGGCGTCGACGCCGCCGGGGACATCGCGCTGCTGCGGGAGGTCGGCCGCGCCATGCGGGACGCCTCGATCTGCGGTCTCGGGCAGACCGCGTGGAACGCCGTGGAATCCGCCATCGACCGTCTGGGGGCGTACGAATGACCGTCACACCGCTGGGGATCCCGCGCCGCATGCTGGAGTTCACCCTCGACGGCGAGGTGGCCCGGGTCCCCGAGGGCTCGACCGTCCTGGACGCCTGCCGGGCGGCCGGGAAGGACATCCCGACCCTGTGCGAGGGCGACACCCTGCGCCCCAAGAACGCCTGCCGGGTCTGCGTCGTCGAGGTCGAGGGGGCCAGGACGCTCGTCCCGGCCTGCTCCCGCAAGGCCGAGCCGGGCATGGAGGTCCGCACGGACACCGAGCGCGCCCGGCACAGCCGCAAGGTCGTCCTGGAACTGCTCGCGTCCTCGGTCGACCTGTCGACGACGCCGAGGGTCGCCGGGTGGCTCAAGGAGTACGAGGCGAAGCCGGACCGCTTCGGCCCGGACGCGGCGCGGCTGAACGAGGAGCCGAAGATCGACAACGACCTGTACGTGCGCGACTACGACAAGTGCATCCTCTGCTACAAGTGCGTCGACGCCTGCGGCGACCAGTGGCAGAACTCCTTCGCGATCTCGGTCGCCGGGCGCGGTTTCGACGCCCGGATCGCCGTGGAGCACGACGCGCCGCTGACCGACTCGGCGTGCGTGTACTGCGGGAACTGCATCGAGGTGTGCCCCACGGGCGCGCTGTCCTTCAAGTCCGAGTTCGACATGCGCGCGGCGGGTACGTGGGACGAGGAGCGGCAGACGGAGACGACCACGGTGTGCGCGTACTGCGGAGTGGGCTGCAACCTGACGCTGCACGTGCAGGACAATGAGATCGTGAAGGTCACCTCGCCGCACGACAACCCGGTGACCCACGGCAATCTCTGCATCAAGGGCCGCTTCGGCTACCAGCACGTACAGAACCGGGACTGATCGGGACATGGGACGAGTCACGGAACGACGCAAGGTGATCCGCATCCGGGACGGGGTGGTCTCCAGCCGCCCGGACACGCTCGTCGCCGAGGAACCTCTGGAGATCCGGCTCAACGGCAAGTCCCTGGCGATCACCATGCGCACGCCGGGCGACGACTTCGCGCTGGCGGCGGGCTTCCTGGTGAGCGAGGGGGTGCTGGCCGGGCAGCAGGACCTGCGGAACATCGTCTACTGCGCCGGGGCGACGGCCGACGGCTCGAACACGTACAACGTGGTCGACGTGCAGACGGCCCCGGGCGTGGTGATCCCCGACATCACGCTGGAGCGCAACGTCTACACCACGTCCTCCTGCGGGCTGTGCGGCAAGGCGTCGCTGGACGCGGTGCGCACCACGGCCCGGTGGCCCATCGCCGACACTCCCCCGGTGCGGATCTCCCCCGAGCTGCTCGCGGACCTTCCCGGCCGGCTGCGCGCGGCCCAGCGGGTCTTCGACCGGACGGGGGGCCTGCACGCGGCGGCCCTGTTCTCGGAAGACGGCGAGCTGCTGGACGTCCGGGAGGACGTGGGCCGGCACAACGCGGTCGACAAGCTGGTCGGCCGCGCCCTGCAGAACGGGGACCTGCCGCTGTCCCGGGCGGTCCTGCTCGTGTCGGGCCGGGCCTCCTTCGAGCTGGCGCAGAAGGCCGTGATGGCCGGCATTCCCGTACTGGCGGCCGTGTCGGCGCCGTCCTCGCTGGCGGTGGACCTGGCCGCCGAGACGGGCCTGACGCTGGTGGGCTTCCTGCGGGGCAGCTCCATGAACGTGTACGCGGGTGAGGAGCGCATCGCCCTGCGGGCCGCCGCCCAGGGCTGAGCAGGTCCCTCCCGCGACACGGCGGCGGGGCCCCGGCCGGCGGGGAGCGCCCCCTGCGCCGCAGGGGCCCCGTCTCGGCCTGCCCCGCGAGGATCCGGGGTCGTCGTCAGTCCGCCGTGGCGGATATCCGGAGCAGCATCTCCGTGAACTGCTCCCGCTCGGCCGCCGACAGCGGTGCGAGCAGTTCGTCGTTGGCCGCGCGGGCCGCCTTCTCGCAGCGCTTCAGCAGCCGTGCTCCCCGCGGGGTGAGGGACACCGCGTTCTTGCGGCGGTCCCTCGGGTCCGGTTCTCGTACCACCAGGCCGGCCGACTGGAGGTCGTTGAGGACGCCGACCAAATCCTTGGGGTCCAGCCGGACGCCGCGGCCGAGGTCGGCCTGGGCGACGGGGGCGAGGTCACGGACGGCGGACAGCACCACGTGGTGCCACATCCGCATGTCCTCCCCGGCCAGCGCGTCGGCCACCAGGGCCCGGCCGTGGGCGGCGGCGCGGCCGAGCAGCCAGCTGGGCAGGGAGCGGATCGCGGGGAGGGGGGCTTCCGACATGGCCGCAGCCTAACCAAGAGATCGTTGGTCCTTCCTATGATCGTCCTATACCGTTGGGCTCCCCAACGAGTTCGTTGGGATCACCCACGACTCCGGAGGTGCGATGCGCCGCGTCCGCTGCGAATCCCGAGGCGGCCCCCTGTTCGTGGAGGAGGCACTGCTCCCCGAGCCCGGCCCGGGTGAGCTGCTCGTGCGCGCGGAGGCGATCGGCGTCACGCTCCCGGCGGTACGCAAGGTCACCGAGGCGGCTGAGCCCGGCCCGCTCGGCGGTGAGATCGCCGGCGAGGTCGTGGCCGCCGGCGAGGGCGCCACCCGCTTCGGCACCGGCGACCGGGTGACCGGGCTCTGCTTCGGCCACGGCTACGCCGACTTCGCGCTGCTGCACGAGGCCATGGCCTCCCCGGTCCCGCCCGGCGCGAGCGCCGTCGAAGCGGTCGCCCTGGTCCGCAGCGGGCTGGTCGCCCTCGGCGCCCTGGAGGCGGCCCGCCCCCAGCCTGGCGAGGCCGCCCTGGTCACCGCGGCCGCGGGCGGTGCCGGCCATCTGGCCGTGCAGCTGGCCGGGACGCGCGGCGCCGGACGGGTCGTGGGAGCCGTCTCCGACCCGGCCAAGGCCGACTTCGTCCGGGGCCTCGGCGCCGACCACGTCATCTCGTACGGCGACGACAGCTGGGGCACCCCGGTCGACTACGTCCTGGACGCGGTCGGCGGCGAGTTGCTCACCCCGGCCCTCGCCGCACTCGCCCCGGAGGGCCGGCTGGTGGCGTACAGCTCGGGCGGCGGCACCGTCCGGGCGTACGACCTGCTCGTGGGCGCCAAGTCGGTGATCGGGTTCCAGATGGCCCGTATCGCCCGCGGGAAGCCGGAGTTGTACGAGCAGTGGCGCGAGGAGCTGTGGCAGTTGTTCGCGGCGGGGGAACTCAGGCCCGTCGTCCACGGGGAGTTCGCCCTGGAGGACGCGGCCAAGGCGCACGGGGAGATCGAGGGGCGGACCAACCTGGGCAAGGTCGTCCTGATCCCCTGACGCACGCTTCTCGTGGGGGGCTGTGAACCCAAGTACCGTCTGTGACCCACCCATGGGACATGGAATGTCCGGATGACCGGATGTCTGTTCCCTGGTTCTGGTGGTCCAGCCGACAGACGCATGAAGGGCAGGTCGCACCATGCCGTCAAGTCTTCGCACCCGTCTGAGATCCACCCTGACAGCCGCTCTCGCAGCCGGCGCGCTGCTCGCGCCCACCGCCCCGGCGCACGGCAACCCCAGTACGGCCTTACCGGAGTTCGCACAACAGGTGCTCTTCAAGGCGTCCCGGGACCCGGGCTACGCCTGCTTCCGGATCCCGGCGATCGTGCGCACCGCCAGCGGCACACTGCTGGCCTTCGCCGAGGGCCGCGTCCTCAACTGCGGAGACGCGGCCGACATCGACATCGTCGTCAAGCGCTCCACCGACGGCGGCCGCACCTGGGGGCCGCTCCAGGTCGTCACCGAGGGCGCGGGCGACACGCACGGCAACCCGGCGCCCCTCGTAGACCGCAGGACCGGCCGGATCCTGCTGGCCGAGACGTTCAACACCGGCCGTACGGACGCCGGCAACTGCTCCGTCCCCTGCGACCGCACCCCGCACCTGCAGTACAGCGACGACGACGGCAGGACCTGGTCGGAGCCACGCGATCTGAGCGACGAGATCCTGCCCGGGCACTGGAACTCCTGGTACGCGACCGGTCCCGTGCACGGTGTGCAGCTGACCCGCGGCAAGCACGCCGGGCGGCTCGTGTTCGGCGTCAGCACCGAGACGTGGAACGGCAGCCGGGTCTCCGCCGACCACGCCGCGCTCATCGTCAGCGACGACGGCGGCGACTCCTGGCAGGTCGGCGCCACGGACACCTGGCCCATGGCGCAGGACGGCACGTTCCGGCAGAAGCCGTCCGAGGTGACGCTCACCGAACGTGCCGACGGCGCCCTCCTCGTCAGCGGCCGGGAGCAGGACGGCACCGACCTGGGCCACCGCTCCCAGACCCTCAGCCTGGACGGCGGCGACAGCTTCGAGGCACCGTTCCGCGAGCTCCCGGACCTGTACACCCCGCAGGTCCAGGGCGCGACCCTGCGCCTCGGCGACCGGATGCTGCTGTCCGCTCCGGCGGACCCCGACCGCCGCCGGACGATGATGATCCGCTCCTCCTACGACGGCGGGCGCACCTGGGAGAGCGTGGACCGGGGCACGGTCGTCACCACGGACTGGTCCGGCTACTCCGACATGGCGGCCGTCAACGGCACGACGGTGGGCTTGCTGTACGAGGGCGGCGCGGCCGACGCACGCGACGAGATCCGCTTCGCCCGCTTCACCGAGGACTGGCTGAAGCCACGCCGGGGCGCCGACCCGACCACCCGCGACGCGGCGGCGGGCGCCAGGCCCGCGGCCGTGCTCGGCGGCGCCGGGCGGACGGCCGGTGTCCGCGGCGGGGCGCTGTCCTTCGACGGCACCGACGACGCCGTGCGGCTGCCGTACCGGTCCCGGCTCCCGCTCGGCGAAGGTGACTTCACCGCCTCGCTGCACTTCCGCTACACGGCCACGACCGGCGAGCAGCCCTTCCTGTGGATGGGCGGCATCGGCACCACACAGCCGCAGATCTGGCTGCGCGGGGAGCCGGCGAGCGACCGGGTCCGGGGACTGATCACCACCCGGTCGGGCGCGGCGACCGTCAGGTCGGCCTCGGTATGGACCGACGGCGCCCGCAACGACGGCCGTTGGCACCATCTTGCGCTGCGCCGCGGCGGAGGACGGCTGACGCTCTTCCTCGACGGCAAGGCGCTCAGCACGGCGGACGTGCCGGGCTCGGTCAGCCGCAACTCCCCGTTCGGCGTGCACATCGGCCAGCGCATGGACAGCCGGGCGTTCCTCACCGGGGCGATCGACGACGTCCGGGTGTGGAACCGGGCCCTGAGCGACAGGGAGTTGGCCTACGGCACCTCGGGCGCGGCTTCCCGGGGCACGGTGCTGTGGCTGCCCATGGACCAGGTGAGCGGCAGCAACTAACGTCACGGAGCGTGCCCGACGACTCAGGAGAAGCACGAGCACGACAGCGCGCGGGAACCGGGATCGGCCTTCTGCTGGTCCTCGTTCTGGGCGCCGCGCTGCTCATCGCCCTGCCGGACGACGACGGTCCGGACGACGACGCCTGTCAGGCGCTCACGGTCGGCCCCTGGAAGGCGGACGACGGTCTCACCGCCGAGTTCGCCCGCTACGGCGACGACGCGAGCCGCACGGACGACTGGACCGGTGGCGACGGCACCCACTCGGTGCGGCTGCCGGACGGCCGGGTGCTGTGGCTGTTCTCGGACACCTACCTGGGCCGGGTGTACGGCCCGCCCAACCCGCACGGTGAGTCCTACGCCTGGCGGGACGCCACCACCCCGCTGGTGCGCAACTCGGCCGTGCTGATGCGCGACGGCCGGCTCGAATCCACCCTGCCCGCCCCGCTGTTCGCCGACCCGGCACCGAACCAGTGGCGCTGGCCGGTCGCCGCCCGCGTCGAACCCCGCTCCCCCGGCTCCTCGGAGCAGGTGGTCCGGGTGCTGCTGTGGGTGCGCACGGCGGGGCAGGCCCCGTGGATCTACGGCGTGCCCACCGCGACCGAGGTGGCCACGCTGTCGCTGCCCGATCTGCGGCTCGAGTCGGTCGTCAAGGTGCTGGACCAGCAGCTGGTACCCGACCCGTCCCGGCGCGTGCTGTTCGGCACGACGCTGGTCGAGGAGGACGGCTGGACCTATGTGTTCGGCGGCGACGACGGCCGCCCCGCCTCCCGCCCCGCCTCGCACGCGTACGCGGCCCGGGTGCCGGAGGGCGGGCTCGCGGATCCTGAGGCATGGCAGTACTGGAGCGGCTCGGCGTGGGTGCCTGGCGCCCGCCCCCGGCCGGTGCTCGGGGACGGGCGGCGCAAGGGCGTGGGCAGCGCGTTCTCGGTCGTCCGGGAGGGTGGCACGTACGTGCTGTTCACGATGGCCGCCGGCCCGAAGGGGCTGACCACCGTGGCGTCCTACTGGGCCTGCTCTGCCGCCGGGCCGTGGCACGGTCCGGCGAAGGAGTTCAGCCCGCCGCTGCCGCAGGGGCAGGTGGCCGCCTACAACCCGCAGGCGCATCCGGTGCTGAGCGGCGGCGGACGGCTCGTTCTGAGCTACGACGTCAACTGGCTGGAGATGACGGGCGCCGCCGCCCAGCTCAGCCGGAACGTGTCCTTGTACCGACCACGGTTCGTGTCGCTGCGGCTGATCGCGGCGCGGTGACCTCCGTCGCCGCTTCCCGCGCGCGTCGCTTGGCTATCACCGCACACACGATCAGCTGCATCTGGTGGAAGAGCATCAGCGGCAGCACGGCGAGTGCCGCGTGCGCGCCGAACAGGACGCTGGCCATGGGCAGGCCGGCGGCCAGGGACTTCTTCGAGCCGGCGAACTGGATGGCGATCCGGTCCGCCCGGCCGAAACGCAGCGCCTTGCCGCCGTACCAGGTGAGCAGCAGCATCACGGCGAGGATCACCGCCTCGACGACGACCAGGCCGCCGAGCCGCGCGGGGCTGACCTGGTGCCAGATGCCCTGGACCATGCCGGCGCTGAACGCGGTGTAGACGACGAGCAGGATCGCGCCGCGGTCCACCAGCCCGAGGGCCTGCTTGTGGCGGGTGACGGAGCCGGCGATCCAGCGGCGCAGCAGCTGCCCGGCGAGGAACGGCACCAGCAGCTGCAGCACGATCTTCAGCAGCGAGCCGGCGGAGAACCCGCCGCCGTTGCCGCCGAGCAGCGCGGCGGCGAGCAGCGGGGTGGCCATGATGCCGACGAGGGAGGAGAAGGAGCCCGCGCAGATCGCGGCGGGCACGTTGCCGCGGGCCATCGAAGTGAAGGCGATCGACGACTGGACGGTCGACGGGACGAGCGTCAAAAAGAGCAGTCCCTGGTAGAGCGGGTGCGTGAGGATCACCGGCACCAGCCCGCGGGCCGCGAGCCCGAGCAACGGGAAGACCAGGAAGGTGCAGGCCAGGACCGTGACGTGGAGCCGCCAGTGCCGCAGGCCGTCGAGCGCCTCACGTGTGGACAGCCGGGCGCCGTACAGGAAGAAGAGGAGGGCGACCGCCGCCGTGGAGGCACCGGAGGCGACATCGGCGGCCGATCCGCGTGCCGGGAACAGTGCGGCGAGACCCACCGTCCCGAGGAGCAGCAGGATGAAGGGGTCGATCGGCATCCAACTCGGCCGGTGCAGGCGTTTCACGGTGCTCCACTTGCTCGGTACTTCGGTCGGTCCGGGGCCGCAGCGGCCCCCTTCCATCCTGCTCCCCGGCCCGGCGATCGGGAATCCCGTATACGGCTCTCACTGTCATCGCGTTCCGCGATAACCTGGGGGTCATGTACGACCCGTCCCATCTGCGCACGTTCCTGTCGGTGGCGCAGACGCTGAGCTTCACGCAGGCCGCGCGGCGGCTCGGGCTGCGGCAGTCGACGGTCAGCCAGCACGTGCGGCGGCTGGAGGACGCCGCCGGGCGCACGCTGTTCACCCGGGACACGCACTCGGTGGAGCTGACGGAGGACGGCGAGGCCATGCTCGGCTTCGCGCGCCGGATCCTGGAGGTGCACGAGCAGGCGGCGGCCTTCTTCACGGGCACGCGGCTGCGCGGCCGGCTGCGCTTCGGCGCCTCGGAGGACTTCGTGCTGACCCGGCTGCCCGAGATCCTGGAGGGCTTCCGGCACGAGCACCCGGAGGTCGACCTGGAGCTGACGGTCGAGCTGTCGGGCACGCTGCACGAGCAGCTGGCCGCCGGGAAGCTGGACCTCGTCCTGGCCAAGCGGCGGCCCGAGGACCCGCGGGGCGAGCTCGTCCGGCACGACCGGCTGGTGTGGATCGGCGCGGAACGCCTCCGGCTCGACCCGGAACGCCCGGTGCCGCTCATCGTCTACCCGCCGCCGGGCATCACCCGCGCGCTCGCCCTGGAGGCTCTGGAGCGGCAGGGCCGTGAGTGGCGCGTGGTGTGCACCAGCGGCAGCCTCAACGGCCTCGTCGCGGCGGCCCGGGCCGGTCTCGGCGTGATGGCCCACTCCCGCGGCCTCATCCCGCCGGGACTGGTCCGGGTCCCGGACCGGGGCGGGCTGCCGGAACTGGGGCAGGTCGACTTCGTCCTGGTCCACGGCCGGCGCCGGACGTCCGCCCAGGGTGCGGCCGACGCCCTGGCGGCGGCGATCCTGGCGGGCGGGGACCGGCTGCACCGCAGCGCGCGCAAAGGGCTGTGACCTGCCCGGCCCTGGAGCGTCCGACGGAAGCGGAGTGACGGAATCCGCCGTCGGCGCGCTGTCAGAAGAAGACGCTTGAGCGGTCCGCGGAGATACGTGCCGGGCCGTGGCAGGGTCGTACAGATTCGGTGGAGATTACGGCACCGAAACTTACTCAACCGTCAGGTTTGTGTCCGACCCTTCCCCATGTGAGTGCTTTTTCCCTCGCTGACCAGTGCGGACAAGAGCGGTGCTCGCCTTCGCACCCCCTCCCGCCCCCTGTCCGGGTGGGGTAGCTTTCACGGCGCTGTGCGGGGCGTCACACGACAAGAGCGCTGAGGAACGGGGAGCGGGGTTTGCGCGAGTTCACCAACCCTCCGTTGGCGTTGGCACCTCCGGTGGGTGGTCTGGCCGACGTGGTCTTCGAGCATGCCCAGGAGGACCCGCTGCACATCGCGCTGGGCCGCAAGGACGAATCCGGCCAGTGGCGGGACGTCACCAGCGCCGAGTTCCGCGACGAGGTGCTCGCCCTGGCCAAAGGCCTGCTGGCGAGCGGTATCCGGTTCGGCGACCGGGTCGCGATCATGTCCCGCACACGCTACGAGTGGACCCTGTTCGACTACGCGCTGTGGACGATCGGCGCCCAGGTCGTGCCGGTCTACCCGACGTCCTCGGCCGAGCAGTGCTTCTGGATGCTGTACGACGCCGAGGTGACGGCCGCGGTCGTGGAGCACGAGGACCACGCGATGACGATCGCCACCGTCATCGACCGGCTGCCCCAGCTGCGCCGGCTGTGGCAGCTCGACTCCGGCGCCGTGCACGAGCTGTACGACGCGGGCGCGCACCTCGACGACGAGATGGTGCACCGCCACCGGCAGGCCGTCACACCCGACTCGGTCGCCACGATCATCTACACGTCGGGCACCACCGGCCGCCCCAAGGGGTGCGTCCTCACCCACGGCAACTTCATGTACGAGGCGGACACCGTCATCGAGCGCTGGGAGCCGGTGTTCCGCTCCAAGCGCGGCGACGAGACCGCGACCCTGCTGTTCCTGCCGCTCGCGCACGTCTTCGGGCGGATGGTCCAGGTCGCGGGGATCCGCGGCAAGGTGAAGTTCGGCCATCAGCCGCAGCTGAACGCGGCGGCCCTGCTGCCCGATCTGGCCGCGTTCAGGCCGACGTTCTTCCTGGCCGTGCCGTACATCTTCGAGAAGGTGTTCAACGCGGCCCGCCGCAAGGCCGAGAAGGAGGGGCGCTCCGGCCCCTTCGAGAAGGCCGTCGACATCGCGATCAAGTACGCGGACGCGATGGAGGCCAAGGCCTGGGGCACCGGCCCCGGCCCGTCGGCCGGTCTGCGCATGCAGCACCAGCTGTTCGACAAGCTGGTCTACGCCAAGATCCGCGCCGCCATGGGCGGCCGCATCAAGCACGCCATGTCCGGCGGATCGGCGATGGACCGCCGGCTCGGGCTGTTCTTCGCCGGAGCGGGCGTCCACATCTACGAGGGATACGGCCTGACGGAGTCCACGGCCGCCGCGACGGCCAACCCTCCGGGGCGTACCCGCTTCGGCACGGTCGGGCAGCCCATCCCCGGCATGACCGTGCACATCGCGGACGACGGCGAGATCTGGCTGAACGGCGAGAACGTCTTCCACGGCTACCTCAACAACCCCAAGGCCACCGACGAGAGCCTGCACGACGGCTGGCTCGCCACCGGCGACCTCGGCTCGCTGGACGAGGACGGCTTCCTCACCATCACCGGCCGCAAGAAGGAGATCCTGGTCACATCCGGCGGCAAGAGCGTTTCACCCGGTGTGCTGGAGGAACGCGTCCGGGACCATCCGCTGGTCAACCAGTGCATCCTCGTCGGCAACGACCGGCCGTACATCGCCGCCCTGATCACCCTCGACCGGGAGGCCGTGGAGCACTGGCTCGCCATGCGGGCCAAGCCGCAGATGTCCCCCGCGGAGCTGGTGCGCGACGCGGATCTGGAGACGGAGGTGCGCCGCGCCGTGGTCGCCGCCAACACCCTTGTCTCGCAGGCCGAGTCGATCCGCACCTTCCGCATACTGGCCCAGCCGTTCACCGAGGAGCACGGGCTGCTGACCCCGTCCCTGAAGCTGAAGCGCAAGGCGATCGAGAAGGCCTACGAGAACGAGGTCGAAGCGCTCTACCGGGCGTGACGTCCGCCCCGCGGGGCATGTGTGGCTTCGGAATTCTCCCGTCAGGAATGCATCACCGCCCGTGATCGTTGACGATGGGACGTACACCTGACCACTTACCGAAGGATCGAGAGCTCGTGAGCAAGGTCCCCCCGATCATCCTGAACAACGGCGTCGAGATGCCCCAGCTGGGCTTCGGCGTCTGGCAGGTGCCGGACGACGAGGCCGAGACGGCCGTCGCGACGGCGCTGGAGGCCGGGTACCGCAGCATCGACACAGCGGCGATCTACGGCAACGAGGAGGGCACCGGCAAGGCCATCGCCGCCGCCGGTCTGCCCCGCGAGGAGCTCTTCGTCACCACGAAGCTCTGGAACGCCGACCAGGGGTACGACTCCACGCTGCGCGCCTTCGACACGTCGCTGGAGAAGCTCGGCCTGGACTACGTCGACCTGTACCTGATCCACTGGCCGACGCCGGAGCGGGGTCTGTACGTCGACACCTACAAGGCGTTCGAGAAGCTGCACGCCGACGGCCGGATCCGGGCCATCGGTGTCTCCAACTTCCTTCCCGAGCACCTGGAGAAGCTGATCGGCGACACGTCGGTCGTCCCGGCGGTGAACCAGATCGAGCTGCACCCGCACCTGCAGCAGCAGGCCGCCCGTGAGTACCACGCGGAGCACGGCGTCGCCACGGAGGCCTGGTCGCCGCTGGGCCAGGGCAAGGGCCTGCTGGAGGTCCCGGCGATCGTGGCCATCGCCCGCAAGCACGACCGCACCCCGGCCCAGGTGGTGCTGCGCTGGCACGTCCAGCTGGGCAACGTGGTGATCCCGAAGTCCGTGACGCCGTCGCGGATCAAGGAGAACATCGGGGTCTTCGACTTCAGCCTCGACGACGAGGACCTGGCGGCGATCAGCGCCCTGAACGAGGACCGGCGCCTCGGCCCGGACCCGGCGGAGTTCAACGGAGCCTGAGCCGCACCGGCAGCGCCCCGGCCCGGGACCCCTCGTGGGCCCGGACCGGGGCGCTGCCGTTCCGCTGGCACCCTCGGACCGTCCCCGGCGAAGTCACTCAGCCGCCGCTGGGCCCGGAGTGCGATGCCGGGGAGATCCGATCAGAAGCCCCCTAGCCCGCCCGGACCGCCGTGTGCACCGTGTGGGCCTCGAGGACGAACACGTCCGGGCGGCGGTGCAGGCTCGCCTCGTCGTCGGGGTCGAGGAGCCGGTCGACGGTCGCGAGGTCCTCGGCGTCTAGCCCCTCGGTGAGCTTGTCGCGCATGTGTGACAAGGACGCCACGACATACGCACGCGCCCGGTCCGAGGCAGGGGCCGGGAGATCGAGCAGGAAACTGTGCGTCCTCGTGTGCTTGAGCCCTGCGGCGGCCAGCAGGGCCGGCCAGTCCTCCGTCTCGGCCACGTGCCCGGGCAGTTCGGTGCGCATCCGGGTGAACCACTCCGCCTCCACCGCGTCGATCCGCGCCTGGAGACCGGGCCGGCCCATGCCGATGTCGCGCGGCAGGAACCGCAGGGGCAGACCGCCCTCCATGAGAGCCAGCGTGCCACCTGGTGCCAGCCGTGCCGCGAACGCGGCCAGCGCGGCCCGCTGGTCGCCGAGGTGGTGCAGGCTCCGACTCGCCCAGAGCAGGTCGGCGGGGTAGTCCAGCTCGCCGAGTACGTCGGGCAGTTCACCGGAGATCGTGCCGAAGCGGTCGGCGACGCCCTGCCGCTCGGCCCGCGCCCGGGCCCGCTCCAGCAGCGCTTCGGAACCGTCCACCGCCACGATCCGCGCGCCCGGGAACGTCTCCGCGAACAGGCACGACACGACGCCCGGCCCGCTGCCCGCGTCGACGATCAGGCCCGGCTCGGTCACCTCCTTCGCCAGCCAGCCCAGCGCCCGCTCGTACAGGGACGCGAACAGCTCGGCCGAGGACTCCAGCATCGGGCCCATCTCGGCCCAGTCGATGTCCGTGTGGTCGTGGTGGTGGCCCTGCTCGGACGTGTGCTCGTGCTCGTGGTGGTGCGCCATGGTGGTCAGCCTCTCGCTCGGATGCGCTCAGCGTGCGCCGACGCACCGCGAGGAGGCCACTGCTGTTGCCGCTCCCGCAAATCTCCCGCCCACCGGTCCGCCGCAACCATGGCCCCGGCGGACCGGTGGGGACGGGATGTCAGCCGGTCACGACAGCGGCGGGTACGCGTTCTGCATCAACTGCCGGAACTGGGCGGAGAACCAGTGCCCGGACACCGGCGCGTCCGGCAGGGCACCGGACATGTTGTTGTTGTTGCGCGGGTTGCCGGTGTAGGTCGGGTCGCACATGCGGTCGAAGCCCTTGCCCTCGTCGTTCGGGATCGCCTTGCTCGCCCCGTCGGACTCACCCGGCGGCTTCATCCACACGTACGCGTCGATCCCGGCGGCCGGGTTGGCCTGCGGGCGCTCCCCGAGTCCGGCTCCGGACTGGTTGCACCAGTTGCCGAGGTGGATACGGCGGTCGTAGCGGCCGCCGTCGACGTAGGTGTCGACGGAGGTCTGCGCACCGGGGCCGGCGGGCCGGGCGGTGCCGCCCCAGCCGTTGCGGGAGGTGTCGATCAGCATGCCGATGCCGGCGGGGAAGCCGATCGAGACCAGCTGGTTGCGGAAGCCCTGGGCGAAGGACTGCTCGTCGACGTAGCGGTTCCAGTCGACCCACTTGGACTCGCGGACGGACTTGCCGGCCACGTTGTCGTTGATGGAGAAGTTCTCCTCCTTCAGGGCGCTGTAGTTCGCCGTGTTGGTGATGAAGCCGTGGACGTCGCTGACGGTCGCGCCCTCGGCGGTCGCCGCCTCCTTGAACAGGGTCGCGGAAGCGCCGAAGTTGTCGTCCCAGCCGATCCAGCCGTGGTGGCCGGCGTCGACGTAGTTGTACACGTTCGGCACGTCGCCGAGCTTGTTCAGCGCGTAGCCGACGCCCTTGACGTAGTTGCCGTTGGCCTTCATCACGTCGCACTGCGGGGTGGCCGTCGGGCGGCTGCCGGTGTTGGTGACGAGGTTGGGCAGCGAGTCGATCTCGACGGTGGTGACGATCCGCAGGCCGGCGTACTTCGGGTCGGCGAGGATCGCCTTGATCGGGTCGATGTACTCCGTCTTGTAGCGGCCGATCTCCGTCGGGCCGAGCTCGCCGTTCGAGGCGAGGGCGGCGCAGTCACGGCCGGGCAGGTTGTAGATGACGAGCTGGATGGCGAGCTCGCCGGAGCCCTTCTGGCGCAGCGCCTCGTCGAGGTGGTCGCGCAGGCCCATGCCGCCGTTGACGCCGTTGATCGCCGCGATGCGGTCCAGCCAGACGCCCGTGGGCTGGCCCGCGACGCGGCTGCCGCCCGGCTCGGCGGCGGCCTTCTCGGACCACTCCGGGTTCACGTACACCTTGGCGCCCTCGTAGGGATTGTTCACCCGGTCGCCAGGGCCGCCGGGACCGCCTGGATCGCCGGGACCGCCGGAGCCGCCGTCGTCGACGTTGCAGGTCACGCCGTCGAGGGTGAAGGTGGCCGGGACGGCGTTGCTGCCGCTGTAGCTGCCCTGGAAGCCGAAGCTGACCGAACCGCCGGTCGCCAGCTGGGCGTTGTAGCTCTCGTTGGCCGCGGTGACGGTGGCACCGCTCTGGCTGATCTTGGCGTTCCAGCCGCTGGTGACCTTCTGGTTCCCCGCGTAGGACCACTTCAGCGACCAGGACGACTTGGCGGCGCTGTTGTTGGTGAGGGTCACGGCGGCGGTGAAGCCGGTGCTCCACTGGTTCTGGATCTTGTAGTCGACCGTGCAGGGGACGGCGGCGGTGCCGAGACCGTCCGGGTCGGCGGCGAACGCGGTGCCGGTCGCGCCGGCGACCAGGGTCATGGCGGCCAGTAACGCGGTTCTCGTACGGCTCATGAGTGGGGGTTCCTCTTCCGTGGGGTGCGTGCGATGTCCGCAGGTACGTGGACGGTTCAGAGGTGCGATGGGGCTTTCGCGGGCATGCCGGGGCCGTTGCGGCGTCGTACGCGGCCGGCGCGGGGCGGCACGGTGCACGCCGCGCGCGGGAGGTCACGCCGGCGGCGGCTCAAAGTACTGAACGCGGGGGGTGTCGCATGAGCGACTCCTTGCAGCTCGGGCGCGCCGTGACGGACGCGTCGACTGATGGAACCGCTCCCACTGGTGTCAAGGAAGGTAGCGCCAAGCGTCGGCAAAGAACAGGGGAGGTGCCGACTTTCGCACGCCGCACGAGGTCGAATCTTTTTCGACTCTTCAAGGACTTGACCGATACAAGCCCCTTCTTCACTATGGGAGCGCTCCCACTGGTTCAGGCCTTGACTTCTCCGAGCCGCAAGGAGGAACCAGCACCATGCATCCCCCACCCCGGAGACGGGGAGCGGTGCGGCGCCTGTGGACCGCCGCCCTCGCAGCTCTCGCGCTTCCGTTGACGATGCTCTCCTCAGGATCGACACCCGCACAGGCAGCGGCACTTCAGTGCAGTGTCGACTACAAGACGAACGACTGGGGCTCCGGTTTCACGGTGGACCTGACCCTCACCAACCGCGGCGCGGACGCCATCGACGGCTGGACGCTGACCTACGCCTACTCCGGCAATCAGAAGCTGGGCAACGGCTGGAACGGCACCTGGTCGCAGTCCGGCCAGAACATCACCGTGAAGAACGCCCCGCACAACGCCCGGGTCGCCGCGGGCGCCGCCGTCTCCACCGGCGCCCAGTTCTCCTACAGCGGCGCCAACACCGCGCCCACGTCCTTCTCGGTCAACGGCACCGCCTGCACCGGCGCGCACCAGCCGCCGATCGCCGTGCTCACCAGCCCGGCGGCCGGCGCCGTCTACACCCAGGGCGAGGCGGTCCCGCTGGCGGCCACGGCCGCCGCCGCGGACAACGCCACGATCAGCAAGGTGGAGTTCTACGACGACACCGAGCTGCTGGGCACGGACACCAGCGCGCCCTACTCGCTCTCGGTCTCCAGCTTGGCCGTGGGCAGCCATTCCCTGGTGGCGAAGGCGTACGACAGCATGGGCGCGTCCGCCGACTCCACCCCGGTCGGCATCACGGTCGCCTCGGGTCCCACCGTCGTCGCCGCGCCGCTCCAACTGGGCGTGCAGTCCGGTAAGTCGGGCACGTACGAGGTGAAGCTGTCCAAGCAGCCTGCGTCCAGCGTGACGGTGACGTCGGCCCGTGCGAGCGGCAACACCAACCTGTCGGTCTCGGCCGGAGCCTCGCTCACCTTCACGCCGCAGAACTGGAACAACGCGCAGAAGGTGACCGTCGCGGCAGCCGACTCCGGTACCGGGTCAGCCGTGTTCGAGTCGACGGCCGCGGGCCACGCCAAGGCCTCGGTCACCGTCACCCAGCTGGCGGCGACGAAGGACTACGACGCCCGCTTCCTGGAGCTGTACGGGAAGATCACCAACCCGGCGAACGGCTACTTCTCCCCCGAGGGCATCCCGTACCACTCGGTCGAGACGCTGATCGTCGAGGCGCCGGACCACGGCCACGAGACCACCTCGGAGGCGTACAGCTACCTCCTGTGGCTCCAGGCCATGTACGGCAAGGTGACGGGCGACTGGGCCAAGTTCAACGGGGCGTGGGACCTCATGGAGAAGTACATGATCCCCACCCACGCCGACCAGCCGACCAACTCCTTCTACAACGCCTCCAAGCCGGCCACCTACGCGCCCGAGCTGGACACCCCGGGCGAGTACCCGGCCAAGCTCGACACCGGTGTCTCGGTCGGCCCGGACCCGATCGCGGCCGAGCTGAAGAGCGCGTACGGCACGGACGACGTCTACGGCATGCACTGGCTGCAGGACGTCGACAACGTCTACGGCTACGGCAACTCGCCCGGCAAGTGCGAGGCGGGCCCCTCGGACACCGGCCCGTCGTACATCAACACCTTCCAGCGCGGCGCGCAGGAGTCGGTGTGGGAGACGGTGCCGCAGCCGACCTGCGACGCCTTCAAGTACGGCGGCAGGAACGGCTACCTGGACCTGTTCACCGGTGACGCCTCCTATGCCAAGCAGTGGAAGTTCACCAACGCGCCGGACGCCGACGCCCGCGCCGTGCAGGCCGCCTACTGGGCGGACCTGTGGGCCAAGGACCAGGGCAAGGGCGGGCAGGTCTCCGCGACGGTCGCCAAGGCGGCCAAGATGGGCGACTACCTGCGCTACTCCATGTTCGACAAGTACTTCAAGAAGATCGGCAACTGCACCAGCACCTCCTGCCCGGCCGGCACCGGCAAGGACGCCTCGCACTACCTGATGTCCTGGTACTACGCCTGGGGCGGCGCCACGGACACCAGCGCCGGCTGGGCCTGGCGCATCGGCTCCAGCCACGCCCACGGCGGCTACCAGAACCCGCTGGCCGCCTACGCGCTCGCCAACTACGCCCCGCTGAAGCCCAAGTCGGCGACGGGCGCGGCGGACTGGGCCAAGTCCATGGACCGGCAGCTGGAGTTCTACCGCTGGCTGCAGGCCGACGAGGGCGCCATCGCCGGCGGCGCGACCAACAGCTGGGCGGGCCGGTACGCGTCCCCGCCCGCCGGGAAGTCGACGTTCTACGGCATGTACTACGACGAGAAGCCCGTGTACCACGACCCGCCGTCCAACCAGTGGTTCGGCTTCCAGGCGTGGTCCATGGAGCGGGTCGCCGAGCTGTACCAGCAGACGGGCAACGCCAAGGCCAAGACGGTCCTCGACAAGTGGGTCGACTGGGCGCTGTCCAAGACCACGTTCAACCCGGACGGCACGTTCCGCATCCCGTCGACGCTGCAGTGGTCGGGCCAGCCCGACACCTGGAACGCCTCCAGCCCCGGCTCCAACAGCGGGCTGCACGTCACCGTCGCCGACTACACCAACGACGTCGGTGTGGCGGCCGCGTACGCCAAGACCCTGACGTACTACGCGGACCGCTCCGGTGACACGGAGGCCGCGGCGGCGGCGAAGAAGCTGCTGGACGGCATGTGGGCGAACCACCAGACGGATCTCGGGATCGCCGTCCCGGAGAACCGCGCGGACTACAACCGCTTCGACGACCCGGTGCACATCCCGAGCGGCTGGACGGGCACGATGCCGAACGGTGACGCGATCAACTCGTCGTCGACGTTCGACTCGATCCGCTCCTTCTACGAGGACGATCCCGCCTGGTCGAAGATCGAGAGTTACCTCGCGGGCGGTGCGGTGCCGTCGTTCACGTATCACCGGTTCTGGGCCCAGGCGGACATCGCCCTGGCCATGGGCTCGTACGCGGAGCTTCTCGAATAGCCCCCGCCGGGCGCTCCGCGGGTTGGGCGGTACCTCGGCTGCCGGTCCCTTGTGGCTGATCGCGCAGTTCCCCGCGCCCCCAAGCAGCGTCCGAAGCTCCGCGTACGTGGCCCCGCACCTGACGCGGGGCCACGGCCGGGCGGCTCCACCCGCACAGGAGCCGCCCGGCCCTCGCACGTTCCCTCTCACGGAAGGACCCCCCACCGTGCGAAGAACCCGCATACTCACCGCCGTGCTCGCGCTGGCGGCCGGTCTGCTGTCGGGCGCCCCCACCGCCCTGGCCGCCGATCCGCTGCCGGTGAGGCTCGCCGCCGACACCTACACCTGGAAGAACGCCCGGATCGACGGCGGCGGGTTCGTCCCGGGGATCGTCTTCAACCGCTCCGAGAAGAACCTCGCCTACGCCCGCACCGACATCGGCGGTGCCTATCGCTGGCAGGAGCCCTCGAAGACCTGGACGCCGCTGCTGGACTCGGTCGGCTGGGACGACTGGGGGCACACGGGCGTCGTCAGCATCGCGTCCGACTCCGTCGATCCGGACCGGGTGTACGCGGCGGTCGGCACGTACACGAACAGCTGGGACCCGAAGAACGGTGCGGTCATGCGCTCCTCCGACCGGGGCGCGAGCTGGCGGAAGGCGAACCTGCCGTTCAAGCTGGGCGGCAACATGCCGGGGCGGGGCATGGGCGAACGGCTGGCCGTCGACCCGAACCGGAACAGCGTGCTGTACCTGGGCGCACCCAGCGGCAAGGGGCTGTGGCGGTCGACGGACTCGGGGGCCACCTGGTCCCAGGTGGCGAACTTCCCCAACGTGGGTAACTACGTGGCGGATCCGAGCGACACGTCCGGGTACTCCAGCGACAACCAGGGCATCGTCTGGGTCACCTTCGACGAGTCCACGGGCACCGCCGGGAACGCCACCAAGACGATCTACGTCGGGGTCGCCGACAAGGACAACGCGGTGTACCGGTCGACGGACGCGGGCGTGACCTGGCAGCGGCTGGCCGGGCAGCCCACCGGCTACCTCGCCCACAAGGGCGTGCTGGACGCGAGGAACGGACACCTCTACCTCGCCTACAGCGACAAGGGCGGCCCGTACGACGGCGGCAAGGGCCAGTTGTGGCGGTACGCGACCGGGACCGGGGCGTGGACGGACATCAGCCCGGTGGCGGAGGCCGACACCTTCTACGGCTTCAGCGGGCTGACGGTGGACCGGCAGAAGCCGGGCACGGTCATGGCGACCGCGTACAGCGCCTGGTGGCCGGACACCCAGATCTTCCGCTCCACCGACAGCGGCGCGACCTGGAGCAAGGCGTGGGACTACACGTCGTATCCGAACCGCGAGAACCGCTACACGATGGACGTCTCCTCCTCGCCGTGGCTGACCTGGGGCGCGAATCCGCAGCCGCCCGAGCAGACGCCGAAGCTGGGCTGGATGACCGAGGCGCTGGAGATCGACCCGTTCGACTCGAACCGGATGATGTACGGGACGGGCGCAACGATCTACGGCACCGAGAACCTCACGAACTGGGACAGCGGCGGCAAGTTCGCCATCAAGCCGATGGTGCAGGGCCTGGAGGAGACGGCGGTCAACGACCTCGCCTCTCCCCCGTCCGGGGCGCCGCTGCTCAGCGCGCTCGGCGACATCGGCGGGTTCCGGCACACGGACCTGACGAAGGTGCCGTCGATGATGTTCACCCGGCCGAACTTCACGACGACCACGAGCCTGGACTTCGCCGAGTCGAACCCGGGCACGGTGGTGCGGGTGGGCAACCTGGACTCGGGTCCGCACATCGCGTTCTCGACGGACAACGGCGCCAACTGGTTCGCCGGCACCGACCCTTCGGGAGTGAGCGGCGGTGGCACGGTCGCGTCGGCGGCCGACGGCGGCCGGTTCGTGTGGAGCCCCGAGGGCGCCGGCGTGCACCACACGACGGGCTTCGGCACGTCGTGGCAGGCGTCCGCCGGGATCCCCGCCGGGGCGGTCGTCGAGTCGGACCGGGTCGACCCGAAGGTCTTCTACGGCTTCAAGGCAGGGAAGTTCTACGTCAGTACGGACGGCGGCGCGACCTTCACCGCGTCCTCGGCGACCGGGCTGCCGAGCGGCGACAGCGTCCGCTTCAAGGCGCTGCCCGGGGTGAAGGGCGACGTGTGGCTGGCGGGGGGTGCGGCGGACGGCGCGTACGGGCTGTGGCACTCGACGGACGGCGGCGCGAGCTTCACCAGGCTCTCGAACGTCGAGCAGGCCGACACCATCGGCTTCGGCAAGGCGGCACCCGGTGCCTCCTACCAGGCCCTCTACACCAGTGCGAAGATCGGCGGTGTGCGAGGCGTCTTCCGCTCCACTGACAAGGGCGCGAACTGGACGCGCATCAACGACGACGCCCACCAGTGGGGCTGGACAGGCGCCGCCATCACCGGCGACCCGCGGGTGTACGGCCGTGTCTACGTCTCCACGAACGGCCGGGGCGTCGTCTACGGCGACAGCTCCGGCGGCGGCACGACGGATCCGGGGCCGGGCCCCGACCCGACGCCGACCGGCGCCTGCAAGGTGACGTACAAGGTCACCAGCGAGTGGTCGGGCGGCTTCCAGGCGGACGTCCAGCTCACCAACACGGGCACCGGCCCCTGGAACGGCTGGTCCCTGAACTGGACGTTCCCCGACGGCCAGAAACTGACCCAGGCCTGGAACGCCGCGGCGGCGCAGTCGGGGTCGGCGGTGACGGCGAGGAACGTCGCCTGGAACGCGAACGTGACGGCGGGCTCGTCGGTGAGCTTCGGCTTCACGGCGAACCGGTCGGACACGAACTCGAAACCGGCCTCCTTCAAGCTGGGTGAGCAGACCTGCGCGGTTTCCTGAGGGACGTCCCCCCGTCGATGCCGGCCGGAAGGCGACAGGTGCAGGGGATGCAGACGCGGTTCCCGCCGGCCTTCGCCCGGTGCGGGGACGGACGCGGCGGGTTCTGCGGCGGGGACACCTGGCTGACGTACCGGGTCATGGGGTTCACCCGGCCTTCCGGAACGACCGCAGGCTGAACACCGGGTCGGGGCGCGGCCGGTCCTGGTCGGGGAGGTGCGCGAGCCGGGTGGCGAATCCGTCGGCGAGCGGGTCGCCCGGCGGCAGGGTGACGAACCAGCCCCGGCGCAGGTCGGCGATCGTGCGGCGAGGGCTGCGGCCCTGGCCGTGGCCGGTGAAGCGGGCCTGCCCGGCCGGGACCAGGCCGTGGGCGGCGGCACAGGACGCGACGTCCGCCGCCGCATCCCGGACCGGGCTGGGCGGCCGGGAGGACAGCACGACATCGATGTCACTGCCCACGTTGTGGGAGGCGGCCTTGTCGACCGTGGTGACGTAGATCCCGCCGGGCCGCAGCACCCGGGCGCACTCGCCGACGATGGCCCGCACCTCGGCGGGCCCGGCGGCCAGGTGCAGCAGCCACACGCTGCACACGGCGTCGAACTGCCCGTCCCGGAAGGGCAGCCGGCGGCTGTCGGCGCGCACGACGGCACCGGGGAGCCGGACGGCGGCCTGCCGGGCCATCGCCGGGGCGAGGTCGACCCCCGTCACCCGCATGCCACCGCGGGCGGCCGCGAGCCGGCGGGTCACGATGCCGGTGCCGCAGGCGACGTCGAGGAGACTGCGCGTGTCCGGCGGTACGAGACGCAGCACGGCTTCCGCGGCGGCTGCCGCCCGGGGCTCGCCGCCGCGCGAGGCGTCGTACCGCTCCGCTTCCTTGTCGTAGTCGAGCACCCGGTCAGTGTGCCCCGTGCCCGGGGGCGAGGTCTTCCACCCTGCGGGCGAGCTCGAAGTCCTTCTCGGTGACGGCGCCGCCCGCGCTGTGCGTGTGCACGGCCAGGGAGACGGTGTTGTAGCCGAGTGTGAGGTCGGAGTGGTGGTTCAGTTCTTCCTGGACCTGGGCGATGTGCACGACCATCGCCGTCGCCGCGAAGTGCGAGCCGAGCCGGTAGGAGCGGATGAGGTGGTCCCTGTCGAGCGACCAGCCCGGCAGCTCGGCCAGCCGGTCCTCGACGTCCTTGTGCGACAGCGGTTCGACGGGCATCGGCCGCGCTCCTTCCCCAGGCTGCTGTGTTCTCTCAGCCTGCCACAGCGGGGCGGTCGGGGCCCTGGTCAGAAGGGTGCGTCTGTCCGGCACGACCGGTTCTCGACTACGGTCCCGGCATGACCACTCACCCGTCCGGCGCCGAGAAGGGCGTGGGCCCGCTGCTGCGGGCCTGGCGGGAGCAGCGGCGGGTCAGCCAGCTGGAGCTGGCCCTGCGCGCGGGCTCCTCGGCCCGGCACATCAGCTTCGTCGAGACCGGCCGCTCACGGCCCAGCGAGGAGATGGTGCTGCGGCTGGCCGAGCATCTGGACGTTCCCGTGCGGGAGCGCAACGCGTTGCTACTGGCGGCCGGTTACGCCCCCCGCTACCCGGAGACCCCGCTGGACGACCCGGCGCTGGGCGCGCTGCGGGAGGGCATCGAGCGGCTGATCAGCGGCTACGAGCCGTATCCGGCGCTGGTGGTGGACGCCTTCTACAACGTGCTGGCGGCCAACCGGGGGATCATGACGCTGGTCGACGGCGTGAGCGAGTCGCTGCTGGGGCCGCCGCTGAACGCGATGCGGCTGGCCCTGCACCCGCAGGGCCTCGCGCCCCGGATCCGTAATCTGCGCGCCTGGCGTGGTCATCTGCTGGAGCAGATGGAGCGGCAGATCGCGCTGCGCCGCTCGGAGCCGCTGCGGGCGCTGTACGAGGAGGTGGCGGCCTACCCGGTGCCCGCAGCGGACCCGGTGGGCGAGCCGTCGGAGCCGGCGCCGTACTTCGCGCTGCCGCTGCGGATCGAGCACGAGGGGCGGACGCTGTCGTTCATCTCCTCGATCTCCACGTTCAACACGCCGATGGACGTGACGGTCGCCGAGCTGGCCGTCGAGACGCTGCTCCCGGCCGACCCGGCGACGGCCAAGCACCTTCAGACATTCATGTTCTGACGGGCTCTCAGGGCTGTGTGCTGGAGGGCGGCGAACCCGGCCACGACCAGGGCCTGGAGGACCGTCCACACGGCGCCCGGCGTGCTCGGCGTGAGCCACAGCGCCAGGGCCGCGAGGCTCACCGCGGCCCAGGCGAGGTTGGCCTCGACCACGGCCCGCACACCGAGGGCCGGCGGCTGCCTGCGGGCGGCCAGCAGGCCCACGCCCGCCGCGTAGAGAGCGAGGAACGCGCCCAGGGCGAGCAGCAGCGTGGCGTCGACGCCGAGGAACCGTCCCAGCGGACCGGAGAACGCCAGGTAGGCGAGCGCGTTGGCGCCGGTCACGACGGCGTCCAGGGCGAGGAAGCGGCGCAGCATCGACTGCGGCTCGGAGGTCCGGGCGAATGCGGCGAGCTGGATCGCGGACCTGGCAGGCATCGCGGACATGGGAATCACTCTCCGTCAGGTCGTGGTGGGGCGGCTGGGCCGGGTCCCGGGCCGGAGTGCGCCGGCCCGGGATCCGGTACGTTCACGATCCCGTTCCGGCGGCGTCCGGTCGATTACCCGCGGGGTCATGCCCGCGCCGCTCCTCCGCTTTCCGGCGATCTCCTCGGTGCGAACCCTGTGATGCGGGCGCCCGGACGTGACAGACTGATCACAGGCTTGGGCGCGTTCGGGGAGGCGTGGCGTGAGTGAACGGCGGGCCGCACCCACCGTGGGCCAGGTGGTCCTGGGGAAACGGCTGCAGGAGCTGCGCGAGGCCGCGGGCCTCAGCCGTGACGAGGCCGCCAAGGTGCTGCGGGTCGCCCCGGCGACCGTCCGGCGGATGGAGACCGCAGACGTCGGGCTGAAGATCCCGTACGTGCAGATTCTGCTGACGGCGTACGGGGTGGCCGAGGACGAGGTGACGGCGTTCGTCGACCTCGCCGAGGAGGCGAACCGGCCGGGCTGGTGGCAGCGGTTCCACGACGTGCTGCCGGAGTGGTTCAGCCTGTACGTGAGCCTGGAGGGCGCCGCCCGGATCATCCGGTCGTACGAGCCGCACTTCGTGCCGGGGCTGCTGCAGACCGAGGGGTACGCGCGGGCCGTGCTGCAGGCCGGCACCATCGCGAACGCCGGTCCGGAGGCAGTCGACCGGCATGTGTCGCTGCGCATGGAGCGGCAGCGGCTCCTGGACCGCCCGAACCCGCCGCACCTGTGGGTCATCGTGGACGAGACGGTGCTGCGCCGCCCGGTGAGCGTCGACGGCCGGGTGATGCGCGACCAGCTGGACAAGCTGCTGGAGTACGCCGAGCGCGACCGGGTCACGCTCCAGATCGCCGAGTTCGCTGACGGCCCCCATCCGGGGACGTACGCCCCGTTCTCGCTGTTCCGCTTCGCCGAGCCGGAGCTGCCCGACATGGTCTTCACCGAGTATCTGACCGGCGCGCTGTACCTGGACTCCCGCAAGGAGGTCTCCGCGCATCTGGAGGTGCTGGACCACATGACGGCCCGGGCGGGCTCCGCGCAGCGCACGGAGGAGCTGCTGCGGGAGTACCGCGAGCAGTACTGAGGTTCCCGCCTCCCGTCCTGACGTCACGGCACGGGTTCTGACCCGTACGGGTGCCGTCGGCAGGTGTGCTCCCCGGACCGCCCCTAGCGTCGGGATGACGGGGCAGGCGAGGGAGCACACGCGAAGGAGGTCCGATGCCCGGATTCGAGGTGCTGTACCAGGCGGCCGCGCTGTGCCTGATGTACCCCGACGACGACTTCCGCGCCCGGCTGCCACTGCTGCGTGAAGCCGCCCCGCAGCTGCGGGAGTTCGCCGACCACGCGGCCGTCACCCCGCCGATGGAGCTGGCCGCGCACTACGTCGAGGTGTTCGAGGCCGGGCAGGAGCACAGCCTGTATCTGAGCGTCTGGCGCGAGGCGGCGCCGGCGCCCTCCGAGGAGCTGTACCGCGCGCACGGTCTGGAGACCACCGGCGAGGAGCCGCCGGACTTCCTGCCCGCGGTCCTGGAGTTCGCGGCCCGCACCGGCAACACCGAGCTGCTCGTGGACCACCGCGACGGCCTGGAGCAGCTCCGGTCCGGTCTCACCGACTTCGGCACGCCGTACGCGACCGTCCTGGACGCGGTCTGCGCGACCCTGCCGCCGGTCGCCACCGGGCACTAGCGCGACGGGGCGAATTGCCCGTCGGCGGACTGGCTCTCGTTGCTGTTGCCGCGGCGGGCCCGCTCGGCCTCGTCTCCTTCCGGCGCCGGCGGTTCACCCCTGGGAGGGGCCGCCCTGGTCCTTGTCCTTGTCCTTGTCCTTGTCCTTGTCCTCGTCCACGATCTCCGCGTCGACCACGCCCTCCTCGTCCTGCGGGGTGCCGGAGGGTTCCCCGGTGGGGGGCTGCTGGGTCTGGGCGTACATCGCCTGGCCCATCTTCTGGCTGACGGAGGCGAGTTTCTCGACGCCCGCGCGCAGGGCGGCGGTGTCCGCCTGCTGTTCCAGCCGGTCCTTCACCTCGGCGACGGCCGACTCGACCTCGGACTTCGTGTCGGCCGGGATCCGGTCGCCGTTCTCGCGGAGGAAGTTCTCGGTCTGGTAGACGAGTTGCTCGGCCTGGTTGCGGGTCTCGGCGGCCTCGCGGCGCCCCCGGTCCTCCTCCGCGTACTGCTCGGCCTCGCGCATCATGCGGTCGATGTCGTCCTTGGGCAGGGCGGAGCCGCCGGTGACGGTCATCTTCTGCTCGCGGCCGGTCGCCATGTCCTTGGCAGAGACGTGCATGATGCCGTTGGCGTCGATGTCGAACGCCACCTCGATCTGCGGCACACCGCGCGGCGCCGGCGGCAGGCCCGTCAGGTCGAAGACGCCGAGCTTCTTGTTGTACGCGGCGATCTCCCGTTCGCCCTGGTAGACCTGGATGCCGACCGAGGGCTGGTTGTCGGCCGCCGTCGTGAAGATCTCCGAACGCCGGGTCGGAATGGTCGTGTTGCGCTCGATGAGCTTCGTCATGATGCCGCCCTTGGTCTCGATGCCCAGGGACAGCGGGGTGACGTCGAGCAGCAGCACGTCCTTGACGTCGCCGCGGATGACGCCCGCCTGGAGCGCCGCGCCCACGGCCACGACCTCGTCGGGGTTGACGCCCTTGTGCGGCTCCTTGCCGGTGAGTTCCTTGACCAGGTCGGTCACGGCGGGCATCCGCGTCGAGCCGCCGACGAGGATCACGTGGTCGATCACCGAGAGCTGCACACCGGCGTCCTGGATCGCCTGGTGGAAGGGTGCCTTGCAGCGGTCCAGCAGATCGGCGGTGAGTTCCTGGAACTGGGCCCGGGTCAGCTTCTCGTCGAGATGCAGGGGCCCTTCGGCGGAGGCCGTGATGTAGGGCAGGTTGATCGTCGTCTCCGTCGAGCTGGACAGCTCGATCTTGGCTCGCTCGGCGCCCTCGCGCAGCCGCTGCACCGCCATCTTGTCGTTGCCGAGGTCGACACCGTTCTGGCCCTTGAACCGCTTGATCAGGTACTCGACGATCCGCTGGTCCCAGTCGTCGCCGCCGAGGTGGGTGTCGCCGTTGGTGGCCTTCACCTCGATGACGCCCTCGCCCATCTCCAGCAGCGACACGTCGAAGGTGCCGCCGCCGAGGTCGAAGACGAGCACTGTCTGGTCGTTCTCCTTGTCCAGGCCGTAGGCGAGGGCCGCGGCCGTCGGCTCGTTGATGATCCGCAGGACCTTCAGGCCCGCGACCTCACCGGCCTCCTTGGTCGCCTGGCGCTGGGAGTCGTCGAAGTAGGCGGGGACGGTGATCACCGCGTCGGTGACGTCCTCGCCGAGGTAGGACTCCGCGTCCCGCTTCAGCTTCTGCAGGACCCGCGCGGAGAGCTCCTGCGCCCGGTAGCGGGTGCCGTCCACGTCGCCCTCGCCGGGGAAGCGCCAGTGCGCGTCGCCCATGTACCGCTTGACCGAGCGGGCGGTGCGCTCCACGTTCGTCACGGCCTGCCGTTTGGCCACCTCCCCGACCAGCACCTCGCCGTTCTTGGCGAACGCCACGACCGAGGGGGTGGTTCTGGCCCCCTCGGCGTTGGCGATGACGGTGGGCTCGCCGCCTTCCAGCACGGCGACCAC
>NZ_JBHVCP010000049.1:0-57006 GCF_042803315.1 Streptomyces sp. NPDC057424
CCAGACCCCGCTCACCGGCGTCGAGAAGCACCGTCGCTTCCCTGCGACCTGATCCAAACGACAGGCCCCAGCGGGCCGTCGACCTACTACCCCGCCTGGCAGGTGCACCGCTGAGCGCACGACCGCTGGAGCTGCCGATGCCGACCGCCGTTCGTCTTCCGTATCCGTCACTGCCGGTTCTGCTGGCTCTGCTGCTGGTCCTGGCGGGCGCCGGGCCCGTCGGGGCGGTGGAGCGGCCCGTGGTCGAGCTGTCCACGTCCCAGGCGGGAACGGGCGGTTCGCTCACCGTCAGCGGCAGCGGCTGGCGGCCTCGTGCCCTGCTGACGCTGCTCGTGTGCGGGCAGGCCGAGCCGGAGCGGGGCGTGACCGGCGGTACCAACTCCTGTGCCAACGCCGACGGCCGGACCGTCACCACCGGCGCCGACGGGCGCTTCCGCCGCGAACTGCCCGTCGTGGAGCCGCCGGTGCCGTGCCCCTGCGTGGTGCACGTGGCGACCGTGACGGGAGCCGCGGCCGAGGCCGACGCGGCCCTCCAGGTCGCCGGGCACGCCGTCGAGCCGCTGCCCGCGGAAGCGGCCGGCGGACGGCTGTCCCTGCTCACGGACACCCGGCTGCGGGGCTCCGGCGGGCTGCTCACCTGGTTCGGCTCTCCGCCCGCGCGGACCCTCGTGGTCACCGTCGGCAACGTCGGCACCTCCCCTGTGCGGAACCCGGTCTTCCAGGTCGGTACCTCCCACGGCGTGTTCGCCCCCGAGTGGCAGGACCAGCGGTGGCGGGGCACGATCCGGCCCGGCGGCAAGGCCCGCATCGAGCTGCCCGTGGAGCTCGGGGCCGGGGCACACGGCGACTACACCGTGTCATTGAAGTACGGCGGCAAGGTGCTCGCCGAACACCCCTGGGGCGTGGGGCGCCCCTGGGGCGTGACCTTGTTCTGGGCCCTCGTCCTGCTCGTCGTCCCGGCGGCACTGTTCCGCGCGGGCCTGGCCGTGATCGACCACCTACGGCCCCGCCGCCCCGGACACGCGGCCCGCCCGGCCCGCCGCCTGCGGCTGCCCGCCCCCCGCCGGGCGACGGCGACGCCCTGGTTCGCCCCGGACGCCGACCCCCCCGAGGTCGACCAGGACATGAGGAAGGGCCGTCGTACCCCGGGGGGCGACGGCCCTCGTCTCAGAGTCCGGCGGCGGTGATCAGCGGACGTCGCCCATCATCGCCTTGACCTTCTTGCGGTACATGTACACCGCGAAGCCGGCGACGACGGCGAGCCCCGCCTCCAGCGCCACGAAGCCCGTCCTGTCGAGGTTGACCCCGCCGACGGCCGGGTTGGACAGCAGCGCGGTGACGGAGTCACCCGCGGTGACCGCGAGGAACCAGACGCCCATCATCTGGGAGGCGTACTTCGCCGGCGCCATCTTCGTCGTCACGGACAGGCCCACCGGCGACAGCGTCAGCTCACCGACGGTCTGCACGAAGTAGATCGCGACCAGCCACATCGCCGCGGCCTTGTGGCCGCCCTCGGCGATCGACAGCGGGGCGAGGAAGAGGAAGAAGGACGCACCCACCAGCACCAGGCCGGAGGCGAACTTCACGATGGTGCTCGGCTCCTTGCCGCGCCGGTTCAGCCACAGCCACAGCCAGGCGAAGACGGGCGCAAGCGCCATGATCAGGACCGGGTTGACGGACTGGTACCAGGAGACCGGGAACTCCCAGCCGAAGACGGTGTTGTCGGCCTTGTCGCTGGCGAAGAGCGACAGGGTCGAGCCGCCCTGGTCGTAGATCATCCAGAAGACGGCGGCGGCGACGAAGAACCAGATGTACGCGGACACCTTCGAGCGCTCGCCGGAGTCCAGGTCCTTGTCGCGCAGGATGCGGGTGATGACCAGGATCGGCACGATCAGGCCGAGGAGCGTGAGCGGGATCAGCGCCCAGTTGAGGGTGAAGTGGCCGGTGCCGCCGACCAGGGCGTAGAAGACCACGGCGACGGCCAGCCAGATCAGGCCCTTGCGCAGGGTGGCTGCCTTCTCGGCGGGCGACAGCGGGGTCGGGATCTCGCTGCTCCTGGCGTCCAGGTGGCGGCTGCCGAGCAGGAACTGCACGAGGCCCAGCGCCATGCCGAGCGCGGCCAGCGCGAAGCCCAGGTGCCAGTCGACGCTCTCGCCGACGGTGCCGATGACCAGCGGCGCGATGAAGGCGCCGAGGTTGATGCCGATGTAGAAGACCGTGAAGCCACCGTCGCGGCGCGGGTCCTCCGGGCCGTCGTACAGGTGGCCGACCATCGTGGAGATGTTGGCCTTCAGCAGACCGGAACCGACGGCGACGAGGCCCAGGCCGACGTAGAAGCTCGCGGCGGCGGGCAGGGCCAGGCACAGGTGGCCGATCATGATGACCACACCTGCGACGGCGACCGTCTTGCGGGGGCCGAGCACCCGGTCGGCGAACCAGCCACCGGGCAGGGTGAGCAGATACACGAGCGACAGGTACACGGCGTAGATCGCCGTCGCGGTGCCCGCGCTCAGGTGCAGGCCACCCGGGGCCACCAGGTACAGCGGAAGCAGGGCCCTCATGCCGTAGTAGGAGAAGCGCTCCCACATCTCGGTCATGAACAGAGTGGCCAGTCCGCGGGGGTGGCCGAAGAAGGTCTTCTCGGAACCGGGGGTGCCCGGTCGGGCCGAGTCCTTCGTCAGGCTGGACGCCATGGTCGTTCCTTGCTGCTCGGGACGCGCCCCGCTGCGGCGGTGGTGCGCCCGGTGGGGGGCTGCCGGCACCGGTGGGTACGGCCGTCCGTCCGACGCCTACGGGGTCCGCTCCGGGTCACGGAGCGGTGGGCGGTCGCCACCGGGATCCACGCCTCTACGCGCGTCGCCGCACTGCGAGGCCCGGCCACAGGTCGTTTCACGTGGGGGGCCGGCGGGAACCGGCCCGCACACAAAAGAGACCCTCAGGGCAAACAGCCTCCGAAGGTCGCCGTGGTGCTACAGGCGTTGATTCACCATACGGCAGGACACCGCCGTATATGGAAGGACTTGAGACACGGATCACAGGTGTCGGGGGAACCTCACGCGCCGTTTCCAAGGTCCTTACCGCGATCACACCTCACAGGCAGAGGTTCGTGCACCTACCCCCGGTACGTAAGAGCCGGGTATGCCAACGGTAAGAATCAAGGATTCCGGTCACACCCCAGCTCAGGGCGTTGCAGGTCTACCATCACCTCATGACCCGTGTACTGCTCGCCGAGGACGATGCGTCCATCTCGGAGCCGCTGGCTCGTGCTCTGCGCCGGGAGGGCTACGAGGTCGAGGTCCGCGAGGACGGACCCACCGCTCTCGACGCCGGACTGCAGGGTGGCGTCGACCTGGTCGTGCTCGACCTCGGTCTGCCCGGTATGGACGGTCTGGAGGTGGCCCGCCGCCTGCGTGGCGAAGGCCACGCCATCCCGATCCTCATCCTGACCGCGCGCGCCGACGAGGTGGACACCGTCGTCGGGCTCGACGCGGGTGCCGACGACTACGTCACCAAGCCGTTCCGGCTCGCCGAACTGCTCGCCCGCGTCCGGGCCCTGCTCCGGCGCGGCGCCGCAGAGCCGCAGCAGCCGCCCGCCACGCACGGCGTGCGCATCGACGTCGAGTCGCACCGCGCCTGGATGGGCGAGGAGGAGCTCCAGCTCACCGCCAAGGAGTTCGACCTGCTGCGGGTGCTGGTGCGCGACGCGGGCCGGGTCGTCACCCGCGACCAGCTGATGCGGGAGGTCTGGGACACGACCTGGTGGTCGTCGACCAAGACCCTCGACATGCACATCTCCTGGCTGCGCAAGAAGCTCGGCGACGACGCGGCCAACCCCCGCTACATCGCCACCGTGCGCGGTGTGGGTTTCCGTTTCGAGAAGAGCTGAGCCGAGAGGCGGGCTCGGGTAACAGGACATGCGTCGCCGACTGATCCAGTCCACGCTCGCCGTGGTACTCGTCGTGATCGCCGTCTTCGGCGTCTCCCTCGTCATCGTCGAGACCCGGACGATCAGCAACAGCGCCCAGGAGCGGGTGGAGTCCGAGGCGGTGCGGCTGGCCAGCATCGTCGACAGCAGGCTCTTCGTCGCCCAGCAGGTCGACGCGGAGGTCCTGCGCGAGCAGGTCACGCAGGACCGCTACTACGCGGTGATCCGGATCCCCGGGGAGTCGCCCATCGAGGTCGGCATGAAACCCGCCGGGGACGTCATCACCGCGACCGCGCCCGGTGAGGAGGGCGAGACGGTCACCGTCCAGGAACCGCGCTCCTCGGTGACCCGTGAGGTCGGCCGGACGCTGCTGATCATCGCGCTGGTCGCACTGCTGGCGGTGGTGGCCGCGGTGCTGCTGGCCGTCCGCCAGGCGAACCGGCTGGCGTCGCCGCTGACCGACCTCGCGGAGACGGCCGAGCGGCTCGGCTCGGGCGATCCCCGCCCCCGGCACAAGCGCTACGGGGTGCCCGAGCTGGACCGGGTGGCGGACGTGCTGGACGGCTCCGCCGAGCGCATCGCCCGCATGCTGACCGCCGAACGGCGACTGGCCGCGGACGCCTCCCACCAGCTGCGCACGCCGCTCACCGCGCTGTCGATGCGGCTGGAGGAGATCACCCTCACCGACGACCTGGAGACGGTGAAGGAGGAGGCGACGATCGCGCTGACGCAGGTCGAGCGGCTGACGGACGTCGTGGAGCGGCTGCTGACCAACTCCCGCGATCCGCGCACCGGCTCCGCCGTCACCTTCGACCTCGACGAGGTCATCCAGCAGCAGCTCGCCGAGTGGCGGCCGGCGTACCGCAGCGCGGGCCGGGCCATCGTCAGCTCCGGCAAGCGGCATCTGGAGGCCGTCGGCACGCCCGGCGCGGTCGCGCAGGTCCTGGCCGCACTGATCGAGAACTCCCTCATGCACGGCGGCGGCACGGTGGCCCTGCGCACCCGCGTCACGGGCAACCAGGCGGTCATCGAGGTCACGGACGAGGGGCCCGGCATCCCCGCCGACCTCGGCGCCCGCATCTTCGAACGGGCGATCAGCGGCCGCAACTCCACGGGCATCGGCCTGGCGGTGGCCCGCGACCTGGCGGAGGCCGACGGCGGCCGCCTGGAAATGCTCCAGACGAAACCCCCGGTGTTCGGCCTGTTCCTGTCCCGCACCCGCTTGTCCAAGTCCCAGGACGACGAGCCGACGGTCCGCTAGGGGCTGTCGGGGCACGGGGGTGCCCACCTGGCCTCGGGTCACCCGAAGGGCTACGGCACCTGCTGCTTGGTCTTCGGGGGGCTGGCCGGCTCGTTCTGCAGGACCGGGTCCGGAATCGCCGGCGTCTCCCGGGAGGGGAGTGCGCGGAACACCCACGAGCGGTAGGACCAGAAGCGGAACAGGGTCGCGACGCCGATGCCCAGGAACTTGAAGACGTTGTTCTGGAGCGGGGTGTCCCAGCCGAAGCCGTACGTGGCCGTGTACAGCACGCCGTTCTCGATGACCAGCCCGATCGCGCTGAACAGCAGGAACAGGGTCATCTCACGCGTACGGCGGCTCTTGTCGCGGTCGCGGTACGTGAAGTAGCGGAAACCGACGTAGTTGAAGACGATCGCGACGACGGTCGCGATGACGCTCGCGCGCACCACCTGGAGGTCGGTGGTGTGCCGTACCAGGTTGAAGACGACGAGGTTGACCAGCACCCCGGCACCACCCACCGCGCCGAATTTGGCGACCTCGTGAACGAGCCGTCGGAGCCGAGAAGCACCATGTCCCATGGTCGTGCAGGCCCCCGTCCGGTCGTCGGCGTCAACCCAGCCATGCTAACCACCCTCCCGCGCGATCTTCCTGCGCATGCCGGTGGGCGGCCGGAGACGGTCCGTTCAGGGCCGGGGAGGGAGGGGAAACCGGCCACTCTGGCGCGGCCGATACCCTGGGGGAGTGACGTTCCCGGTAGTCGGCATGGTCGGCGGTGGCCAGCTCGCTCGTATGACACACGAGGCGGGCATCCCGCTGGGCATCAGGTTCAAGCTCCTCAGTGACACCCCGCAGGACTCCGCTGCGCAGGTCGTGAGCGATGTCGTCGTCGGCGACTATCGCGATCTCGACACGCTGCGCGAGTTCGCCCGTGGGTGCGATGTGATCACCTTCGATCACGAACACGTACCCACCGAGCACCTCAGGGCTCTGGAGGCGGACGGCATCCCCGTGCGCCCCGGCCCCGACGCGCTCGTGCACGCCCAGGACAAGGGGGTGATGCGCGCGAAGCTCGACGCGATCGGCGTCCCCTGCCCCCGGCACCGGATCGTGTCCGACCCGCAGGACGTGGCCGCCTTCGCGGCCGAGGGCGGCGGTTTCCCCGTCGTCCTCAAGACCGTCCGCGGCGGTTACGACGGCAAGGGCGTGTGGGTCGTCGACTCCGCCGAGGAGTCCGCCGACCCCTTCAAGGCCGGCGTACCCGTGCTCGCCGAGGAGAAGGTCGACTTCGTCCGCGAGCTCGCCGCCAACGTCGTGCGCTCCCCGCACGGGCAGGCCGTGGCCTACCCGGTCGTGGAGTCCCGCCAGGTCAACGGCGTCTGCGACACGGTCATCGCCCCCGCCCCCGACCTCGACCACGCCCTGGCCCTGCGGGCCGAGGAGATGGCGCTGAACATCGCCAAGGAACTCGGCGTCGTCGGCCACCTGGCCGTCGAGCTCTTCCAGACCCGCAATGACGACGGGTCTTCCGGTGTCCTCGTCAACGAACTCGCGATGCGCCCGCACAACTCCGGCCACTGGTCGATGGACGGTGCCGTCACCAGCCAGTTCGCCAACCACGTCCGCGCGGTCCTGGACCTGCCCCTCGGCGACCCGCGCCCGCGCGCCGAGTGGACGGTGATGGTCAACGTCCTCGGCGGCGACTACCCGGACATGTACTCCGCGTACCTGCACTGCATGGCCCGCGACCCCCAGCTCAAGATCCACATGTACGGCAAGGACGTGAAGCCCGGCCGCAAGGTCGGTCACGTCAACACCTACGGCGACGACCTGGACGACGTGCTGGAGCGCGCCCGTCACGCTGCCGGCTACCTGAGAGGCACCATCACCGAATGAGCCCTGTTGTTGGCATCGTCATGGGGTCGGACTCCGACTGGCCCGTCATGGAGGCCGCCGCCAAGGCCCTCGACGAGTTCGAGATCGCCTACGAGGTCGACGTCGTCTCCGCGCACCGCATGCCGCGCGAGATGGTCGCCTACGGCGAGCAGGCCGACGGCCGCGGGCTCAAGGTGATCATCGCCGGGGCGGGCGGCGCCGCCCACCTGCCCGGCATGCTCGCCTCCGTGACCCCGCTGCCGGTCATCGGCGTGCCCGTGCCGCTGAAGTACCTCGACGGCATGGACAGCCTGCTGTCCATCGTGCAGATGCCGGCCGGCGTCCCCGTGGCCACGGTCTCCGTCGCCGGTGCGCGCAACGCCGGTCTGCTGGCGGCCCGCATCCTCGCCGCGCACGACGAGGAACTGCGCGGCCGTATGCGCGACTTCCAGCAGGAGCTCAACGACCAGGCCACCGAGAAGGGCAAGCGCCTGCGCTCCAAGGTCGAGGGCTCGGGCGGGTTCGGCTTCGGCGCGGGGAAGTGACGACGATGACCTCCCTGGAGGCGGCCCGGGAACTCCTGAGCGAGTTCCCGGTCGTCGACGGCCACAACGACCTGCCCTGGGCGCTGCGCGAACAGGTCCGCTACGACCTGGACGCGCGGGACATCGCCGCCGACCAGAGCGCCCATCTGCACACCGACCTCCCCCGGCTGCGCGCGGGCGGGGTCGGCGCGCAGTACTGGTCGGTGTACGTCCGCACGGACTCGCCCGACCCGGTCGCCGCCACGCTCGAACAGATCGACTGCGTCCGGCAGTTGCTGGTCCGCCATCCCGGGGACCTGCGTCCCGCGCTCACCGCGGCCGACATGGAGACCGCCCGCGGGGAGGGCCGTATCGCCTCGCTCATGGGAGCGGAGGGCGGCCACTCCATCGCCAACTCCCTGGGCACCCTGCGCGGCTTGTACGGGCTGGGCGTGCGTTACCTCACGCTCACCCACAACGACAACGTCGACTGGGCGGACTCCGCGACCGACGAGCCGAAGGCCGGCGGTCTCACCGCGTTCGGCCGTGAGGTCGTCCGGGAGATGAACCGGCTCGGCATGCTCGTCGACCTCTCCCACGTGGCCGCCACGACCATGCGGGACGCGATCGACACGAGCTCCGCCCCGGTGATCTTCTCCCACTCCTCCGCCCGGGCCGTGTGCGACCACCCGCGCAACATCCCGGACGACGTCCTGGAGCGGCTGCCCGCCAACGGCGGTGTCGCGATGGTGACGTTCGTGCCGAAGTTCGTGCTCCAGGCCGCCGTGGACTGGACGGCCGCGGCCGACGAGAACATGCGCGCCCACGATTTCCACCCCCTCGACACCACCGCGGAGGCCATGAAGGTCCACCGCGTCTTCGAGGAGCGGCACCCGCGCCCGGTCGCGACGGTGTCGACGGTCGCCGACCACCTGGACCACATGCGCGAGGCGGCTGGCGTCGACCACCTCGGCATCGGCGGCGACTACGACGGCACGGCCTTCACCCCCGACGGCCTCAGCGACGTCTCCGGTTACCCGAACCTCCTCGCGGAACTGCTCGACCGCGGCTGGTCCAAGGCCGACCTGGCCAAGCTGACCTGGAAGAACGCGGTCCGGGTCCTGGACGCGGCACAGGACGTGGCCCGGGGGCTCCAGGCGACGCGGTCGTCCTCCAACGTCCGCATCGAGGACGTGGACGGCTGAGTCGCGCTCCGACGTGACCTTGGCCGGTGTGCGCTCCCTGCGGCCCGGCCCGGCCGTCTGCGCCGACGGCGGGCTGTTGAAGAACGGCTACAGCGGGTAAGACCGAGGTGGACCTACCGCGTTATCGCGATTTCTCGGATCGAGCCTGGCGTCGACAGGGCCCGAGCCGCCCGGGTGCGAGCTCCCGGCGCCGGGCGAGCTGCCAGGAGTGGCAACTCGGCGTGCGAAGGGGGCGGCATTGGCTGAGGATCGGGGTGCGGTTTCATGGCGGAAGAGCAGTTACAGCAGCACGGCGGAACAGTGCTGCGAGATGGCCGTGGTCGCCGGGGGCGTACTGGTTCGCGATTCGAAGTGCCCGAGCCGCGTGGTGCTCGCCTTCACACCGGACGCCTGGCGTACGGCCTTGGTGTGGATGTCCCGCCCCCTTCCGGGCCGGGCGGCACCATGAGCGAATCGGATGCGGACGGACGTGAGATGAGCGGCCCACGCCGTGAGCGGTCGACGACCAGGGAGCCCGGTTTCCTCGGATACTGCCTGGTGACCGGTGTGCTCGCCTCGGCCGCCGGGGCCGGCGCCTCGCTCCTCGGCGGGACGCTGTGGGCGCGGCTCACGATGTGGGTGACCGTGCTGATCGGCGTATCCGCGGTCGCGGGATGGTGGTGGGTGCGCTCCCCGGCTACGGCGCGTCATTGGACGGTTGATCTTCTGGTGCGTCCGGCAGCAAAGGACGTATCGTCTCGAAGAGCCTGATGAACGTGCGGACCAGGAGGGGGCCTCCGGCCACGCTGCCCATCCAGCAGATCTCCGGGGGGACGCCCATCCGGATGCCGGCGTAGGCCACGAGCGTGGAGACGGCGGACGAGAACACCACGAGAGCGGCGACGTTGCGGACCACCCGTATGACGTCGTCCACATGGGCCCGTCGGCGCCGGATGTTCTGCTCGGTTTCCGCCTTCTTCAGCCGGAGCAGACGAGCGCACGCCTCGCGGCCGGCGATGGCTCTCCGCACCAGAGCGGTGTGCTCGGCGCCCTGGGGCCGGTGACCGGGCCCAGGGGCGGCCACCGGGCGCGTCGAATCGGCGCGCACCTTACCGGGAGACGGCTCCGTCCTGCGGCGCCTCTTCCTCCCCTTTTCCGTCGTCATGGCTTCCCCTGGGCCCCCGTGGCACGCTGAACCGGCGGTCAGGTGCGGTGGAATTGTTCGATGAGGTCGTCGAGCAGCGCCACCGTTTCGTCCTCGGTCAGCGCCTTGTTGCGCAAATCCTCGAAGCACTCCTGGTACCGGGCGACCAGTTCACGGTCGTCCCGGTTCGTCAGCATGCCTCCCGGGCCGGCCATGTAGAGCACGTCCTCGTCGGCCTGGAAACCCAGGAGGAAGAAGGTGCTGTCCAGGCTGTCGTGCGCGCCTGCGGTGAAGGGCAGAGCGCGGAGGGTGGCACGGCTCTCGGTGATCAATTCCTTGATGAAGCCCAGTTGGCGCCGCATCGTCGCGGGGCCGCCGATCTGGCGGCGCAGGGCCGCCTCGTCGAGAATCATCTCCACTTCGGGGCCGTCCTCCTGCAGGACCCGCTCCTGCCGGGCCATGCGGAGATCGATGTGCTGCTGTGCCCTGGGGTTGGGCTGGCCTGCCTCGAAGAGCGCGGACACGTAGTCCGCGATCTGCAGGTGACTGGGGATGAGGCTGGGGTGGTAACCCTTGATGGCGTTCGCCGCGCTCTCGTACCCCAGGTACTGGGCGAACGGCTGGCTGATGATGTCGTTGTACTCGGACCACCACGACTGGCCTTTGCTGCCGCGAGCCGCTTCTTCCAGTTCCGTGACCAGGTCCGGATCTTCCACTCCGTATTCCTGGAGCATCGCCCGAAGGTCTGTCACGGAGAGGCTGACCGAGCCCGCCTCGATCCGGATCAGCTTGGACAGCGACCACTCGAGCACTTCGGCTGCCTGCCGCTGGGTCAGGCCGCGCTTGTCGCGGGCGGCCTTGAGGGCGAGACGCAGCTTGCGGCGGTTGAGGCTCGGGTCCACGGACCTGGGCATGGCGCTCCTTCGGGAGAGTGACGGCGGCGAAACAGCACTTGGCGTGCCGAAACTTTCCCATCCTACGGGCGCGAATCGACTGTCATCCATCCGAGTGACTCGAATGGCTGCATGCTTGACGCTGCCGTCAATCCGGGGATACCCGAACGACACATGTCTAATCGACCTGCGCCGGTGCGGGCCCAGTGAGTGGTGCAGGTCACATCACGGGGAGGAACGGCTGAGCGGTCGTGGTGCTGAAGAGGCAGGAAGGGCCCGTGGCCGCGGCCCCGGGCCGGGGAGCGGAGGACGGCCGGTGTGATCGCGGCGGCGTACTCCGAACGCTCCGCCCATCAGGAACCGCTCCGGGCTCCGTGCGACGGTGACCGTACCTCACGAACGACCGTACGGAGCCGCCATGGCAGACCTCCAGGACGACCTGCGCCCCACCGCCGCGGCCGCCGGCGAGTTCGACGAGCTGGCCGAGCCGTACCCCGACGAGGGTGTCGTCACGGCGGAGTCCTACGAGCCCGTCTCCGATCCGGAGGACGCGCCCATGGCCCGGGCGCACGCCATCCTCGCCGCACACCCCGTCGCCGACGGCTACAACGGTCTGCCCTGGGCGCTCAAGCGCCTGTCCTGGTACGACCTGGAGGACGGCGAGAGCACCGTCGACACGGATGTGCCCCGGCTGCGCAGCGGCCGGGTGGGCGCACTGTTCTGGTCGTTGCACCTGCCCGAGGGCCTCGACGGCGACCGGGCCGTCGGCGCCACCCTGGAGCAGCTGGACCTGGCGAAGACCATCGTCCGGACCTGCGAGGGCGGCCTGCGGCCGGCCTGCACGGCGGGCCAGGTCGCGGACGCCCGCAACTGCGGTCGCGTCGCCGTGCTCCTCGGCCCCGCCGGCGCCCAGGCTCTGGGCGACTCGATCGGCATCCTGCGCCAGCTGCACCTGCTCGGCCTGCGCGTCCTCACGCTCACCGGGGTGTCCTGGGCCAGCGATGCCGGGCTGACCCGGTTCGGCGAGGAGGTCGTGCGTGAGATGAACCGCCTCGGCGTGATCGCGGACCTCTCCGGCGCCTCCGCCCAGACCGTCCGCCGCGTCCTGAGCCTCTCCCGGGCCCCCGTGCTGTGCAGCCGCTCAGCGGCCCGGAGCCTGCGCCCCCACCCGGTCAACCTCCCCGACGACCTGCTGGCGGAGCTGGGTGCGGCCAAGGGGCTGTGCCTGGTGCCGCTGACCGCCGAGCAGACGGGCCCGACCGTCCGCGATGTCGCCGACCATCTCGACCACATCCGCGCCGTGGCCGGGGCGCACTGCGTCGGACTGTCCGGCACCTACGACTCCGGAGCCGCCCACCCGCAGGAGCTCGGCGACACCTCCTGCTATCCGCGGCTGATCGCCGAGTTGCTGCGGAGGGGCTGGGAGGAGGCCGACGTGGCCCTGCTGACCTGGGGCAATGTCCAGCGTGTCCTGCGCGGCGCCGACTTCACGGCCCGCGCCGCACAGCAACGCCGCGAGCCGTCGACGGCGACGATCTCCGATCTGGACGGGTAGCGGGCCGGCCGACCGGGCCGGATCAGGCGTGCACCCGACCTGACCAGGCGTGCACCGGGCCGGATCAGGCGTGCACCCGACCTGACCAGGCGTGCACCCGACCGGACCAGGCGGGCACCCGACCGGATCAGCCGTGCTCGATCCGGCACAGGCAGAACGGATGCCCCGCCGGGTCGGCGTAGACACGGAAGCCCTTCTTCTCGTCGTCCTCCTTGTCCAGCACCCGCGCGCCCAGCGCCAGCACCCGCTCCTCGGCCGCGTCGATCTCGTCCCAGGTCGCCCCGGCGTCGAAGTCCAGGTGGAACTGCTGGGCGTTGCGGTCGGCCCGCGGCCACTCCGGCGGAGTGTGGCCGGGGGAACGCTGGAAGGCGAGCCGTGGCCCGCCGGGGAGGCGCAGCACCACCCAGTCGGGGTCGTCGTCCTCCGGCGTGCCCCCGCCGACCCGCGCGTAGAAGCGGGCCAGCTCGCGGGGGTCGGGGCAGTCGACGACCACGGAACGGAAACGTGCCACGGCGGACATGGGGCCTCCGGGGTCAGTTGGCGCAGAGGCAGAACGGGTGCCCGGCCGGGTCGGCGTAAACCCGGAAGGTCCGCTCCCGGTCCTCGGCGTCCAGCGGCTTCGCCCCGAGCGCCAGCACGCCCTTCTCGGCCGCGTCCAGGTCGTCCACCACGAGGTCGAGGTGGAACTGCTGCGAGCCGTCGGGTGACGGCCACTGCGGCGGTACGTACCCGGGGGATGCCTGGAAGGCCAGCGGTGTGCCGCCCGGCACCGTCAGGTCGACCCACTCGTCCTCCCCGTCGGTCTCCACCGTCGGCGTGCCGCCCAGCACCTCGGCGTAGAAACCGGCCAGTGCGCGCGGGTCGGGACAGTCCAGGACGACCACACCCAGCTTGGCGAGAGCCATGACTTCCTCCTCGAAGTCGCCGTTACCCGTAAAGGCGGGCAACCAGTAACCGTTACTGCATGCTCCCTCATTGGCGGTAACCTCGCAAGGGGAATCGCGAGAGGTACGGTCCAGCCATGACGGAGAGATCGCCCGCGCCCGGCGGCCTGGCCCTGGTCGAGGCCCTGGTGAACACGCTGGACATCGAGTGCGGCGCCGACGCGCTGGACACGCCCGAGGGCCGGGCGCGCCTCGGCATCACCGCGGACGAGACGGACCGGGCCCGCACCCTGCGCGAGTCCCTGCGCGCGACCCTCCTCGCCCACGCCGGCCACCCGCCGCACCGCGCCGTCACCCCCCTCGGCACACTCCTGGCCGAAGCGCCGCTCCTGGTCACGGTCGACGCGGCGGACGGCTCGGCCGCCCTCGCCCCCGCCGACGACCGCTCCCTGCACGCGCGCGTGGCCGCCGCCGTCGCCGAGGCCCTGGTCGCCGGCACCTGGACCCGTCTCAAGGCCTGCGAGGCCGCCGACTGCCACTGGGCCTACTACGACCGCAGCCCGGCCGGCCGAGGCCGCTGGTGCTCCATGCAGGTCTGCGGGGCCCGCGCGAAAATGCGCCGCTACCGGGCCAAGGAGGGCTAGGGGGTCACCCGCGGATCTCCGCGGCGTCGCGACGCCCGGCATGCCGGGAGCACGCACCGCACGCCGCTCCGGCGTCACGGCGATCCGTCACAAGCCCCCAGCCGCCCCCGCCGCACGGCCGGGTGGTGCAGAATGCACGAAGACGCCGGTTCGGCCGACTGAGCCTCGGCCGAACCGGCGTCATCTTCCTGACGCTTCCCGCGCTCAGGCCCGCGGACGCCCCATCGCCCGGTACGTCCAGCCGGCCTTGCGCCAGCGCTCCGGGTCCAGGGCGTTGCGGCCGTCCAGGATCACCCGCGCCGCCGCGACCTCGCCGAGTGCCCCGGTGTCCAGCTCGCGGAACTCCCGCCACTCCGTCAGGTGCAGCACGATGTCGGCGCCACGCACGGCCTCCAGCGCCGAGTCGGCGTACCCGAGGGTCGGGAACACACTGCGGGCGTTGTCCATGCCCTTCGGGTCGTAGACCGTGACCTGGCCGCCCTGGAGGTGGATCTGCCCGGCCACGTTGAGCGCGGGGGAGTCCCGCACGTCGTCCGAGTCGGGCTTGAAGGTCGCCCCCAGCACCGCCACGCGCTTGCCCAGGAACGGCCCGCCGCCCAGCACCTGCCGGGCCAGCTCCACCATCTGCCCGCGCTGGCGCATGTTGATCGAGTCGATCTCCCGCAGGAACGTCAGCGCCTGGTCCGCGCCCAGCTCACCGGCGCGCGCCATGAACGCCCGGATGTCCTTGGGCAGACACCCGCCGCCGAAACCGATCCCGGCCCGCAGGAACTTCCTGCCGATCCGGTCGTCGTAACCGATGGCCTCCGCCAGCTTGGCGACGTCCCCGCCCGCGGCCTCGCACACCTCCGCCATCGCGTTGATGAAGGAGATCTTCGTGGCGAGGAAGGAGTTCGCGGAGGTCTTCACCAGCTCGGACGTCGGGAAGTCGGTCACCACGAACGGCGAGCCCTCGGCGATCGGCGTCGCGTACACCTCCCGCAGCAGCTTCTCGGCCCGCTCGCTGCGCACGCCCACCACGAGACGGTCGGGGTGCAGCGTGTCGTCCACGGCGAAGCCCTCGCGCAGGAACTCCGGGTTCCACGCCAGCTCGGCGTCCTCCCCGGCGGGCGCGTGCGCGGCCAGGTAGGAAGCGAGGCGGTCCGCGGAACCGACGGGCACCGTCGACTTGCCGACGACCAGCGCCGGACCGCGCAGATGCGGCGCGAGCGAGGCGAACGCGGAGTCGACGTAGCTCATGTCGCAGGCGTACTCGCCGTGCCGTTGCGGGGTGTTCACACAGACGAAGTGCACATCGCCGAACGCGCCGATCTCTGCCCAGTCCTGGGTGAAGCGCAGCCGGCCGCTGGAGCCCTCGATGCCGGCGACGTGCTTGCGCAGCAGCTCCTCCAGCCCCGGCTCGTACATCGGGGCCTCGGCGCGCTCCAGCTTCTCGATCTTCTCGCGCACGACGTCGAGGGCGAGCACCTCGAAGCCCAGCTCGGCCATGGCCGCCGCGTGTGTCGCGCCGAGATAACCGGTGCCGATCACGGTGATCTTCAGGGCCATGGGTGCTCCAGGGGTCTACGGCATGTGGTGCGCGCCCGAGCATAGCCGGGGCATGGCGGCGCGCTTCACCGGGCAACTATCCCGCTGTCGCCTAGCTCACGTATCACTCCCGTGGGCGACCCCATAAACTTTTGATTACTTAACGGTAGTTAGCGTCACCATCGCAGCGTTTTGGAGCGTGAGAGACCTTGGCCGGATCGGCTGACTTCGACCTGTACCGCCCGTCCGAGGAGCACGACATGCTCCGTGACGCCGTCCGCTCGCTGGCCGAGGCGAAGATCGCGCCGTACGCCGCCGCCGTGGACGAAGAGGCCCGCTTCCCGCGCGAGGCGCTCCAGGCGCTGGTGGCGAACGACCTGCACGCCGTGCACGTCCCCGAGGAGTACGGCGGTGGGGGCGCGGACGCCCTGGCGACCGTCATAGTCATCGAGGAGGTCGCGCGGGTCTGCGCCTCCTCCTCCCTCATCCCGGCCGTCAACAAACTCGGCTCCCTGCCCGTGATCCTCTCCGGCTCCGAGGACTTGAAGAAGCAGTACATGACCCCGCTCGCCAAGGGCGACGGCATGTTCTCCTACTGCCTCTCCGAGCCGGACGCCGGCTCCGACGCCGCCGGCATGAAGACCAAGGCCGTCCGCGACGGTGACCACTACGTCCTCAACGGCGTGAAGCGCTGGATCACCAACGCCGGCGAGTCCGAGTACTACACGGTGATGGCCGTCACCGACCCCGAGAAGCGCTCCAAGGGCATCTCCGCCTTCGTCGTCGAGAAGTCCGACGAGGGCGTCTCCTTCGGCGCCCCCGAGAAGAAGCTCGGCATCAAGGGCTCCCCGACCCGCGAGGTCTACCTCGACAACGTCCGCATCCCCGCCGACCGCATGATCGGCGAGGAGGGCACCGGCTTCGCCACGGCGATGAAGACCCTCGACCACACCCGCATCACCATCGCCGCCCAGGCCCTCGGCATCGCCCAGGGCGCCCTCGACTACGCCAAGGGCTACGTCCAGGAGCGCAAGCAGTTCGGCAAGCCGATCGCCGACTTCCAGGGCATCCAGTTCATGCTCGCCGACATGGCCATGAAGATCTCGGCCGCCCGCGCCCTGACCTACCAGGCCGCCGCCGCCTCCCAGCGCGTCGACGCCGACCTCACCTACCTGGGCGCCGCGGCCAAGTGCTTCGCCTCGGACGCGGCCATGGAGGTCACCACGGACGCCGTCCAGCTGCTGGGTGGGTACGGCTACACGCGGGACTACCCGGTGGAGCGCATGATGCGCGACGCCAAGATCACGCAGATCTACGAGGGCACCAACCAGGTCCAGCGCATCGTCATGGCGCGCAACCTGCCGTAGCCCCGCCCTCGCGGACACCCCCCGGCCTCCGGCTCGTGCCGGGGCCGGGGTGTGTCACAGGAAGCGGCGGATCGGGGTGACCGCGGCCTCGGCGAGGCGCAGGGGGAGGGGGCGCCGCTTCCAGCGGGTGGGGTCGATCGGCTCGCTCCGCTTCCGGTCGGCGTCGAAGTCGGTGTCGAGCTCCGCGGTGAAGTCCTCGTCGAGGACCGCCAGGACGACCTCCTCGTCGTGCTCCATGGAGCGGCGGTTGACGTTGGTGGAGCCGATGAGGGAGCACACCCCGTCCACCGTGATGATCTTCGTGTGGAGCATGGTCGGCTGGTACTCCCGCACGTCCACGCCGGCGTCGACGAGGGTCTGATAGTGCTGACGCCCGGCCAGCAGGCAGGCCCGCTGGTCGGTGTGCGGTCCGGGCAACAGGATCTCGACCCTGACCCCGCGGCGGGCCGCCGCTGCCAGGAGGCCGATGAAATAGGTGTCGGGGGCGAAGTAGGCCGTGGCCAGCCGCAGGCGCTCCTGCGCCGAGGTGATCAGCACCCGCAGCACCGTCTGCATGTCCTGCCAGCCGAAGGAGGCGGAACCCCGCACGACCTGGACCGTGGCCCGTCCCGGCTGTTCCTGGGCGGTGAAGCGGTCGTGGTCGTCGTAGAGGTCGTCGTGGCACTCGGCCCAGTTCTGGGCGAAGGCCGCGGCGATGCCGTCGACCGCGGGGCCGCGGACCTGTACATGGGTGTCGCGCCACTCGTCCGGGTTGCGGGCGGCGCCGCACCACTCCTGCGCGATCCCGACGCCCCCCGTGAACGCCGTGTGCTCGTCGGTGACCAGGACCTTGCGGTGGCAGCGGTGGTTCTGCCGCATCGGCGACAGGCGCGTGGGCCTGCGGAACCAGGCCACCTGGACGCCGGCCTCGTCCATGGCGTCCAGCAGGTCCCGCTCTATCTCCTTGGCCCCGAAGCCGTCCAGCAGCAGCCGCACCCGGACACCCGCGCGAGCCCGCGCGGCGAGGGCGTCCGCGAACTCGTGGGCGACCTCGCCGCGCCAGTACACGAACGTCATCATGTCGACGGTGTGCTCCGCGGCGCGGATGGCGGCCAGCATCGCGGGGAAGATCTCGTCGCCGTTGCGCAAGGGCACGAGCTCGTTGCCCTCGGTCGCGGCGACGCCGATCAGCCGCTCCAGCCGTCTGCGCAGCCGCTGTTTCTGTGCCTCCGGTCCTCTCGGCTCCGGTACCCGCCGTTCGTCGTGCATCTGCTGCGTCATGTGTGGGTCTCCCCCCTGCGCGGTTCGCTCGCCGCCCCCGGCCTCGCGACGCCCGGGCCCCCGGCGCGCCTGCACACCCTTTTTGCCGCTGCCGGAGGATTCACGCAGATCCCGGTGAGTCGTGCCTCACAGACGAGGAGGACCGCACACGGGCGGGTCTGCCCTGTGGTGCTCATGGGGCCGGAGGCGTAGGACGAGAGGAGCGGGCGCCGATCCGCGGTTCCGGCCGCCCCCAGGAGGAAGTCATGACCCAGCAGCCCGCCACCACCACCCCGCTGAGCAAGGAGATGCAGGACTGCGTCCAGGCGTGCATGACCTGCCACAGCGTGTGCGAGGAGACCATGAGCTCCTGTCTGCAGACGGGCGGCCCGGCCCAGATGCAGATCATGCGCACGGTCATGGACTGCGCCGAGATGACGCGCATGTGCGCCGACATGATGATGCGCCGCTCGCCCCTCATGGCCGAGATGTGCGCGATGTGCGCCCGGGCCTGTGACATGTGCGCCGAGGCGTGTATGTCCATGCCGGAGGACGCGCAGATGATGCGCTGCGCCGAGGCCTGTCGCCGCTGTGCCGAGATGTGCCGCTCGATGTCGGCCGCCTCGATGTGAGAACCGCCCCACGGTGAAGGGGGCACCCGCCCGGGTGCCCCCTTCCGCTGCCTGCCCGCTCAGTTGCCCGAGACGGTGACCTTTTCGTCGTTCTTCAGCTGGTTCACCAGTGTCTTCACCTTCGCGGTGTTCCACTGGAGGTTGCCGTTCGGGGCGTTGCCTGCGAGCGGCATGTTCATCGACTTGCCCTCACCGCCGCTGACGCCCTTCATCGCCCAGAACATCGACGCCAGGTCGAACAGGCCCATGTCCTCGTCGACCACCAGGGAGTCCAGGCCCGCGCCCATGGTCGGGTACAGCTTGAACGGGTTGAGGACGGTGCTCGGGGTGGCGACCTGGTTGGCCAGGGCCGAGAGGAACTTCTGCTGGTTCTTCGTACGGTCCAGGTCGGAGCCCCTGAGGGCGTAGCGGGTGCGGACGAAGGCCAGGGCCTGCTCGCCGTTCAGGGTCTGCTTGCCCTTCTTGAGGTCCGCGCCCGACTTGGTGTCCTTGATGTCCTGCGGGATGTCCATCTCGACACCGCCGACCGCGTCCACGATGTTCGCGAAGCCGCCGAAGCCGATCTCCACGTAGTGGTCGATGTGCAGGCCGGTGTTGGCCTCGACGGTACGGACCAGCAGCTCCGGGCCGTCCTCCGAGTACGCCGCGTTCAGTTTCGTCTGGCGGCCCGTGGCCGGGTAGAGCTTGCCGGAGTCGGAGCCCTTGTACGAGGGGATCGTGACGTTCGAGTCACGCGGCAGCGAGACCAGCGTCGGGCCGTTGCTGCCGGTGTGCAGGATCATCATCGAGTCCGTGCGCTTGCCCTCCGCGGAGCCGGTGCGCAGTCTCTTCTTGTCCTCGGCCGACATGCCCGCGCGGCTGTCGGATCCGACGATCAGGTAGTTCGTGCCCTCGCCGGCCTCCGGCCGGTCGATGACCTTCGACAGGTCGACATCGCGGTTGAGCTTGGAGTCGGCCCAGAAGTACGTGCCGACGCTCGTCACCACCAGCACCGTCACGACGGTGATCGTCGTCACCTTGATCCGGCGGCGCCAGTTCGGCCCGGGGCGCGGCTCGTACCAGCCGTCGTCCGGTCCGCCGGGGCCTCTGCCGCCGGGCGAGCCGTAGACCTGGCCGGTGTTGTAGCCGCTGTCGTACCCGTCGCCGGGACCGTAGCCGCCGCCGTCGACGTACGACGGCTGCTGCGGCACTCCGCCCTGGTACGGCGGGGCACCGCCGTACGCCGCCTGCCCGGGTGACGCCGCCGGGCCGCGGCGGACCTGCCGCATGACACGGGCGCTCTCGGGCCGTGCGCTCGAGCTGCCGCGTCCGTACCGGCTGCCGCGGTTGTCGCCGGGGAATCCCTCGGGCCAATCATTCATGCGCCCCAGTGTGCCGGTCCCCGTGGTGGGCCATACAAGAGTCGTCGGAAAATCAGAGCACGGCTGTGGCGAAGCTGACACAGAATCCCCTCATACCGCCTCGGCATAAGGTGGGGGCCATGACAGACCAGGCCCCAGCTGCGGATTCCGGCACCACGGGAATCCCGGGCAAGCCGACTTCGGCGTCCCGCACCACCCTCAGCCACATCATGACCCACAACGACACGAACCTTCTGGGGACCGTGCACGGCGGGGTGATCATGAAGCTGGTCGACGACGCGGCGGGAGCGGTGGCCGGGCGGCACTCCGGTGGGCCGGCGGTCACCGCGTCCATGGACGAGATGGCGTTCCTGGAGCCGGTCCGCGTCGGTGACCTGGTGCACGTCAAGGCCCAGGTCAACTGGACCGGCCGCACGTCCATGGAGGTCGGTGTCCGGGTCCTGGCCGAACGCTGGAACGAGTCCGCCCCGCCCACGCAGGTCGGTTCCGCCTACCTGGTCTTCGCCGCGGTCGACGCCGACGGCAAGCCCCGCCGGGTCCCCCCGGTCCTCCCGGAGACGGAACGCGACAAGCGCCGCTGCCAGGAGGCCCAGATCCGCCGCACCCACCGCCTGGCCCGCCGCCGCGCGATCATGGACCTGCGCGAGAAGCGAGCGGCGGAGGGCTTCGAGGACTGACGCGCGCCTACGGGCACGCCACCTCGTCGCCCCGCACCACACCGAACTCGCCCTGACCCGGGTCCTCGGCGCGCACCTTGCTGACGCGTTCGAAGTCGGGGCCCGCGATCACCTTCAGGGTCGGGCCCAGGCCCTTGACCGCCCGGAGTTCGCTGCCCGGCAGGGCCGCCGCGAGGGACTTGGCGGAGCGGTCCCAGCGGGGGTCGTGGGCGACGATCGTGCGCTTCACGTCGCGGACCGCGGCGTTCACCGGGGCCTTGGTCGTGCGGAAGCCGGTCGAGGCCAGGGCCGCGTCCACCCGACGGCCGAGGCCGGGTGTGCGGGTGCCGTTCTCCACCTGGACGCGGATCTGCTGCGGGGCGACCGGGACGATCCGGGCCGCGCCGTGCGGCCGGTGCACGGACAGCGGCTGGTCCTGGCGCAGGGCGTGGAAGAGCCGCTCGGACTTCACGGGGTCCCACTTCAGGGTCGAGCCGACCCCCTTCACGGCGTATCCCATCCGCCCGATCGGGACGGTGGTGAACTCGGAGGAGGAGGGGGAGAAGTTCCGCATGGCCCGGCCCAGGTCCAGCATCTCGTCCGTGCCGAAGCCCTTGTCGGCCCGGACCGAGCCGAGCACCGCACGGGTGACGTCCCGGAACTTCATCGGGTTGAGGAGGATCCCGGAGGAGGTGATCCGCTCCACCAGCGCCGCCATGAAGCGCTGTTGCCGTTTCATCCGGCCGAGGTCGGAGGCGCCGTCGACGTGGCGGGCGCGGACGAACTGGAGTGCCTGCCCGCCCGCGAGCGTGTGCCGGCCGGCCGGGAGGTTCAGGCCGGTGTAGCTGTCCTTCAGGGGGTCCGCGGTGCAGATCTGCACGCCGCCGACCACGTCGACCGTCTTCATGAAGCTGGTGAAGTCGACCTCCAGGTAGTGGTCGATCTTCACCTTCGTCATGTTCTCGACCGTGCGCACGGTCAGCTGCGGCCCGCCCTCGGCGTACGCCGCGTTCAGTTTGACGGGGTGCCGGCCGTGCCGCTTGCCCGTCGTACGGTCGGTGTGCGCGGGCATCACGGCGTACGAGTCGCGCGGCAGGCTCACCACGCTCGCCCGCTCCCGGTCCTGCGAGATGTGCACGATCATCATGGTGTCGGTGCAGTGGCAGGGGGCGCCGCCCAGCCGGTACTTGCGCCGCTCCTCCTCGCTGATCTTCTCGCGGCCGTCGGTGCCGACCAGCAGGATGTTCATGCCGTGGCCGGCCTGCGGGCGGTTCTTCATGTCCTTGAAGGGGTCGACCCGGGCGATGTCCGCGTCCAGGCTGGTCATCACCGCGTGCCCGATACCGGCGGAGGCGAGGACCACCACGGACAGCGTGGTGACCGCCCGCATGCCCCAGCGCGGTCGGCCGCGCCGTGCGGGCGGAGCGGGGCGGCGCGGAGCCCGGCGGGGGGCGGGGGGCTGCGAGCGGCGCTGGGGTGCGGCGGTGGACCGAGGGGACCGCGGCGGCGTGGGCATGGGGACACCTCCGGACGACGGCCGTACGTGGGATCCGTGAAACCGTAGGCCGATACGATCTGCGGCCCGGGCCTCCGCCCCGGCGGCGCGCACCGGTGTCCCCCGTTCGCGGTAACGTGAGCCCCCTATGAACGCCAATCCCGACGTGCGGCTCCCCGCCGTTTCCGTGATCATGCCCGTCCTCAACGAGGAGCGGCATCTGCGGGGAGCAGTCCAAGCGATCCTCGCGCAGGAGTACGCCGGCGAGATGGAGGTCGTGATCGCCCTCGGTCCGTCCACGGACCGCACGGACGAGATCGCCGCCGAGCTCGTGGCCGACGACCCGCGCGTACACACCGTCCCCAACCCCACCGGCCGTACGCCCGCAGCGCTGAACGCGGCGATCAGCGCCTCCCGGCATCCGATCGTCGTCCGCGTGGACGGGCACGGCATGCTCTCGCCGAACTACATCGCCACCGCCGTACGGCTCCTGGAGGAGACCGGCGCGCAGAACGTCGGCGGCATCATGCACGCCGAGGGCGAGAACGACTGGGAGCACGCGGTCGCCGCCGCGATGACCTCGAAGATCGGGGTCGGCAACGCCGCCTTCCACACGGGCGGTCAGGCGGGCCCGGCCGAGACCGTGTACCTGGGCGTGTTCCGGCGCGAGGCGCTGGAGCGGCAGGGCGGCTACAACGTGGAGTTCATCCGCGCCCAGGACTGGGAGCTGAACTTCCGGATCAGGGAGGCCGGGGGCCTCATCTGGTTCTCGCCCGAGCTGAAGGTGTCGTACCGGCCCCGGCCGAGCGTGAAGGCACTCGCCAAGCAGTACAAGGACTACGGCCGCTGGCGGCACGTGGTCGCCCGCTTCCACGAGGGCTCGATCAACCTGCGCTACCTCGCCCCGCCGACCGCCGTGTGCGCGATCGCGGCCGGGGCCGTGGTGGGCGCGCTGCTGACGCCGTGGGGCTTCGTGGTGCCCGGCGGCTACCTCGCGGCGATCCTGCTCGGCTCGGTACCGGCGGGCAAGGGCCTGCCGCTGAAGGCGCGGCTGCAGATCCCCGTGGCGCTGGCCACGATGCACATGTCGTGGGGCTGGGGCTTTCTGACCAGCCCGCGGGCGCTGGCGAAGAAGGTCATCGCCTCCCGGCGCCCCGCGGTGCGCGAGGACGCCACCGCGAGCTGACCCGACGCGGCCATGGGCCCCCTTCCCCGCCGGGGAGGGGGCCCATGGTGTGTGCGGGCGCCCGGGTGCGGTGATCGGCAGCCGGGGCCGCGCACCACGTGACGACGGCGCCGACGAGGACGACCGGACCGGCACGGGCGAGCCGCGTGTGCGGGTCCCGCCGGGCAGCGGCCCGCCCGCTCCGCGCTGATCGCGCTCGGCACGGTGCTCGGCGTCGGCACGTTCGTCGCGGTCCTCGGACTGACCGCGACCACGTCTTCGCAGCTCGGCTCCTGCTTCAACGAACTGACCGTCACCGAGATGACCGTCGAGGACACCGGCGGCGAGCAGCCCGAGTTTCTCGCCAACGCCTTCCCGGCGGACGCGGACCGCCGCATCGAGGCGCTGGGCGGCGTCCGCGAGGCCGGGGCGTACTGGCCCGTACGGCTAGACCCGGGCACCACCGTCGGCGCCGCGCCCCCGACTGCCGGCGCGACGGGGGAGGAGGCGCGGGTCGTCGCCGCCTCGCCCGCCGTCCTCCCGGAACGGCGGGCCCGCTCTCTCATGCCGCGGGCGTGTTCACCACCGGTAGGGCTCGTACACGTCCATGCACTCCTTCTTGTCCGCTGTCAGCGCGTCCGCGGACTCGGGCAGGTCGCCCGCCTCGGGAGCCTTCTGCTTCGGGTAGACCGTGCCCTCCCGCCAGTCGCTGCCGATGGTCAGCGTGGTGGTCACGTCGTCCGTCGCCCGCACCTGGCTGCTCGGGATGCCGACCGCCTCCGCCACCGACAGCGCGTTGGCCCGGCCCTGCTCCCCCGTGCTCTTCGGGTACGTCACCCGGGTCCGGGTCTGCGGATCCTGCCGGCCGGTGGCGACGGCCCGGGCGAAGCCCTCCTGCTGCAGCGCGGCCACGATCGCGGCGGCCCGCCGGGGAACGGCGGCCTGTTCGTCACCGGCCGTCCCGTTGACGACGGAGACCGACAGCCCCGCGGCCGGCGCGGCGGCGGGCTCCGTGGCCTTCACCGACGCCGGGGACGGCCCCGATGCCGTGGCCGCACGCGCCTTTCCGCCCTTGTCGAAGGAGACGTCGTCGCGGAGCATCGCCCACATCCTGTCGGCGTCCTCCGGCTTGGGCACCAGGTGGTTGCGGTTCAGGGGGTCCTCGATCCACGGCATCGTCGTCATCGTGATGCGGTTGGTCGGGACCGACTTCAGCTGCATGCCCAGGTCGTACAGCTCCTTGACCGTGCCGATCTCCTCGGACACCTTCAGCGCCTTCGTGCCGGCCTCGGCCAGGCCCATCAGACGGCCGGTGTCGGTGAAGACGTTCTGCTCCTTCAGCGTCCGGATCATCGCGTTCATGTACATGTGCTGCGCCTTGGCGCGCAGCGGGTCACTGCCCCAGGCGTGGCGGGTGCGCAGCCACTGCAGCGCCTCCTTGCCCTGCACCTTGTGCGTGCCGGCCTTCAGCTTCAGTCCGGAGCCGCCTCGCTGGCCGGGCAGCGGCCGGTCCCACACGTTCTGGTTGACGCAGACGGGAACACCGCCGACGGCGTCCGCCATGTCCACCACTCCGGCGAAGTCGACCATCATCCAGTGGTCGATGTACACGCCGGTCAGGTTCTGCCAGGTGGCCAGGGTGCAGCCCGGGCCGCCCCGTTGGAGCGTCTCGTTGATGATCGTGTTCTTGGCCGGGTAGGTCTCCCCGGTGTCGGGGTCGACGCACTTGGGGATGTCCACCCGGGTGTCCCGCGGGATGCTCACCACGGACGCGCTCTCGCGGTCCGCCGAGACGTGCAGGAGCATCTGCACGTCCGCCAGGGGCTTGCTGCCGACGTTGTCCCTGCTGCCGCCGAGCTTGACGTTCTCCGCCGAGTTACGGCTGTCGGAACCGATCAGCAGGATGTTGAGCGGGGTCTGCCCCGCCGCGTTGGGTCCGGACTTCTTGACGTCGGACTCGCCGCTGCTGCGTTTGCCCTTGTCGATGTTGCCGTTGAGATGGCGGTAGTAGAGGTATCCGGCGCCGGCCGTCCCGAGTATCAGTACGGACAGCACGAGCGCGGACCAGCGCAGTATCCGGCGCCCGCCGCCGCGCCGCCGGCCGTGGCCGCCTCTGGTCACCTCGCTCCCGCCCGAGGAGGGCGCCGCCGTCCCCGGACGCTCGTCCTGGGCCGGGCCGTCCGAATCGTGCCGTGTGCTGCCTCCGCGCACGTCACTCTGCGCCATACCCCTGCCTCCCACCCCTACGGCCGACCCACGGGTCCGCCCCGCGTCGTGTTCGGATCACGGGTGACCCGTGCCCGTCCGGAACACGGGTTCCCCCGGTGCTCTGCCGGAGCACGGTCGTCCCCGCTCCTGGTTGGACCACTGACATGCCCGGTCGGATGTACACCCGGCCGATTCGTCCGGGCATGCTCCGTCCACCTGTGAGACGCGAGAGGGGACAGTCAGGTCACTTCGCGCACTCGACCTTGTCGGCGGTGGCCTTCTGCACGTCGTCCGGCACCTTCGCCGGGGTGGTGAGGGGCACGCCCGCGCCCTCGAAGTCCTTGCCGAGGGTCAGCGTCATCGCGGGTGCCCCCTGGGAGTTGGTCACGCTCTCGCCCGGCTTCATCGCGGACCCGGACAGGCCCATGATGGCGGCGAGCCGGCGCGCCTGGGCGGCCTGGTCGGGCGCGTACTCCAGCGTGGTCTTCGCCAGCGGCTGCTCCGCGTTGCCCGCGTTCTCGGACTTGGTCACGCCCTCCTGGACCTGGAGCCAGCTGAGGGTCTCCTGGGCGCTGCCTGCGACGGCACCGCCGTTGAGGATCCGCACCCGGACCTCGGAGGCCGGCGCCTTGGTGCCCTTCAGCCGGGCGGCCTCGGCGGCCTTCTCCTTCTTCTTCTCCTGCTTCACCTCGGACAGCGACACGTCGTCCCGGACCATCGCGAAGAGCTGCTGGGCCTGGGGTTCCCTCAGGACCACCGTGGCCTTGACCTTCTCCGCGGGGTTGTCGTCGACGGGCACGGTGGCGAACGTGAGGTTCTTGGTGTCGAACTTGCCCAGCTCGGCCCCGAGGTCGGCCAGCTTCTTGATCGTGCTGATCTGGGAGTCGACGGTCAGCGCCTTGGTGCCCGCCTCCGCCAGCTTGATCATTTTGGACGGGCTGGTGAGGGTGTCGTTGGACTTCAGCTTGCGCAGCATCGAGCCCAGGAACTGCTGTTGCAGCTCGATCCGGCTCAGGTCACCGCCGAAGCCCACGGAGTGCCGGGTGCGGACGAAGGCCAGCGCCTCCTCTCCCTCGATCGTGTGCTCGCCCTTGGGCAGATCGAGCTTGGAGTCGGGGTCCTTGATGTCCTTGGCCAGACAGACGTCGACCCCGCCCACCGCGCTGGTCAGCGTCTTGACCGCGTTGAAGTCGGCCACCATGAAGTGGTCCATCTTCAGCCCGGTGAGCTCGGTGATCGTACGCATGGTGCAGCTCGGCGTCCGGTCCTCCTGCCCCAGGCTGTTGTTGAAGCGGGTGCGCTGCGTGCCCGGGATGACCTTCTCCGAGCCGTCCTCCTGCGTCGTCGGACAGTCCGGGATGTCGGTGATCAGGTCGCGCGGGATGCTCAGCACCGTCGCGTTCGTACGGTCCCTGGAGACGTGCAGTACGAGCGTGGTGTCCGCGTGCCCGGAGCTGCCCTTGTCGCCGTAGCCCTCGTTGCCCTTGCCGGTGCGCTTGTCGGTGCCGACCAGCAGGATGTTGATCGCGCGGTCCTTGCTGAACCCGCCGGTGCCGGCGCCGTCGTCGGAGACGGACGTGATGTTGTCGTTGAGGTGCTCGTAGTAGAGGTACGCGGCCGCGCTCACCCCGACCAGCACGAAGGCCAGCGAGCCGCCGGTCCACACCAGGGCCTTCTTGCCCTTCGCCTTCTTCTGCGCCGGACGGCGTCCGCGCCGCCCCGCGGTGGGCCCGGCCGGGGCGCTGGTGCGTCTGCGCGGGGAGGGCGTCTCACCGCCGGGTGCCGCCGTCCCGGAACTCCGGGCGGGGGCTGTGGTGCGGGCACGTGCCGCGCCATCTGTTCCGGTCGTGCCACGGCCACCGGAACCACGGGGCCCGGGAACGGACGACTGCGCTGCGGAAGGGGCCAGTCGCAGTTCGTATTCACCGGTGTTCGGGTTGAGTACCCATTGGTCTGCGGGGTCGATGTCGTCCGCCCGCCCACGGCCTTGCGCGTCCACGGTTGCCTGATTCCTCCGTCGGGCCACGCGGCGCCCTCCCCCGGAAGACGCACGGTGCTGGTGAAGCAGTGCACCCCCCAGGACGGACCTCATGGGTGAGAGCACTGGATCGCACACACTATCCGCACACTTCGCCGTCAAGTGACGTGGGTGAGAAATTCCACGTTCTCACAACTGGGCAATTCCGCCCATTTGTTTGAAGAAAGCTCGGCGAACGCGAAGGAAATTTACCTCACTTGGCACACTCGACCTTGTCGGCGGTGGACTTCTGCACCCCCTCCGGTGCCTTTGAGGGTGCGGTGAGGGAGACCCCCGCCCCCTCGAAGTCCTTGCCGAGGGTCAGCGTCATCGTCGGCACCCCCTGCGTGTTGGTCACGCTCTCGCCCGGCTTCATCGCGGACCCGGGCAGGCCCATGATGTCGGCGAGGCGGCGGGCCTGGGCGGCCTGGTCGGGGGCGTACTCGAGGGTGGTCTTCGCCAGCGAGGCGGGCGCGTTGCCGGCGTTCTCCGACTTGGCCACACCCTCCTCGTTCTGCAGCCAGCTGAGGGTCTGCTGGGCGCTGCCTGCGACGGCGCCGCCGTTGAGGATCCGCACCCGGACCTCGGAGGCCGGGGCCTTGGTGCCCTTCAGCCGGGCGGCGACCGCGGCGGCCTCCTTCTTCTTCTGCTCCTTGACGGCGGTGAAGGACACGTCGTTCTTGATCATGTCGAAGACCTGTGGGGCCGTCGACTCGTTCAGTACGACCGTGGCCTTGACCTTCTCGGCCGGGTTGTCGATGACCGGAACGGTGGTGAACGTCAGGTTCTCGGTGTTGAGCTTGCCCAGCTCAAGACCCAGGTCCTTCAGCTTGCCGATGCTGTCCAGCTGCGAGTCGACGGTCAGCGCCTTCGTGCCGGCCTCGGCCAGGTCGAGCATCTTCGACGGACTGGTGAGGGTGTCGTTGGACTTCAGCTTGCGCATCAGCGCACTGAGGAACTGCTGCTGCAGCCCGATCCGGCTCAGGTCACCGCCGAAGCCGACGGCGTGCCGGGTGCGCACGAACGCCAGCGCCTGCTCGCCCTCGATGGTGTGCGTGCCCTTGGACAGCTTGAGGTGCGAGTCCGGGTCGTCGATGTCCTTGCCCACGCAGACCTCGACCCCGCCGACCGCGCTGGTCAGCGTCTTGACCGCGTTGAAGTCCGCGACCATGAAGTTGTCCGGCTTGACCCCGGTCAGCTCGGTCACGGTCCGCATCGTGCAGCTGGGCGTACGGCCGTCCTGGCCGAGGCTCGTGTTGAAGCGGGCCTGCTGCGTGCCGGGGATGATCTTCTGGGTGCCGTCCTCCTGCGTCGTCGGGCAGTCCGGCACGTCGACGATCAGGTCACGCGGGATGCTCAGCGCGGTCGCGTTCGAACGGTCCTTGGAGACGTGCAGCAGGATCGTGGTGTCGGCGTGCCCGACACTGCCCGCGTCGCCGTAGCTGTCGTTGCCCTTGCCGGTGCGCTTGTCGGTGCCGATCAGCAGGATGTTGATCGCCTTGTCCTTCTGGAAGCCACCGGTGCTCGCGCCGTCGTCGGAGACGGACGCGATGTTGCCGTTCAGGTGCTCGACGTAGAAGTACGCGGCACCCGCGCCGGCGACCAGTACGAACGCCATCGTGCCGCCGGTCCACAGCAGGGCCTTCCTGCTCTTCGAGGCCTTCTTCGCCGGACGCCGTCCGCGCCGCCCCGGCAGCGGCTCCTCGGGCGCCCCGCGGCGCCTGCGCGGCGAGGGCGCCGCGCGCCCGGGCGTCTCGGACCGGGACCGGCCGGGCGCCTCCCTGCGGCCGCGCGCCGGCGGGGCCGCCTCGGAGGACCGCGGCCTGCGGGGACCGGGAACGCCCGACTGCGGTGCGGAAGTCCCCAGGCGCAGTTCGTATTCGCCGGTGTTCGGGTTGAGCACCCACTGATCTGCGGGATCGATGTCGTCCGCTCGCCCACGGCCTTGCGCGTCCACGGTTGTCTGTTTCCTCCGTCGGGGCACGCGGCGCCTTCCCCCTCCAGGCGCTCGGGTCTCGGTCACACAGTGCGCGACCTCAGGGCCGTCCCTCAGAGCCGGGCGCACCGGATCGCTCACACTAACCGGCCCTTTCGGCGCGGAGTGACGACGGTGACCCATTCCACGTCCCTACACCTGGGCAATTCGCCCATTTTCCAGGTGAAGAGTTCATTGCCTTGAAGTGACCTTGGCGCCCGCTTTACTCGCAGGTGTCCTCGGCTGCCGTGTTCCCCCGAAACGTCGGTGGAGGAGAAACGGTGACGGCGGGCTCGCGATAAGGGCCCGGATGCGAATCACCGTACGACCCGTGACGTGGGCCGTTCCCCTCGACGACCACCGGTGTGTCCGTACGCAGCCGCTCGAACAGCCGCTCCGCCGCGGGCTCCACGAGTTGGTCGCGATTGGCGTCGTACGCATACGACTCCCGGGGGACGGTCAGGAATTGCACTTGTTCCATGGGGATGTCGCGCAGGCCGCGCACGAGTTCGTACAAACCACGCAAGCTCGCCAGTTCCGGGTCGGTGGTGAGGGATGACGTGGCGGCGTCCAGGACGGGATACAGCTTCGCCGGATTCAGCAGGACGTCATTGCTGCGCACCTTGTTGACGAGTGCCCCGAGAAAACGCTGCTGGCGCTCCATCCGCTCGGTGTCGCTGCCGTCGCCGAGGGTCTTGCGGGCCCGGACGTAGCCGAGGGCCTGCTCGCCGTTCAGTGTCACGCGCCCGGCGGGCAGCCGCAGCTTGGCGGCCCGGTCGTCGATCGGCGCCCGCAGGCACACCTCGACGCCGTCGACCGCGTCGACCATCTTCTTGAACCCGTGGAAGTCGACGACGACGTGATGGTCGACGCGGATGTCGGTCAGCTTCTCCACGGTCCGGATGGTGCACGCCGAACCGCCGAGCTGGAAAGCCTGGTTGAACATGGCGAGGCGCGGCGTGCTGCGGGACCCGTCCGGGCGCCGGCAGCCCGGCAGGTCCACCATCAGGTCCCGGGGGAGGGAGACGGCGGTGGCGCTGTCCCGGCCCGCGGACAGATGCAGCAGGATCGTGGTGTCGGACCGCTCGGTGCCGGAGTCCCGCCCGTAGCGGGAGTTGCCGGTCCCCTCACGCGAGTCCGACCCGATCAGCAGGATGTTCCGCGCGTCCTTGACCAGGGAGGTGGGCCGCTCCCTGTCGTAGCGCGCGAGCTCGGCGGCGGCCGCCTCGTCGGGGGTGATGTTCCCGCTGAGCTTCGCGTACACGGCCCAGCCGACCCCGCCGGCCGCCACGAGGAGCGCCGTGACCCCGAACGCCGTGATCCGCACCCACCGCCGCCGGCGCCGCCGTACCAGCCCCCGCCCGCTGGCGGACGCCCCCACGCCCGGACCGACCCTGTAGCCCACGGCAGCAACCACCCCTCCTGACGTAGGAACGCCCCGCGCGCACTGCTCCTACGACCATGGCGCGGATGGCGGGAGGGGGGTGGGTGGGGATGGGCCGAACGGGGGGAGGGTTCGGCTACCGGCCCGCCGTGCCGCGGGCGATCGTCGTGACCCGCTCGCTCTCCACCCGCTTGTCCAGCACCCCGTCCGCGGCCTGCTCCAGATGCCGGCACAGCACGACGGAGCTCCCGGTGGCCAGGGGCCCGTACAACCCGGCGTTCAGCCCTTCCCACGTGTCGTACGGCAGCCCCGACAGGATCCGCGACCCTGGCCCGGTCAGGCCCAGCTCCGTCGCCTCGGCCCGGGCCCGCTCGACCACCTCGGCCCCGCTGAACTCCCGCCCGGCCACGATCAGCGCAGGCCCCTCCGGATCCACGGGTGCGTACGGCACGAACCGGTCGCCCTGCCCCGGGACTTCCACCGCGTAGTCGGCAAACCCCTCGGGGGCCTGCGGAAACCGCCCTCCGAGTGGCCGCAGCGCCATCGCGATCCGCGTCCCGGAGCAGGCTCGTGCCTCCTCCAGCCGGTCCGGTCCGCTCACCACGACGTCGGCCGCCCGGGCGTCCCCGGACACGTCCGCGACGACTCCCGCCGACGCGCACGCCAGCAGCCACACCGCCGTCTGCCAGTGCGCGGGCAGCAACAGCGCCACCCGGTCCCCGGGCTCGACGGACAACTCGTCCTGGAGGAGGTTCGCGGTCTTGGCCACCCAATTGGCGAAGGTGGCCACGGACAGTTCGACACGTTCACCCGTGGCGTCGTCGTAGAAGGTCACCAGGGGACGTCCCGGGTCCGCGGTGAGCGCGGAACCCAGCAGGTCGGCGGGGGTGCGATCGGTGGCGTTCACCCGCGCAAGCGTACGCGGCGCACGACCCTCCCCCCAACGGCCCGGTCGCCGCCCCGCCGCGAATCCGCCACCGGTTCGGCCGAACCGGGCCGACAGCCCGTCACATCACAAATAGACAGACTTGTATGACTATGTCCAAGATCAGGGGCATGCGTGGATTCCTTGCTTCCTCGATCGGTGTCACCTGTGCGGCCGCTCTGGCCCTCCCCCTCACCCCTCCCGCCCTCGCGGCGACGGCGGGACCGGTGCCGGCCACGGAAGCCGCGGCGACGGCGAGACCCGCGCCCCACGCGGGGACCCCGGCCACGGCCCCGACCGACCGGCGCGCGGCCGAACCGTACGCCGCCGGAAGCACCCAGTCCCTCCCCCTCGAACCCCTCACCCGCAACCGCGCCACCCCCTCCGCCCCCTCCACCGAGCAGGGCCTGCCCCGCCGGGCCGTACGCCACTTCTCCCTCGTGGGCGTCGTCTGGGACGACCCCGACGCCGAACTGCACGGCCTCGTCCAGGTCCGCACCCGCGCCGCCGATACCGGCAGCTGGTCGGGCTGGCAGGACGTGGAGACCCACAACGCCGACCACGCCACCGACCCGGACACCCCCGAGAGGGCCTCGGGCCGCGTCCGTGGTGCCACGGCCCCGCTGTGGGTCGGCGACTCCGACGGCGTGGAACTCCGGGTCCGCTCCGAATCCGACGGCCCGGCGGCCGACTCCGCCGAGCACACCCGGGGCACCCGCAACCGGCCCGCCGCGCCCCCGCTGCCCTCGGGCCTCCGCCTCGAACTCGTCGACCCCGGCGAGGGCGACGCCCCGCCCCCGGGTGCCGGAGCGGACGGCCCTCGCACCGGCGGCCTGAACGCCGAGGCCTCCGCGCTCACCGACGCCGCCTCCGCCGTCAACGCCGGCCTCGCCCCTCTCGGCGCCACCGAGATCACCGCACTGAGCCGCGCCGAGACCGAGCAGGAGTTCTTCGCCCTCAACGCCGGCGAACCGACCGAGCAACAGCGGCAGGCCAGGCCGTACGTCGGACCGCGCCCGGGTATCGTCACGCGGCGCGGCTGGGGGGCGAGCGAAGGGTTGCGGGAAAGGGGCTTCCGGTACACCAAGAAGGTCCGGGCGGCCTTCGTGCACCACACGGCCAGCGGCAACAACTACCGCTGCTCGCAGGTCCCGTCACTCATCCGCAGTATCTACCGCTACCACGTCAAGAGCATGGGCTGGCGGGACATCGGCTACAACTTCCTCATCGACAAGTGCGGAAAGATCTACGAGGGCCGTGCCGGGGGCGTGGCGAAACCGGTCCTCGGCGCGCACACGCTTGGTTTCAACAGCAACAGCATGGGGATCGCCGTCCTCGGGTCGTACGGCGCCACCAAGCCGTCGAAGTCCGCGGTCAAGGCCGTCGCCCGGCTGACCGCCTGGAAGCTGGGGCTGTACCGGGTCAATCCGAAGGGAAAGACACACCTGAGGTCGGCCGGCAGCAATCTCTACCGCAAGGGCAAGAAGGTACGACTGAACGTGATCTCGGGGCACCGGGACGGCTTCAAGACCGAGTGCCCGGGACGCAAGCTCTACGGCAAGCTCGGCTCGGCCCGCTCCAAGGCGGCCCGCTACCAGGGCCGCTGAGCACACGTTCACCGTCGACGGGAGGGGCAGGGGGCGGAATGCCGCACGGCCGACGAAGGCGCCACGGAACGGTCTGCATACACTGACCGGCCGAAAGACAGTTCGGCCGGTCCCGGCAGGAAGCAGAGACGACACGTGACAGAAGCGATCCTCCTGGTCGGCGGCAAGGGCACCCGGCTGCGCCCGCTCACGGTGCACACGCCCAAGCCCATGGTCCCGGCGGCCGGGGTGCCCTTCCTCACGCACCAGCTGGCGAGAGCGAGAGCCGCGGGTGTCGAGCACATCGTCCTGGCCACGTCCTACCTGGCCGAGGTCTTCGAGCCGTACTTCGGTGACGGCTCCGCGCTGGGACTCCACCTCGAGTACGTCACCGAGGAGGAGCCGCTCGGCACCGGCGGAGCCATCCGCAACGTGGCCTCACGGCTGCACTCAGGCCCCGACGACCCGGTCCTGATCTTCAACGGCGACATCCTGACGGGCCTGGACATCCGGGCCCTGGTCGACACCCACGAGACGACGGGTGCCGACGTCTCCCTGCACCTCACCAAGGTCACCGACCCGCGCGCCTACGGGCTGGTCCCCACGGACGACACGGGCAGGGTCCTGGCGTTCCTGGAGAAGCCGCAGACCCCCGAGGAGATCGTCACCGACCAGATCAACGCGGGGGCGTACGTCTTCCGCCGCTCGGTCATCGACTCGATCCCGCTGGGCAGGCCGGTGTCGGTGGAACGGGAGACCTTCCCCGGCCTCCTCTCGGCCGGCGCGCACCTGCAGGGCATGGTCGACTCGACGTACTGGCTGGACCTGGGCACCCCGGCAGCCTTCGTCCGGGGCTCCGCCGACCTGGTCCTCGGCCGGGCCCCGTCACCCGCCGTCCCCGGCCGCTGCGGCGACCGCCTGGTCCTGCCCACGGCACAGGTCGCGTCCGACGCGAAGCTGTCGGGCGGCACGGTGGTGGGCGAGGGCGCCTTCGTCGCGGAGGGCGCGCGGATCTTCGGCAGCACGATCCTGCCCGGCGCGGTCATCGAGCCGGGCGCGGTCATCACCGACTCCCTGATCGGCACCCGGGCCCGTGTCGGCCAACGCTCGGTCCTCACGGGCACGGTCATCGGCGACGGCGCGGTGGTCGGCCCCGACAACGAACTCCTGGAGGGCGCCCGCATATGGTGCGATGCCCGCATCCCGGCAGGAGCGGTCCGCTTCTCGTCGGACCAGTAGGACGTACGGGGGCGGGGCCGCCCGGCCGCGGGGGCCCTGTCCCGCTCAGCTGCGGGGGTCCCCTCCCAGCTCAGCTGCGAGCCCCCGTTCCGCTCCGCTGCGGGTCATCGTGCCGCTCAGGGCGATGGGGGCCCTGTTCGAGCGAAGCCGAGGTGTCGCGGGAGGGCGGCGCAGCGGCACCCCGCTCCACCGGGCCGAGCAGCGCCCCGCCCCAGCACCCACGCCCAGCACCTGAACCCAACGGCTCAGAGCTGCCCGATGTCCCACCGAGGCATCTTCGGCGCCCTGCGCGCGGGCACCCTCCCGCTCAGCAGAATCAACCGGGCCGCCCGATGCCGCTGCCCCGCATACGGCTCCAGCAGCTCCAGCATCACCGCATCATCCGCATCCCGGTCGCCGGCCAGCGCCCACCCCACGATCCCGGGCAGATGCAGATCGCCCACCGTCACCTCGTCCGCAGCCCCGTGACTGCGCTGCACCGTCTCCGCAGAGGTCCACGGCCCGATCCCCGGCACAAGCTCCAGCCGCGCCCGAGCCGCCCCGGGCGCCATCCCCACCGCCTGCTCCAGCCGCGCAGCCACCCGCACGGCACGCAGAATCGTCGACGCCCGCTTGTTGTCGACCCCCGCCCGGTGCCACTCCCACGACGGAATCAGCGCCCAGGTCCGAGGCGCCGGCATCACATACATCCGCGCGGGCGCGGGCCCCGGCGCCGGCTCCCCGAACTTCCGCACCAGCAGCCGCCACGCCCGATACGCCTCATCGGTCGTGACCTTCTGCTCCAGAATCGACGGGATCAACGACTCCAGCACGAGCCCGCTCCGCGTCAGCCGCAAACCCGGACGCCGATGACGGGCCGACGCCAGCAACCGGTGCCGCGGCACGAACGCCGACGGATCGTCCTCCGCGCCGAGCAACTCCGGCAACCGCTCCAGCAGCCACTCCGCCCCGGGCCCCCAGGCCTCCCCGCGCACCCCACGGCCGTACGCGCACACCCGCAGCGTCCCGGGCCCGGCCGGAGTGAGACTGGTGCGCCAGACGGCCCCGTCCGGTGTCGCCCGGAACGTCGGATCGCCGGGCCCGCGCCGCAACGGCCCGAGCACCAGCCCGAGATCCAGCGGCCCGTCCGGCACCCAGGCGCGCACCCGCCCCGGCCCCGCCGCCTGCCGCGGCACCCCTCCGGGCACGGCGACATGTCCACCGCGCACCGGCACGGGAGTACCTCCCACGCCTTTCGGGCTGTGGGGGAGCGTGGGTCGCGAAGCGAACCGTCCTGCCATGAATGACGTCCCTGGAATCCGTGAGGTGCAGCCCTACGAGCGTAGGCGCCGCCCGGCACCTGTCACCGCACCTCGATGAACGCCCCCGCGTCCCGGTCGGGCCGCGACCGCGGTTCCTCCGCCGGATGCCCGACCGCCACGGCCCCCATCGGGTCCCAGTCCGCGGGCAGGTCCAGTACCTCGCGCACCACGTCCCGGCAGAACATCGTCGACGACACCCAGGCCGAGCCGAGCCGCTCCCCGGCCAGCGCGACCAGGAGGTTCTGCACGCCGGCGCCCGCCGCGACCACGAACATCTCCCGCTCGGCACCGTCCCGCCGCGGGTCGCCGTACGTGTGCGAGCCGTCCATGACCAGGCAGGGGACGACGAGACAGGGCGCGTTGCGCAGGACGTCCCCGCGCCGGACCCGCTTGGCGATGGACTCCTCCGTCTTGCCGTCCCGCCGCAGATCGGCGATCCACGCGTCCCGCATGGCGTCGAGCAGCCGCGTCCGCGACTCCTCCGACTCCAGCAGGACGAACCGCCACGGCGTCGTGTGGTGCGGCGCCGGAGCGGTCACGGCCGCGGCCACGGCCCGCCGTACGGCGTCCGCGTCGACGGGCTCGTTGGTGAAGGACCGGACCGTACGCCGCTGGGTCACGGCCAGCCGTACCGCCTCCGAGGTGCCGAGGCGGAACATGTCGTCGCGCGCTCCGCGGACCACGGCCCGCGCTCCCTCGCCGTCGTCGCCCTCCGCGACCAGGTGCGGGAGGCCGCGCACCACGGCGACGGGCAGCCCCGCGGCCTTGCCCTTGACCAGGTCGCCGGCGGCGGCGAGTTCGTCGGCCGTGGCGACGACGGTGGCACTGAGCGGATTGCCGTACGCGTCCGTGCCGCCGCGCAGATCGTCGAGCACGCGCACTCCGGCGGCGCCGATCGCGACGTCCGTGAGCCCGGCGCGCCAGGGTCGGCCGAACGTGTCGGTGACCACGACCCCTACGTCGACGCCGAGGGCGTCGCGCAGTCCGTCGCGGAGGGCGCGGGCGGACGCGTCCGGGTTCTCGGGCAGCAACAGCACCGTCCCGGAAGGGGTGTTGGACGCGTCGACCCCGGCCGCGGCCATGACCAGGCCCTGCCGGTTCTCGACGATCCGCAGGGCGCCGCGCCGGGCCACGACCCGGACGGTCTCCGCGTCGATCGCTGCCTCCCGGTCGGCGGCCCGGACGATCCGGCCCTCCGCCTTGGACACGATCTTCGAGGTGACGAGCAGTACGTCCCCATCGGCCAGGCCGGGCTCGGCGGCCGCTATCAGCTTCGCCAGGTCGTCCCCGGCCGTGACCTCGGGCAGCCCGGCAATGGCCCACACCCGGTAGCCGCCGGCGCCCGGCTCCTCGCCGCTCACGCTCCGCGCACCTCCTCGGCCAGCGCCAGTGCCTCCCGGGCCATCCGCGCGGTCGCGTCGGCGTCGCTCATCATCAGCGGCACGGCCCGGCAGCGGATCCCGGCCGCTTCGATCTGCTCCACCGCGCCCGTGTCCACCGAGTCCACGAGCCAGCCGTCCAGCAGGCCCGAACCGTAGTGCTCGGCCACCGCCGTCGCGGTCGACTCGACCCCCACGGCGGCGAGCACCTTGTCGGCCATGCCCCGCACGGGCGCGTCGCCGACGATGGGGGAGAGGCCGACGACCGGCACCCCGGCGTCGGCGATCGCCTCCCGGATGCCGGGCACGGCGAGGATCGTGCCGATCGACACGACCGGGTTGGACGGCGGGAAGAGGATCACGTCCGCCTCCGCGATGGCCTCCAGGACGCCCGGCGCGGGCTTCGCCTGGTCGGCGCCCACCGGCACGACCGCCCGGGCGGGTACCGAGGCGCGCAGCCGCACCCAGTACTCCTGGAAGTGGATCGCCTTGGTCTCGCCGTCGATCTCGACGGCCACATGGGTCTCGACGCGGTCGTCGGACATGGGGATCAGCCGCACGCCCGGCTTCCAGCGGTCGCACAGCGCCTCCGTGACCGCGCTCAGCGGGTATCCGGCGCCGATCATCTGCGTCCGCACGATGTGCGTGGCGAAGTCCCGGTCACCGAGGCCGAACCACTCGGGCCCGACGCCGTACGCCGCGAGCTCCTCCTTGAGGTGGAAGGTCTCGTCGGCGCGACCCCAGCCCTGTTCCTCGTTGATGCCGCCGCCGAGCGTGTACATCACCGTGTCGAGGTCCGGGCAGACCTTCAGCCCGAAGAGGTGGATGTCGTCCCCGGTGTTGCCGATGACCGTGATGTCCGCGTCCGGCACGGCCCGCTTCAGACCGCGCAGGAACCGGGCACCGCCGATGCCGCCTGCCAGAACCACAATGCGCATGGGAGCCATCCTTGCAGGCGCCTGAGACAACCGGTCAGCGGCTACGGCAACCGGTCAGCGGCTACGGCAACCGGTCAGACGGTCAGAGCACCCGGTACGGTCCGGGCGTCGCAGTGCGGGGCCGTGTGCATCGGCATCTCGGTGAGGCCCGGGTAGTAGACGTGCAGGCTCACCGCCGGCTCCATCGCGTCGTTGACGACTTCGTGCACGTACCCCGGCGCGAACACGCGCTGCGCGCCCGCCCGCAACGCGCGCGTGCCCCGCTCCGTGCGCTCGGTCAGCGTGCCGTCCAGCACGGTCAGCACACCGGAGGAGCGGCCGTGGTCGTGCAGCCCGCTGCCCTGCCCGGGCACCCAGGACAGCAGCCACACCTCGTAGCCCGGGCCGGTGCGCAGCCGGTGGTACCAGCGGCTGGCGGCGTCGTAGCGGACGAGGTGCTCCCACTGGGAGCGGTCCTCGGCGAGGGAGCGGGCCAGTCCGGCGAACTCGGCGACGGTGGCCGGGTGCTCGCGTGGGGACTGCAGGAGGTGGGTGACTTCGAGGATGTCGCCGGCGATCTGGAGGTCGCTGTCGCTGTTCATGGGGTGCGTGGTTCCTCAGTGAAAGAAGGTCAGAGGGAACGGGAGCCGAGACGCGGGTGGCTCGGCCTTCAGCTGGAGCAGGTGTGGCTCAACAGCTGGGACAGCAACAGCTACAGCGAGCGCGGGCAGCACCGTGGGACCCGGCGGTGCGGGTCGAGGTGGGTGCCGAGTTCGCGAGCATGCCCACAAGGACACCGGTTCACACCTTCACTGTCAACTCGACACCCGGTATGTGGGACGTGGTTCACCTCATCCGGTCGATCGCTCAGATGAAAGGTTTGTTCATGGGCCGCCCGGGACACATGGCGTCCAACCGGGCGCACAAACCCCGTTGCGTAGTCGTGATCCGACTGTGATCCGTTTCGCTTCGACGTGCGTGTCGGAACGAGATCGAACTCCTGGGCGTCCTTCTCCGTAGAGGTCTGCGAGGGGTCCGGTGGAAGGTGCGAGCCCTCGCGGGCTCGGTCTGTGTGTCAGGTTTTATGGTGATTTGAACACTTTCCGCATGGGCTTGGTTCCGCAGAGTGAATAAGGGGCTCAATAGCAGATCTCGGCTTGACTCGCCCGGAGCAGCACACTTGTAATTTCACTCGTGTCGTTCAGCCGGAATCGGTAACGGCTAGATCACGGGGACGCGAAAGACAGACGAGGGGCGCACATGACCGAGACGGTGCAGCAGCTGCTGGTCGACGACGCGGACGAGGAACTCGGCTGGCAGGAGCGCGCGCTGTGCGCCCAGACCGACCCCGAGTCCTTCTTCCCCGAGAAGGGCGGCTCGACCAGGGAGGCCAAGAAGGTCTGCCTCGCCTGTGAGGTCCGCTCCGAGTGCCTCGAGTACGCCCTCGCCAACGACGAGCGATTCGGCATCTGGGGCGGCCTGTCCGAGCGGGAGCGCCGCCGGCTGAAGAAAGCGGCCATCTGACCCACCCCTCTTCGTGAACGGCCCGCCGCCCATGGGTTATCCACAGGCGGCGGGCCGCTGTGCTGCGCAGCCGATAGTGTGGTCGCTCGTCCGAGACGCCCCGCATCCCCCACCGGGCGCAGGCGTCCACCGCAGTCCACCGAACCGGGGCCCGTACCTCGATGTCCGTGCACAGCCACCCGGCAGCCCATCACGACAGCGCTGCCGCACCTGAGTTCCCGCGCCATGTGGTGACCGCGGTCCTCGTCTCCCACGACGGCGCCCGCTGGCTGCCCGACGCGCTCGCCGGGCTGCTCGGCCAGGAGCGGCCCGTGCAGTTCGCGATGGGGGCCGACACCGGCAGCGCGGACGCCTCCGCCCAGCTGGTCACCGACGCCCTCGGCGCCGACCGCGTACTGCACCTCGCCCGCCGCACAGGATTCGGCCAGGCCGTCGAGGAGTGCGGCCGCACCGCCCCCGTCCTCACCCCGGACGAGCTGCCGTACCTGAAGCGCCCCAGCGGCTGGGACCCGGTCACGCGCTCGTGGCGCGACGACGCCTACGACCTGCCCGAGCTCCCACACGGCGAGCCGGTGCAGTGGCTGTGGCTGCTGCACGACGACTGCGCCCCGGACCCGGACGCCCTGGCCCAGCTGCTGCGGGTCGTGGACAACGAGTACGAGCTGGGCCGCGAGGACGTGGCCGTCGTGGGCCCCAAGCTCCGCGGCTGGTACGACCGGCGGCAGCTGCTGGAGGTCGGCGTCACCATCGCCAACTCCGGCCGCCGCTGGACCGGCCTGGACCGCCGCGAGCAGGACCAGGGACAGCACGACCACGTCCGGACCGTGCTGTCGGTGTCCACCGCCGGCATGCTCGTCCGCCGAGACGTCTTCGAGCAGCTCGGCGGATTCGACCGCCACCTGCCCCTCATGCGCGACGACGTCGACCTGTGCTGGCGCGCCCACGCGGCCGGCTACCGCGTCCTCGTCGCCCCCGAGGCGGTCGTCCGCCACGCCGAGGCGTCCAGCCGAGAGCGCCGCACGGTCGACTGCGTGGGCCGTACGGCCGCCTCCCCGCACAAGGTCGACAAGGCCGGCGCCGTCTACACCCTGCTCGTCAACTCGCGTACGGCCGTGCTCCCCTGGGTGATGCTGCGGATCGTGCTCGGCACCCTGCTGCGGACCGTGGCCTACCTCGTGGGCAAGGTCCCCGGACAGGCCGTCGACGAGATCCGCGGCCTGATGGGCACGCTGCTCAGGCCCGAGCGGATCCTCGCCGGGCGGCGCGGACGAGGCGCACCCCGGATCGACAAGGGCGAGCTGCGGGCGCTGTTCCCGCCGCCCGGCGCGACCGTCCGAGTCACGGTCGAGCAGGCCGCCGGCAGCCTCGCCGGCAGCTCCGACCCGGAGGTCACCGCCGGGGCGGGACGGCACGGCGGCGCCGTCGAGTCGGGCCCCGGCGGCGACGACGCCGACTTCCTGGAGATCGAGCAGTTCGCCCGGCTCAAGCGCATCGCGCGCAAGCCCGGCCCGGTCCTCTTCCTGGTGCTGCTGCTGGTCTCCCTGGTCGCCTGCCGCCAGCTCCTCGGCGGCGGCGCGCTCGCGGGCGGCGCCCTGCTGCCCGCCCCGGCCGGCTCCGCCGAGCTGTGGTCGCGCTACCTCGACGCCTGGCACCCGGTCGGCGCCGGCGGCACCTCGTCCGCGCCGCCGTACGTCGCACTCGTGGCGATGCTGGCGTCCCTGCTGCTCGGTTCGACCGGCCTGGCCGTCACGGTCCTGCTCGTCGGCTCGGTGCCCCTGGCCGGCGTCGCCGCCTACTTCGCCTCCCGCCCGCTCGTCGAGTCCCGGCTGCTGCGCGCCTGGGCGGCCGTCGTCTACGCCTTCCTGCCCGCCGCCACCGGCGCCCTCGCCGGCGGCCGCATCGGCACCGCCGTCCTGGCCGCGCTGCTGCCGCTCATCGCCCGCGCGGGCATCGCGGCCGGCGGCCTGACGAACTCCGCCGGAGCCCGCGGCAGCTGGCGCGCCACCTGGGCGTACGCGCTGCTGTTGACCATCACCACCGCCTTCACGCCGATCGTGTGGCCCATCGCACTGCTCCTCGGCATCGGGCTGCTGGTGCTGCGGCGGAGCGACATCACGGCCTACGGGCTGCGGTTCGTCGCCCAGCTGGGCACGCCCCTGCTGCTCCTCGCACCCTGGTCCCTGACGCTGCTCCCGTTCGGCTTCCTCAAGGAAGCGGGCCTCGAGTACGGCCCCTCGACCGCCTCCGCCCTCGACCTGCTCGGTGCCAGCCCGGGCGGCCCCGGCACCGTCAGCGGCCTCATGCTCATCGGCATCGTGCTGGCCGCCCTCGCCGCCCTGGTGCGCTCGGAACGCCAGTCGGGCATCTGGACGGCCTGGGTGGTCGCCCTGGTCGGCTTCGTCTTCGCGGTCCTGTCCAACACCTCCACCTGGGCCGGCCCGGCGACGCTCGTCTACGGCATCGCCCTCCTGGCGGCCGCCGCGCTCGGCGCCGACGGGGCACGCGCGCGTGTGGCCGAGCAGAGCTTCGGATGGCGCCAGCCGGTCGCCGTGCTGATCGCCTTCGCCTCGGCCGCGGGCCCGCTGCTCGTCGCGGCCGGCTGGATGATCCGCGGCGCCGAGGGCCCCCTGGAGCGGCGCGACCCGACCCAGGTCCCCGCGTTCGTCGCCGAGGAGAGCGGCACCCGGGACCAGGCCCGCACCCTGGTCCTCGACAGCGACTCCGGCGCCCACGTCGGCTACATGCTGGTCCGCGGCTCGGGCGCCCGCCTCGGCGACGGCGAGATCGCCGCGGCCGACGGCGAGAACAGGAGGCTCGACAAGGTCGTCGCCAACCTGGTCGCCGGTTCCGGCGCCGACCAGGCCGACCAGCTCGGCGGCTTCGCCGTGCGCTACGTCCTCGTCCACCAGGGCGCGCCCCGCGAGGTCACCCGCGTCCTGGACGCCACTCCGGGGCTGACCCGGCTCAGCCAGCAGGACGGCGGAGCGCTGTGGCGTGTCAACCGGGAGGTCGCGCGCGCGACCATCGTCCCCGCCTCCGGCACCCCGCAGCCCGTCGCCGCCGGGCCCGTCGACATCCACACCACGATCCCGACCGGCACCGGCGGACGCGTGCTGCGCCTCGCCGACTCCGCCTCCGACGGCTGGTCCGCCACGCTCGACGGGAAGCCGCTGACCCGTACCACGGTCGACGGCTGGGCCCAGGGCTTCACACTCCCCGCCACCGGCGGCAGGCTGGACGTCACCTACGACGACCCGATCGGTCACACGGCCTGGCTGTGGGCCCAGGGTCTGCTCGCCGTCGTCCTCGTGGTGCTCGCCCTGCCCGGCCGCCGCCGCGACATCGACGACGACCTCCCCGAGGAGCCGCTCGTCCCGGCCCAGGCCGTCTCGGGCGAGGGCCGCCGCGCGCGTCGTCTGCGCGCCCAGGCGGAGGCGGAGGCCGAAGAGGCCGCCGGACCCGAGGAGTTCCCGCCCGCACAGCCGGAGCAGCCGCCGGCGCCGGTGCCCCAGCAGCAGAACTACGGTGAGTGGGACAACGCCGGCTACCAGAACGGCGAGTACGCGGGCTACGGCGACCAGTACCAGAACGCCCCGTACCCGGCGGACGCCTACGGGCAGCAGTACCAGGCGGACCCGTACCAGGGCGGCCAGTACGACCCGTACGCGTACGGCGGCCAGGGCCAGACCCCCTCGTACGACCAGCACGACCAGCAGGGTTACGACCAGGCCTACCAGCAGGGCTACGGCACGCCCTACGACCCGGCGCAGCAGCATCACCCCCACGGCACGGGCAGTGAGCGTCCCGACGGGAGCCAGCAGTGAACCGCACCACCCTGTCCCTGATCGCCGGCACGACCGCGCTCGCCGCCGTCACCGGCTTCGCCGCACTGTCCCAGCCGGACGACCCGGGTACGGACACCGCCGCAAAGGCGGCCGCCCAACTGCCCGTGGAGCGCACGAGCCTGCTGTGCCCGGCGCCCAGTACGTCCGACCTCGCCGAGACGACCTACACCTCCTTCACGCCCGTCACGAAGGGCACCGGGAGTGACGGCAAGGCCGAACTCCGCGCGGCCACCGAGGAGTCGGCGGACGCCTCGGGCGACGGCGAGGACAAGGGCAAGGACGACGGGAGCTCCGGCAAGGACAAGCCCGCGAAACCCGGGCTGACTCCCAAGGAACCCGGCAAGCCGGTCACCGGCGACAGCTCCGGCGGCGACGCGCCCGCCCTCCTCGGGACCGCGGACGGCAGATTCGCGCCCGGCTGGACCGTCCAGGAGACGACCGAGGTCGCCGCGGGCACCGGGCGCGGGCTGCAGGGCGTCAACTGCACCGCTCCGGACACCGACTTCTGGTTCCCCGGCGCCAGCACGGAAGCGGACCGCACCGACTACGTCCACCTGACGAACCCCGACGACTCGGCCGCCGTGGTCGACATCGAGCTCTACGGCAAGGACGGCGCCCTCAAGTCCGCGGTGGGGGAGGGCATCACGGTCCAGCCGCACTCCAGCGAACCGGTCCTGCTGTCCACCCTCAGCGACGCGCGGCAGACCAACCTCACCGTGCACGTCAACGTCCGCAGCGGACGCGTCGGTGCCGCCGTGCAGGCCCTGGACGACAAGCTCGGCGGCGACTGGCTGGCCGCGTCCACGGACCCGTCGGGCAGCCTGGTCCTGCCCGGCATCCCCAAGGACGCCACCGCCGTGCGCCTGGTCGCCTTCACCCCCGGCGACGCCGACGCGGACCTGAAGGTGCGCCTCGCCTCCCCCTCCGGTCCGATCACCCCGGCCGGTCACGAGACGGTGCACGTCAAGGGCGGCATGACGACCGCCGTCGACCTGGGCGACGTCACCCGCGGCGAAGCGGGCTCCCTGGTGCTGACCCCGACGGACCGGTCCGTGCCGGTCGTGGCGGCCCTGCGGGTCGTACGCGGCAAGGGCGGCAAACAGGAGACGGCGTTCATCCCGGCCACCCGCCCCGTCGGCACACGCGCGACGTCCGCGGACAACAGCGGCAAGGGCAGCACCCTGTCCTTGACGGCCCCGGGCGCCGCCGCCACGGTCAAGGTCACCGCCTCGGCCGGCAGCGAGGGCGGCACCCCGGTGTCGAAGACGTACACGATCAAGGCCGGCACGACCCAGGACATCGAGCCCCCGGCCCCCAGCGGCCTGAAGGGCACCTACGCGCTCACGGTCGAGCCGGTCTCCGGCGGCCCGGTCTACGGGGCCCGCACCCTGACGGTGAGCGAGGGCGGCGTCCCCGCCTTCACCGTGCAGACACTGCCGGACGACCGGGGAACGGTGGCCGTACCGGAGGCGGACGAGGACCTCTCGGTGCTCCAGAAGTAGGGCTGCCGGCCGGCAGCCGTCTCAGCCCTGGTCCTCGCCGTACCGCGGATCCACCGTCTCCGGCGTCAGCCCCAGGATCTCGGCGACCTGCTCGACGACGACCTCGTGCACCAGCGCCGCCCGCTCGTCGCGCCCCTTGGTGCGGATCTCGACCGGCCGCCGGTAGACGACCACACGCGCGGGGCGGCCGTCGCGCGCGCTGATCGTGCCGCCGAGCGGAACCGCCTCGTCGTTCCAGGCCTGGCCGGGCCCGTCGAGCCGCGGCACCTCGAGGACCAGGAAGTCGATGTCGGCGAGCTGCGGCCACCGCCGCTCCAGGCGCTCCACGGAGTCCTGCACCAGATCGGCGAACGCCTCCGCTCGGCTCGCGGCGAGCGGCACCTGCGGCGGTGCGATCGGGCCGCGCATGCCCCGTCCGTGGCGATCACGACGGCGGGGCCCGGGGGCGGCGGCACGGGGCGTTACGGGCTTGTCCATCACTGGTGAAGGGTAGTCCCCGCGGCGTCCCTGTGCCCGGTACCGCACGGCGGCACGGACGGGTTCCGGCCGCGCCGCGCGGCATGTCGCTACACGACCATTCAAGCCAACGTTGGGCTCAAATCCGTATACCGTCGAGACCGGTGACCTCACGGCAATTGAGGTTTTTACGGCGACTCTTGACCGCTTGCGGGGTCGTTCGACATCTTGGACGTCGATGTCCTGGCAGGTCAGCAAGGTGTGCCCAAAGGGGTGTGTGGGGCGTTTCACAACACGACACGGGGGAGTGACCTGGTGGAGAGTCGTCGCGGCCCGCTCAAGAGTGCGGTACCGTCCAACGTCGTGAGCCCTGTACGTCGCTGTTCGCGCACCGCCTGCGGCCGTCCCGCCGTCGCGACGCTGACGTACGTCTACGCCGACTCGACCGCGGTCCTCGGCCCGCTCGCCACCTACGCCGAACCCCACTGTTACGACCTGTGCGCCGAGCATTCCGAGCGCCTCACCGCCCCGCGCGGCTGGGAGGTCGTCCGGCTCCTCGACGGTTCGGCTCCGGCCCGCCCCAGCGGTGACGACCTGGAAGCCCTTGCGAACGCCGTGCGTGAGGCGGCCCGTCCCCAGGAGCGGGCGGCCGGGGCCGGCGGCGGAGGCCGCGGGGCCGACCCGATGGAGGTCGCGCGGCGCGGCCATCTGCGGGTCCTGCGCTCGCCCGACAACTGACCCCCTTCCTCGGCTGCACCGCACGCGCACCCACTGATGCGCGGCGAGCCGGGGAGTCGCCTTCGCCGCCGCCCAGTTCGCCGCCTCCGACGTCGTCCCCGGCGCGCAGATCCCGGCCCGTCCAGTACCGGATCGCCCAGGCCACGCAGACCTGTTACCGGCCCTTCCCGGAGTTGCCAGGCCCGGACGGCGAGCAGGTGGCGGAAACGTGTCTCGACCGGTGGCACACTCCTCCCGCCCGCCGGGATCTGCCCGGCCGCCTCGGCGTCGCCGCGACCGGCTCGGACACCCCCGCCAGCGCCCTCTTCGGTGCCCTCCAGGTGACCGCCGCCCGCGAGTCCGGACGGTCGCCCGAGCTCCTGGCCGCCGCCAACGGCTCCGGCGGCGTCCTCGGCAGAGGATCTCCCCGCAGAACCCGGCTCCGGGCTGGGTGCCGCCCTGACCTGAGGTGACGGACGGGAGCCCTCCGGGCGTCCGCCCAGCGCGCTGTCGGCGGGCAGGGGTAGTTTGAGCGGACCGACAGTACTTTTTCAGGAAGGTTGGCCGTGGCTGCTGATCTGTCGCAGGTCGTGAAGGCGTACGACGTACGCGGGGTCGTCCCCGACCAGTGGGACGAGTCCCTGGCCGAGCTCTTCGGGGCGGCCTTCGTGCGGGTCACCGGCGCGAGCGCCATCGCGACCGGGCACGACATGCGGCCCTCCTCACCGGGCCTGTCGCGTGCCTTCGCGCGTGGGGCGGCGGCCCTGGGCGCGGACGTGACGGAGATCGGCCTCTGCTCGACGGACCAGCTGTACTACGCCTCCGGCGCGCTGAACCTGCCGGGCGCCATGTTCACCGCCTCGCACAACCCGGCGCAGTACAACGGCATCAAGCTGTGCCGCTCGGGCGCCGCCCCGGTCGGCCAGGACACCGGCCTCGCGGAGATCCGCGAACTGGTCGAGGGATGGAGCGAGTCGGGCGCCCCGGACCCGGCCGCGAAGGCGGGCACGATCACCGGCCGCGACACGCTGTCCGACTACGCGGCGCATCTGCGCTCCCTCGTCGACCTGACCTCCATCCGCCCCCTGAAGGCCGTCGTCGACGCGGGCAACGGCATGGGCGGGCACACGGTCCCCGAGGTCTTCGCCGGCCTGCCCCTGACGCTGGTCCCGATGTACTTCGAACTCGACGGCACCTTCCCCAACCACGAGGCCAACCCCCTCGACCCGGCCAACCTCGTCGACCTTCAGAAGCGGGTCCGCGAGGAGGGCGCCGACCTGGGTCTCGCCTTCGACGGCGACGCCGACCGCTGCTTCGTCGTCGACGAGCGCGGTGAGCCGGTCTCCCCGTCGGCGATCACCGCCCTGGTCGCCTCCCGCGAACTGGCCCGGCACGGAGGCAAGGGCACGGTCATCCACAACCTGATCACGTCCTGGTCGGTCCCCGAGGTCGTCGAGGAGAACGGCGGCAGCCCGGTCCGCACCCGCGTGGGCCACTCCTTCATCAAGGCCGAGATGGCCCGCACCGGCGCGATCTTCGGTGGCGAGCACTCCGCGCACTACTACTTCCGTGACTTCTGGAACGCCGACACGGGCATGCTGGCCGCCCTCCACGTCCTCGCGGCCCTGGGCGGCCAGGACGGCCCCTTGTCCTCCCTCGTGGCCCAGTACGACCGCTACGCCGGCTCCGGCGAGATCAACTCCACGGTCTCCGACCAGCAGGCCAGCCTCGCCGCGATCCGCTCCGCGTACGGCACCCGCGAGGGCATCACCCTCGACGAGCTCGACGGGCTCACGGTCTCCGCCGCCGACTGGTGGTTCAACGTCCGCCCGTCCAACACGGAACCGCTGCTGCGCCTGAACGCGGAGGCGAGAAACGCCGAGACGATGGCCCGGGTGCGGGACGAGGTGCTGGGGATCATCAGGGGCTGAGGCCCCACCCCCACCGGCGGTAACCTGACCAGGCACGACCCCAAGCGCCCGCACCTCGAAGGAAACCCCATGCCCCTCGAATCCGGCCTCCTCGAGATCCTCGCCTGCCCGGCCTGCCACTCCCCCCTCACGGAGCAGGACAGCGAACTGATCTGCACCGACACCAGTTGCGGTCTGGCCTACCCCGTCCGCGACGGCATTCCCGTCCTGCTCGTCGACGAGGCCCGCCGCCCCGCGTGACCGGCGGGGGCTCAGGCACCCGGGCGACACTTCGGTGCACATAGCCCCCGGCACAGCGGGCACGCTTCAGGACACCCTCATATCGGACCCCGGCGATGGGAAGCTGCCGCCCATGCTCGACGAATCGCTGCTCGACTCCCCGGAGGGCCTCGCCGAGGCCGACCACCGCGGGCTGCTCCGCGGCGCCGCAGAAGCCGGCGCCCGCGTCCGCACGGCCGCCCGCCATGCCGCCGAGGCGGGCGTCAACGACCTCAAACCGGACGGCCGCCCCCGCGCGGTGCTCATCGCCGGCCCGGGTGCCGCGGCCACCCACGCCGCCGACCTCATCGGCACGCTCGCCGGTGCCGGCAGTCCGGTCACCCGCCTCGCCCCCACCGGCGTCGCCCCCGCCGCGGGCGCCCTGCGCTGGGAACTGCCCGGCTGGGTCGGCTCCGTGGACCTCCTGCTGATCACCACCCCCGACGGCACCGAACCCGGCTTGTCCCTCCTCGCCGAGCAGGCCTACCGCCGAGGCTGCACCGTCGCCGCCGTGGCCCCCGGCCGCACCCCGCTCGCCGACACCGTGCACGGCTCGCACGGCCTGTTCATGCCCATGGCGACCGCCCCGTACGACCAGGACGAGCCCCTGGCCGCGTCCGCCCCCGGCGTCCTGTGGGCCCTGCTCACCCCGCTCCTCGCCCTCCTGGACCGCACGGGCGTGCTCGCCGCCCCACCGGACGCCCTCGGCAAGGTCGCCGACCGCCTCGACCGCGTCGCCGAACGCTGCGGCCCGGCCATCGCCACGTACAGCAACGCCGCCAAGACGCTGGCCGCCGAACTCGCCGACGCGCTCCCGATCGTCTGGACCGAGGGCGTCTCGGCCGGACCCGCGGGCCGCCGCTTCGCCGCCGCGCTCGCCGAACTGTCCGGCACCCCCGCGGTCGTCGCCGAACTCCCCGAGGCCCTGGCCGCCCACGGCGCCCTGCTCGCCGGCCCGCTGGCCGCCAGCGCCGACCCCGACGACTTCTTCCGCGACCGCGTCGAGGAACCACCCGCCCTGCACGCGCGGGTGGTGCTGCTCCGCGACCGCCCCATCGGCGGCCTCACCGCCGCCCCCGGCGCCCGCGAGCTGGCCCTCAGCCACGACACACCGATCAGCGAACTGGAACCGGAGGAGGGCGGCGAACTGGAGACCCTCGCGGAACTGATCGCCATCACGGATTTCGCCGCGGTTTACCTGGCGCTCGCTTCGAGGGCCTGATCTTGCCCGGGACACCCTGAAGCGCCCGCACCCCGCACACGCAGAGAGAACCCCATGGACCGCCTCGACAACACCATCCGCCCCTACGCCTGGGGTTCGACGACCGCCATCCCGCAGCTGCTCGGCACCGAACCGACCGGCGAACCGCAGGCGGAGATGTGGATGGGCGCCCACCCGGGCGCGCCCTCGCGCACCGGCCGGGGCACGCTCGTCGAGGTCGTCGCCGCCGCCCCCGAGAAGGAACTCGGACCCGCCGCCGTCGCCAAGTTCGGCCCCCGGCTGCCGTTCCTCCTCAAGATCCTCGCCGCGGGCGCCCCGCTCTCCCTCCAGGTCCACCCCGACCTGGCGCAGGCCGAAGAGGGCTACGCGGACGAGGAGCACCGGGGCGTCCCCGTGGACGCCCCGCACCGCAACTACAAGGACGCCAACCACAAGCCCGAACTGATCTGCGCGCTCACCGAGTTCGACGGCCTGTGCGGCTTCCGCGCGCCGCTGGAGGCCGCGGCCCTGCTCGACGACCTCGGAATGGACTCCCTCAAGCCCTACGTCGACCTGCTGCACGCCCACCCCGAGGACGCCGCCCTGCGCGAGGTCCTCACAGCGATCCTCACCGCCGACCCCGACGAGATGTCCCGCACGGTCGCGGAAGCGGCGACCGCCTGCACCCGCCTGGGCGGCGCCTACGCCCCCTACGCCGACATCGCCCACCACTACCCGGGCGACCCCGGCGTCATCGCCGCGATGCTGCTGAACCACGTCCGGCTCCAGCCCGGCGAGGCCCTCTACCTGGGCGCCGGCGTCCCGCACGCCTATCTGAACGGCCTCGGCGTGGAGATCATGGCCAACTCCGACAACGTCCTGCGCTGCGGCCTGACCCCCAAGCACGTCGACGTCCCCGAACTCCTGCGCATCGTCCGCTTCCTCCCCGGCGACCCCGGCGTCCTGCGCCCCGAGGCCTCCCCGGACGGCGAGGAAGTCTACGAGACCCCCATCGACGAGTTCCGCCTCTCCCGCTACGTCCTTCCCGAGGCCGGCGCCGCTCACGACCTCACCCGCCCGACCCCGCAGATCCTGCTCTGCACGGCCGGCACCGTCCGGGCCGGCGAGCACGACCTGACCCCGGGCCGATCCGTCTTCGTCCCGGCCGGCGAAAGGGCCGAAGTAGCCGGAACGGGAACGCTCTTCCGGGCCACGGTCGTCGCCTGACCATCTCGAAGCCGCCCGTGCTGGTGACCTGAAGCACCGCGGCCCGAACGGGCTGCAACAATGGCCCACCGTCAAGCACGGGCAAAGCCACGGGCGCCGCATCAAGGCGGTGTCCCGGCCCTGGAACGGCGTACGAAGGGACAACGCGAACCTATGAGCGCGTCAGGCGGCACCAAGGCGATCGTGGCGGCACTGGCCGCCAACCTCGCGATCGCGGTAGCGAAGTTCGTGGCGTTCATCTTCAGCGGCTCGTCGTCGATGCTCGCCGAATCCGTCCACTCGCTCGCCGACTCCGGCAACCAGGCGCTCCTCCTGCTCGGCGGCAAGAAGGCGAAGCGCGAGGCCACCCCGCAACACCCCTTCGGCTACGGCCGCGAGCGCTACATCTACGCCTTCCTCGTCTCCATCGTCCTCTTCTCCGTCGGCGGCATGTTCGCCCTCTACGAGGGCTACGAGAAGATCAAGCACCCGCACGAGCTGACGAACTGGTACTGGCCGGTCGGCGTCCTGGTCTTCGCGATCATCGCCGAGACCTTCTCCTTCCGCATGGCCATCAAGGAGTCCAACGTCCTGCGGGGCAAGCGCTCCTGGAAGGAGTTCGTCCGCCACGCCAAGGCCCCCGAGCTCCCGGTCGTCCTCCTGGAGGACCTCGGCGCCCTCGTCGGCCTGATCCTCGCGCTCGGCGGCGTCGGCCTCGCCCTGCTCACCGGCGACAGCGTCTGGGACGGCATCGGCACCCTCTGCATCGGCATCCTGCTCATCCTGATCGCCCTCGTCCTCGCCGCCGAGACCAAGTCGCTGCTGCTCGGCGAGTCCGCCGGCGTCGAGGAGACCCAGAAGATCGAGGCCGCCGTCGTCGACGGCGACACGGTCACCCGCATCATCCACATGCGCACACTCCACCTCGGCCCCGAGGAACTCCTGGTCGCCGCCAAGATCGCCGTCCGCCACGAGGAGACCGCCTCCGAGATCGCCGCCGCCATCAACGCCGCCGAGGCCCGCATCCGCGAGGCCGTCCCCATCGCCCGCGTCATCTACCTCGAGCCGGACATCTACAGCGAGACCGAGGCGGCCAAGGGCCCCGACGCCGAGGCCTCGCCCGGAGGCCCGGCCCCCACGGCCCACTGACCCCTCCTCCCGCGCCCACGGGGCCCGCCGGACCACTCGGCGGGCCCCGTCGCCGTCCCCGGACCCGTCACATGATCGGCTCGATGTGTTCGCGGGCGGACTGGGGTTCGCACCCGCCCCCGGTGTAGCTTGGGACGGAGCCAGACGTCGCTGCTGATGGCGGTCGGGCGGTCCTCTCGCGGACCGGCCGAGGGAGAGAGGGCCTCCGACGGACTGCGCTGCGCGTACGCGGGCATGCCTGTGTCCTCTTCCGGGCACTCCTGTGTCCGCCGCCGCGCAGACCAGCCGTACCCACCTCGCCCCAACCCCGAGGAGCAGCTCGCAATGACGACTGTCGACAACCGACAGGACTTCAAGGTCGCCGACCTCTCCCTGGCCGCGTTCGGCCGCAAGGAGATCACCCTCGCCGAGCACGAGATGCCGGGCCTGATGGCGATCCGCAAGGAGTACGCCGAGGCGCAGCCCCTGGCCGGCGCCCGCGTCACCGGCTCCCTGCACATGACCGTGCAGACCGCCGTGCTCATCGAGACCCTGGTCGCCCTCGGCGCGCAGGTCCGCTGGGCCTCCTGCAACATCTTCTCCACCCAGGACCACGCGGCCGCCGCCATCGCCGTCGGCCCGAACGGCACCGTGGACAACCCCCAGGGCGTCCCGGTCTTCGCCTGGAAGGGCGAGACCCTGGACGAGTACTGGTGGTGCACCGAGCAGGCCCTGACCTGGCCGGACAGCCCCACCGGCGGCCCCAACATGATCCTGGACGACGGCGGCGACGCCACTCTCCTCGTCCACAAGGGCGTCGAGTACGAGAAGGACGGCAAGGTCCCCTCGCCCGACACCGCCGAGTCCGACGAGCACCGCGTCATCCTCGAACTGCTGACCCGCACCCTGGGCGAGAACCCCCAGAAGTGGACCCAGCTGTCCTCGGAGATCCGCGGCGTCACCGAGGAGACCACGACCGGCGTCCACCGCCTGTACGAGATGCAGCGCGACGGCGTCCTCCTCTTCCCGGCGATCAACGTCAACGACGCCGTCACCAAGTCGAAGTTCGACAACAAGTACGGCTGCCGCCACTCCCTCATCGACGGCATCAACCGCGCCACCGACGTCCTCATCGGCGGCAAGACCGCGGTCGTCTTCGGCTACGGCGACGTGGGCAAGGGCTGCGCGGAGTCCCTGCGCGGACAGGGCGCCCGCGTGATCGTCACCGAGATCGACCCGATCTGCGCCCTCCAGGCCGCGATGGACGGCTTCCAGGTCACGACCCTCGACGAGGTCGTCGACAAGGCCGACATCTTCATCACCACGACCGGCAACAAGGACATCATCATGGCCTCGGACATGGCCAAGATGAAGCACCAGGCCATCGTCGGCAACATCGGCCACTTCGACAACGAGATCGACATGGCCGGCCTCGCCAAGATCCCCGGGATCGTGAAGGACGAGGTCAAGCCGCAGGTCCACACCTGGACCTTCCCCGACGGCAAGGTGCTCATCGTCCTGTCCGAGGGCCGCCTGCTGAACCTGGGCAACGCCACCGGCCACCCGTCGTTCGTGATGTCCAACTCCTTCGCGGACCAGACCCTGGCCCAGATCGAGCTGTTCACCAAGCCCGACGAGTACCCGACCGGCGTCTACGTGCTGCCCAAGCACCTCGACGAGAAGGTCGCCCGCCTCCACCTCGACGCGCTCGGCGTGAAGCTGACCACGCTCCGCCCCGAGCAGGCCGAGTACATCGGCGTCCAGGTCGAGGGCCCGTTCAAGCCGGACCACTACCGCTACTGAGCCCGAGCAGCACCCCTGCCGGCCAGTTCGCTGCCGGTTCGGATCTCCGAGGCAGGCCCCCGCACCCCCGTGCCGGGGGCCTGCCCCGTTTGACGGACCGACGACCGGCCCAGCCCGTCAAGACCCAGGACCCCCATGCCCCACGGCCGCTATTCGCTCCACGATCCGCACGATCACACCCCCCTCGCGGAAGAACACTTCCAGTGCGCCCCCGGCCCCTCCGGCTGGCGCTACGTCTCCCGGCTGACCACCCCAGAGGGCGATCACCACGGCTCCGTCGACCTCACCCTCGACGAACTGGGCCGCCCCCTCCGCCTCGAACTCCACACCGCCGCCTGGCAGGTCCGCGGCGCCGCCCTCGACGGCGTCACCTGGGTCCGCACCGACCCCACCGGCACCGAGGCCACCGAAGGCAATGTGCGCGCCCACGCCTTCACCGGCACCTCCCCGGCGTTCCTCGTCGCCACCGCCCGTCTCCTGCGCCTCACCCCCTCCGCAGCCGCCACCCGCGTACGCCTCGTCGCCTTCACGGACCCGGTCCTCGCCCCACGCACTGTGGACCAGTCCTGGGCCTTGGTGAAAAGCGAAGCACACGCCACTGACAACGGCCCCCTGACCGTGGACGAATACCAGGTCACAGCCCTGGACACGGGCGAGCAGCACACCGTGCACCTCGCCGGCGACGTGGTGCTCGCCGCCCCCGGCATAGAGCTCGAAGACCTGGAATCACCGCCGTCGGTGTTCACCTGAGCGGACAGCCGCGCCCGGGGCCCGACAGGCCCTCCGCTACGCCGGCGGCACGAACCCGGTGCCGGGCCGCTCGTCCGCCGAGACCTCCGGTGACTCAGCGGGCCGCTCCCAGCCGGACGGCTCGGACGCCGCCTCACGGGGGCGGGGCGACGGCTGCGTATACACCGCAGGCCGGGGCGCAGCCGGTGTATCGCCCGTACCCACCGGGCCGTTCGGCCACGAACCTGCGGCGGACGGGGCCGTCTGGACCGCGTCGCTCCCGAAAGCGCGCCGGGCCTCCCGCGCCTGCCGCTCCTGCACGACCGCCGCCAGATACGCCGCCGGCGGCACACCCTGCGGCACCGGAGCCCCCGTACGCTCCGCCAGATCCGACGCCAGCCGCTCCGCCATCGACCCGCCCACCTGCGGATCCAGCTGCTGCATGCGCGTCAGGTACTGCCGGACGGCGAGCCACAGTCCGTCGGGCACCGCGGACAGATCGAGCCCCGAGAACCGCCCCGCCAGCCAGGGCGGAGGAGGCGGCACAAAGCCGGTCCGCGTGACCGGAATCCGCTCCCGCACGACGAGCGTCCCCGCGAACACATCCCCCAACCGACGCCCCCGCGCAGACACGAACGAGGCGACACAGGCGACGATCCCAAACGTCATGAGGATCTCGATCACGCCGATCAGGCCCCTCACCAGGGCATGCCGGAACCGGATCGGACCCCCGTCGTCCCGCACCACACGCAATCCGCACGCCATCTTCCCGAGCGAGCGCCCGTGACTCAGCGTCTCCACCGCGATCGGCCCGCCCACCAGCACGAGAACGAACGTGGCGATCGACAGCGCCGTCTGCGCCGCCTCGTCGAGCGAGGCCGTGGAAACGACCAGCGCGACGGTCACCGCGACGTAGACGGCCATGGCCGCCACCAGATCGAGCAGCACGGCCAGCGCCCTGCTGGGCAGCCTCGCGGGCCGCAGCTCCAACGCCACGGCCTCACCCGTCACCAGCTCACTCACGCCCGTCGTCCTTCCCCTGCCCTGCCCCCGACAGGGCCAGTCTGCCAAGCTGAGGGCGCATCGCACCGTAGTACGACAAGCTGATCCACGACGAGCCTCCGACGACCAGCCGAGGAGCAGGCACACCGATGGACCTCGACGTCTTCGTCTCCGCCCACCGAGCGGAGTGGGACCGCCTCGAAGCCCTCCTCCGTCGCCAGCGCCGCCTCAACGGCGCCGAGGCCGACGAACTCGTCACCCTCTACCAGCGCACCGCGACGCACCTCTCCCTGATCCAGTCCAGCGCCCCCGACCCGCAGCTGACCGGCCGGCTCAGCCAACTCGTGGCACGCGCGCGTGGCGCCGTGACCGGCACCCGACGCGCCTCCTGGCGCGATGTCACGCGATTCCTGGCGCACGGTTTCCCTGCCGCCGTCTACAAGTCGCGCCACTGGTGGGTACCCACCGCGCTCCTGTCGACGGCCGTCGCGGCCCTCCTGGGCTGGTGGATCGGCACCCACCCCGAAGTCCAGGCGTCCATCGCGGCGCCCAGCGAACTCCGCGAGCTCACCCGCCCCGGTGGCCAGTACGAGACGTACTACTCCAGCCACCCCGCCGCCAGCTTCGCCGCCCAGGTCTGGACGAACAACGCCTGGGCCGCCGCCCTGTGCCTCATCCTCGGGGTCTTCCTGGGGCTACCGGTTCTCTGGATCCTCTTCCAGAACATGCTCAACCTCGGCATCGGCGTGGGCCTGATGTCCTCGGCCGGCCGCCTCGACACGTTTCTCGGCCTGGTCCTCCCGCACGGCCTGCTCGAACTGACCGCCGTCTTCGTCGCGGCGGGCACCGGCCTGCGTCTCGGCTGGACCGTCATCGACCCCGGCCCCCGGACACGGCGCACGGCACTCGCGGAAGAGGGCCGAGCCGCCATAGGCATGGCCATCGGCCTCGCTCTCGTCCTCTTCGTCTCAGGCGCCATCGAAGGCTTCGTCACCCCGTCCGGCCTCCCCACCTGGGCCCGCATCAGCATCGGGGTGGCCGCCGAAGCGGCCTTCCTGGCCTACGTCTACGTCCTGGGCGGCCGTGCCGCCCGCGCCGGAGAGACCGGCGACGTCGAGGCAGCGGAACGCAGCGCGACCGTCCCCACGGCTGCCTGATCGCCCCTCCGGCCGCCGGATGTGCGACCACCTCCGTTCAGCTGCTAGTCTCCTCTTCGCCCCGCAGGAGCCGTTGACACGGCAAGTGTGGGGAGGTAGATTTGAACAGTTGCCTGCAGATGGGCTCTAGTCCCAGACCGGCCATTGCGAACATCTACCTGCTTCTTGAAACGTTGATTTCATTGAAGCCTCTACCGATGAATCGGAAATGAGCGGCCGGTCAGTCCGGCCCGGAACTTCTGATAAAGTCGGAGCCGCCGGAAAGGGAAACGCGGAAGCGGGAACCTGGAAAGCACCGAGGAAATCGGG
>NZ_JBHVCP010000050.1:0-28104 GCF_042803315.1 Streptomyces sp. NPDC057424
TACACCCCCGGCAAGGCTGGTCGTGCGGTGCCGTGCCCCGAGCGGGGCGCACCGCTAGCGTCGCCGTATGACGGTGACTTGGGAAGACCTCGGATGGGAGCGCGTGGCCGCCGGGGTGGGGCGGTGCCGGCTGCCGGTGTGGGACTGCACGGCGGGGCTGGTCGCCGGGGAGGGCGCGGTCCTCTTGATCGACGCGGGGTCGAGTCTCGCCGAGGGCGCGAAGCTGCGCGCGCAGGCGCGGTCGCTCACGGGCCACCGTGTGACACATCTCGCGCTGACCCATCCGCACTTCGACCATGTCTTCGGGGCGGCGGCGTTCACGGACGCGGAGGTGTTCGGCGCGGTGGGCGTGGACGCGCTGCTGACGCGGGTGCGGGACCGCGAGGAGCTGCGCGCGGACGCGGTACGGAACGGCCTGGCGGCGCCCACGGCCGAGGAGGCGGCGGAGCGGCTGGCCCCGCCGGGCCACCTGGTCTCCGGTGAGTGGACCCTGGACCTGGGCGGTGGCCGGCAGGTGCTGCTGGCGAACGTCGGCCCGGGGCACACCGCCCACGACCTGGCGGTGCTGGTGCCGGGTGATCCGGAGGTGGTGTTCTGCGGTGACCTGGTCGAGGAGTCCGGGGAGCCCCAGGCGGGCCCCGACGCGGTGCCGTCGCACTGGCCGGCCGCCCTGGACCGGCTGCTCGGCCTCGGCGGCGAGGACGCGGTGTACGTACCCGGTCACGGAGCGGTGGTGGACGCCGCGTTCGTGCGGGCGCAACGGGACGCGCTGGCGGCGCGTTTCGGCGTGTCGCGGTGATCGCCGTTCGCCTTCTCCTATCGTCGTTCGAATGCGCCAGTACTCCGCCGATCTGACCCCGCCGTGGAAGAAGCCGAAGCCGGTGCCCGAGGTTCCGGCGGAGCCGGGCCTGGTGGTGGAGGAGCCGGGGACCGGCTTCTGCGGCGCGGTGATCCGCTGCGAGGCGGGCACGGTGACGCTGGAGGACCGCTTCGGCAAGCACCGGGTGTTCCCGATGGAGCCGCGCGGCTTCCTGCTGGAGGGCAGGGTGGTCACGCTCGTCCGCCCCGCGCCGGGCGGCCCCGCACGTGCGGCCCGCACGGCCTCCGGTTCGGTGGCCGTCCCCGGCGCACGCGCACGTGTCGCGCGCGCCGGCCGCATCTACGTCGAGGGCCGCCACGACGCCGAGCTGGTCGAGAAGGTATGGGGCGACGACCTGCGCATCGAGGGCGTGGTCGTGGAGTACCTGGAGGGCGTCGACGACCTGCCGTCGATCGTGGCCGAATTCGCACCCGGGCCGGACGCGCGGCTGGGGGTGCTGGTCGACCACCTGGTCCCCGGCACGAAGGAGTGGCGCATCGCCGAGTCGGTGACGAGCGAGCACGCCCTGGTGGTGGGCCACCCGTACATCGACATCTGGGAGGCGGTGAAACCGTCGTCCCTGGGCATCGGGGCGTGGCCCCGGGTACCGAGGGGCCAGGACTGGAAGACGGGGGTGTGCCGGGCCCTGGGCTGGCCGGAGAACACGGGGGCGGCGTGGCAGCGGATCCTGTCGGGGGTCCACTCGTACAAGGACCTGGAACCGGAACTGCTGGGCCGGGTGGAAGAGCTGATCGACTTCGTCACGGCTCCGGCGTAGCGCCCCGGCCGCAGGAGCTGCGGCACACGCCCCGCATCCCGCTCGGCCACAGCCCCGGCCCGCCCCCCTGCGGCCCTCGGGTCCGCCTGGCCGTGGGCCGTCGTGCCGCTGGGAGCGGCACGGGTGGGTGCGGCGGCACCCCCGTTCCGCCGGCGCCGCGGACCCACCCGCCCGCGGCGCCGGTGCCCGGCGTCTCAGTCCACCAGGTCCCGCACCACCCCGTCCGCCAGCAACCGCCCTCGCAGCGTCAGCGCAGCCCGCCCCTCCCCGTACGGGCCTTCCTGCAGCAGCCCGTCCGACAGAGCCCTGCGCGAAGCTGCCAGCCCCTCCTCACGCAACAAGGACAGCGGCACACCCTCCCGAAGCCGCAGCTCCAGGAGGATCCGCTCGACCCGCCGGTCCTCGCCGGACAGCAGCTCACGCCCCGCCCCGGGCGACCGCCCCGCGGCCAGCGCCCCCGCGTACGCCCCGGGATGCTTCACGTTCCACCACCGCACCCCGCCCACGTGACTGTGCGCACCGGGCCCGGCCCCCCACCAGTCGGCCCCCCGCCAGTACAGCTCGTTGTGCAGGCACCGCCCGGCTTCGGAGGTCGCCCAGTTCGACACCTCGTACCACTCGAAACCCGCTCCGGAGAGAACCTCGTCCGCGATCAGGTACCGGTCGGCGTGCACGTCGTCGTCCGTCATGGGCACCTCGCCCCGGCGAATCCGCCGGGCCAGCTGCGTGCCCTCCTCGACGATCAACGCATACGCGCTGACATGATCCGGCCCGGCCCCCAGCACCGCGTCCAGCGACGCCCGCCAGTCGTCGTCGGACTCACCCGGCGTGCCGTAGATCAGGTCGAGATTCACATGCTCGAACCCTGCCGCCCGCGCCTCCGCCACACACGCCTCGGGCCGCCCCGGCGTGTGCGTGCGGTCCAGCACCTTCAGCACGTGCTGCCTGGCGCTCTGCATCCCGAACGAGATCCGGTTGAAGCCGCCCTCGCGCAGCGTCGCCAGGTACGCGGGGTCGACCGACTCGGGATTCGCCTCCGTCGTGACCTCGGCGTCCTCCGCCAGCCCGAACTCGTCGCGGACGGCCCGCAGCATCCGTACGAGGTCACCGGCGTCCAGCAGCGTGGGCGTGCCGCCGCCCACGAACACCGTGCGGACCGGCCGCGGATCGTCGCCCAGCACCTTGCGCGCCAGCCGGACCTCGTCGGCCAGCGTCCCGGCGTAGTTGTCGCGCGACGCGAGCACGCCGCCGGTGCCGCGCAGCTCGGTCGCGGTGTACGTGTTGAAGTCGCAGTAGCCGCAGCGGGTCGCGCAATACGGAACGTGCAGGTAGAACCCGAGCGGACGATCGGCGGCCCCGGCGAGCGCGGACGCGGGCAGCGTGCCGTCGTCGGGGACGGGCTCGCCGTCGGGGAGTGCGGAAGGCATGCCCTCCATTGTCCAGCACCCGCGCGGTCAATCCGCCTGGAGCACCAGCAGCGCGAGATCGTCCGCCGGGGGCCGCGCCCCGAAGTCGTGCACCAGCCGTTTGATCCGCTCGGCTATCAGCTCCGCGTCCAGCCCGGCGCACCCGGCCAGCGCCGCCGCGAGTCCGTCCCCGTCGTCGAACTGGCGGGAGCCGGAGCGGCGCTCGGTCACGCCGTCGGTGACGCACAGCAGCGTGTCGCCGGAGCGCAGCTCGAAGGTCTCGCTGGCGTAGGTGGCGTCCTCGACGACGCCCAGCAGGGTCTGCGGCTGCGCGCACGCGTGGACCTCGCCGCCCGCCCCGAGCAGCAGCGGCAGCGGGTGCCCGGCGGAGGCGACGGTGCAGCGGACACCGCCGTCGAAGGGGACGAGTTCCCCGTACAGCAGGGACAGGAAGCGCGTCTGGGGGCCGTCACCGGGCGGGGTCGGCCGGGCTCCCGCGGCCACCAGTGCCCGTGCCGCCGCGTCCGCGGCCTCCGTGGCGTCGTCGAGCAGGAGCTGGTTGAGGCGGTCCAGAACGTCGGCGACCCGGTAGCCCTCGCGGGCCAGCAGTCGCAGCCAGGGCCGGGCCAGGCCGATCACCACGGCCGCCTCGGGCCCCTTGCCCTGGACGTCGCCCACGGCGAAGCACCAGCGGCCGTCGCCGGCCGGGAACAGGTCGTAGAAGTCGCCGCTGGGCCCGCCCTTGTCGCACGGCTCGTAGACGAGGGCGCTGCGCAGGCCGGGGATCTCGGCCACGGCGCCGGGCAGCAGTCCGCGCTGGAGGACGGCGCTGATGGTGGCCTGGCGGGCGTACCGGCGGGCGGCGCCGATGGCGAGGGCCACCCGGCGGCCGAGATCCTCGACGAGGCCGGTGATCTCGTCGGGGAAGCCGGCCTTCCCTGAGCGTCCGATGACGAGGGTGCCCAGCGGGCGCCCACCGGCGACCAGCCGGTACGCGAGCGCCGAGCCGGGCTCGCCGTCGCCGAGCGCCTCGCCGGGCCACGGGTAGTCGACGGGCCCGGCCCTGCCCTGCTCCCGGCCGCGTTCCAAGGGGGACGCCCCTCTCGGGTCGAACGGCTGCGGCGGGTCCTTTTCCAGGACGCGGCGCAGTTCCTCGATACGGTTCTCGCTGCCGTGCCAGACCCGGGCAAGGCGCGGGCCGCCCGCGCCGGCTCCGCCGCTCCAGCCTCCGCCGGTGGCCTCGTCCTCCAGCCACACCGCGCACCAGTCGGCCAGCCGCGGCACGATCAGCTGCCCGGCGAGGGCCGCGACCAGGTCCTCGTCGAGCTGTCCTGCGAGCAGGTCGGAGGCCTCGGCGAGGAAGGAGAGGGCGCCGCGGCCGAGCCATGCGCCGTCGGGGCCGTTCGGTCCGCCGTGGTTCTCGTGCCGGTCCCGCCAGTCCCGTAGGTCGTTCCAGTCACGCAGGTCACGGGCCTCCCGTAAGTCGGGCCAGTCCCGTGCCTCCCCGCCTTCCCGCGAGTCCCAGGTCTCTCCTGCTTCACGCAGGTCCCACAGCTCTCCGCCGCCACGCCAGGCCCGTACGGCTTCCCCGACTTCGTCGCCCGGGCCCGGCTCGGGCGCCAGGATCTCCGCGACCCGCAGGCCGCGCGCCAGCGCGTGCTCCCCGGCGTACGCCTCGATCTGCTCGCCCGCCGCGCACCCCTCGGCGAGCAGCCGCGCCCAGACGGTCTTGCGGCCCGTGCGGTACGTGATCCCCCAGGCCTCGGAGAGCGCGCCGACGAGCCGCAGGCCCCGCCCGTACTCGGGGGTGCCGTGCGGGGTCTCCGGCTCGCTGCCGCGCGGGGCGCGTGAGGGGTGGTGGTCGGAGACCTCGACGACGAGCGCGGCCGTGCCGGGGGCGTCGCCTTCCAGCCGGCACTCCATCTCGACGTCGGTGCCGGCGTGCACGACGGCGTTGGTGACGAGTTCGCTGACGACGAGCGTGGCGTCGTCGGCGAGGCGGCCGGTGAGGTGCTCGGCGCCGGGCAGGCCGAGCCCGGTCCACTCGGCGAGCGCGGCGCGCACCAGGGCGCGGGCGGCGCCCGGCGCGAGGGAACTGCCGGGCAGGGCCGTGTGCGCCCGCGCGCGCTCCTGTGCGGGCGCCGCGCCTGCCGGCGCGCGCGAATCGGGGGCGAGCGCCCCGGCGGAGGGTGTGATCACCTCCGCGGACGGTGTGATCGCCTCCGCCATTGGTGCGGGCTCCTCGGAAACGGGCCCCTCCTGGACCGGCACGGGCGTCTCCCACGCGTGTGCAGGCGCCTCTGAGGCACGGGAGGCGGTCTCCCGTTGCGTCGGAATGGCCCCCATGGACAGCTCCCCGGGCAGTTCGTACGAATACGCCACAGTCGATGCCGACAGAGTGACAGACTGACCACGCCCATAAGCGCCGAGTTACCGAAGTGGGCCGCCATGAGTGAGAACCGTGCTACTCCTGTGGTCGAAGACCGGCACGAAGACGGTCAGATTCGTGCATCCGGTCTGCGTCCCCTGCTCGCGGCCAGCCCGGGCCGGGGCCTGTGGACGTCCCGGGTCAACGATGCGAACCAGCCGCTCGACGCCCAGGTCGACCGTTCGGGGGCGTCTCGGGGGTCTGGAAGGACCTCACCGGTGACGTCAACTTCATGACGTCTGAACCTGACTTCGCTGCGCCGACGACCATGTGCCCAAGCCGGTGGGCCCCGAGGGTCTGCTGACGGTCGTGTGCGCGCTGCCGGACCCCGAGGGCACGGAAGAAGAGGCATGAGCGACACGGCCACTCACTTCGACGCGCCGGCATCCTCCTCGTCGACGACATGGAGGACAACCTGGCCGCCCTGGAGACGATCCTCGCCTCGCTCAACGAGCCGCTGGTACGCGCCCGTTCGGGCGAGGAGGCGATGAAGGCCCTGCTGCGGCAGCCGATCCCGCCCGTCCTGCTCGGCATCCGGATGCCCGGCATGGACGGCTTCGAGACGGCCGCCCACATCAAACGCCTCGACCAGACCCGGGACGTCCCGATCGTCTTCCTCACCGGCGCGGACGACGACTCGGGCTACGCCTTCCGCGGCTACGCGACCGGAGCCGCGGACTACCTGGCCAAGCCCTTCGACCCCTGGGTCCTCGGGGCCAAGGTCAGCGACTTCCTGGACCTCTACCGCAAGGGCAGGGAGGTGGAGCGCCTCAGGACGGAGATCCGTGAGCTGAGACGCGGGGTGGAACACGGTGCTCAGGGGTGCGGGGCTGTACCGAGGTGCGACTCCGCCGCGTGGGCGCGACAAGCCCCGACGGCACGCACCCCGCCGCACAGCCCCGCCACTCCCTACGCCTCGCGGGACCCGTCGTACATCTCCTCGATCAGATGCTTGTACTCCCGCTCCACCACCGGCCGCTTCAGCTTCAGGCTCGGCGTGATCTCACCGTGCTCGACGTCGAGATCCCGCGGCAGCAGCCGGAACTTCTTGATGGTCTGCCAGCGCTGAAGCCCCTCGTTGAGCTGCTTCACATACCCGTCGACCATCTCGACGGTCTGCGGCGCCGCCACGATCTCCGCGTACGGCTTGCCCTCCAGGCCGTTGTCCTTGGCCCACTCCGTGATCGCGATCTCGTCGAGCGCGATGAGCGCCGTGCAGAAGTTCCGGTCGGCCCCGTGCACCAGGATGTTGGACACGTACGGGCACACCGCCTTGAACTGCCCCTCGACCTCCGCCGGGGCGATGTACTTGCCGCCCGAGGTCTTGATGAGGTCCTTCTTGCGGTCGGTGATCCGCAGGTATCCGTCGGGCGACAGCTCCCCGATGTCCCCGGTGTGGAACCAGCCGTCCGGCTCGAGCACCTCGGCGGTCTTCTCGGGCAGCTTGTGGTAGCCCTCCATGATGCCCGGGCCCCGCAGCAGGATCTCCCCGTCGTCGGCGATCCGCACCTCCGTGCCGGGCAGCGGCTTGCCGACCGTTCCGGTGCGGTAGGCCTCGCCCGGGTTCACGAAGGACGCCGCCGAGGACTCGGTCAGGCCGTAGCCCTCCAGGATGTGGATGCCGGCGCCCGCGAAGAAGTAGCCGATCTCCGGCGCCAGGGCGGCGGAACCGGAGACGCAGGCCCGCAGGTTCCCGCCGAAGGCTTCACGGATCTTGGCGAACACCAGAGCGTCGGCGACCTTGTGCTTGGCGCCCAGCCCGAACGGCACGGACGCCGTCCCGGTCCGCCGGAAGTTGTCCTGGGAGACCTTGGCGTACTCGCGGGCGACCTCGGCGGCCCACTGGAAGATCTTGTACTTGGCCCCTCCGCCCGCACGGGCCTTCGCGGCCACACCGTTGTAGACCTTCTCGAAGATGCGCGGCACGGCGGCCATGTACGTCGGCTGCACCACCGGCAGATTCTCGATGATCTTGTCGACCCTGCCGTCCACGGCTGTGACGTGCCCGACCTCGATCTGCCCGGAGGTCAGGACCTTGCCGAAGACGTGCGCGAGGGGCAGCCACAGGTACTGCACGTCCTCGGTGCTCACCAGACCCGTCGCGGCGATCGCCTTCGCCATGTACGACCAGTTGTCGTGCGGCAGGCGCACGCCCTTGGGGCGGCCCGTGGTGCCGGAGGTGTAGATGAGGGTGGCCAGCTGGTCCCTGGTGATCGCTCCGACCCGCTCCTTGACCAGGTCGGGATCCTTCTCCAGCCGGGCCGCGCCGCGCTTCTCCAGCTCGTCCAGGGTGAGGATCCAGTCGGCGGTCTCGACACCGGCCGCGTCGATCACCACGACATGCGTCAGCTCGGGCAGCTCGGCGCGCTTCTCCTTGGCCTTGGCCAGCTGCTCGGCGTTCTCCGCGATCAGCACCCGGCTCTCGGAGTCCGACAGGATGTACGCGGACTCGTCGGCGTTGGTCTGCGGATACACCGTGGTCGTGGCCGCGCCGGCGCACATGATGCCGAGGTCGGCGAGGATCCACTCGATCCGGGTGCCGGCGGCGAGGGCCACGCGCTGCTCGGGCTGCACACCCAGCTCGATGAGCCCCGCCGCGATGGCGTAGACCCGCTCGGCTGCCTGCGCCCAGCTCAGCGACTTCCAGTCGTCCGGCCCCTGGTCCGCCGACGACGGGACCGGGTACCGATAGGCCTCGGCGTCCGGCGTGGCCGCCACGCGCTCCAGGAAGAGGCCCGCCACGGACGGCGGACGGTTCTCGATCAGGGTCTGTGTGTCGCTCACGACATCCTCCGGGGCCCGCGACGGTGCGGCTGGCTCAGGTGCGGCTGGGTTTCACTCACGAGGTGCAGGTCACGAGCCGTTGTTTAACTCGCGAGTAACTATCGAGCAGGGATCAGAGTAGAGGGCGACCGGCCCCTGCGTAAGGGGCTGCGGCCTGTCACTTCGTACAGAGAGCTACCCCGCCTACGCACAGGGGCCCGCCGCACTTTCGCGCGACGAGCCCCTTTCTACCCGGATTGCGGCGTAACCCACGGTAATCCGTGATTACTTCTTGCCCTTGCCCGAACCCGCGCTGTCATCGCTCGACAGGACGGCGATGAACGCCTCCTGCGGAACCTCTACGGAACCCACCATCTTCATCCGCTTCTTGCCTTCCTTCTGCTTCTCCAGCAGCTTCCGCTTACGGGAGATGTCACCGCCGTAGCACTTGGCGAGGACGTCCTTGCGGATGGCGCGGATGGTCTCGCGGGCGATGACCCGGGAGCCGATGGCGGCCTGGACCGGCACCTCGAAGGCCTGCCGCGGGATGAGCTCCCTGAGCTTGGCGACGAGCCGTACGCCGTACGCGTACGCCTGGTCCTTGTGGGTGATCGCCGAGAAGGCGTCGACCTTGTCGCCGTGCAGCAGGATGTCGACCTTGACCAGGCTGGAGGTCTGCTCGCCGGTGGGCTCGTAGTCGAGCGAGGCGTAGCCGCGGGTCTTGGACTTCAGCTGGTCGAAGAAGTCGAAGACGATCTCGGCGAGCGGCAGGGTGTAGCGGATCTCCACCCGGTCCTCCGAGAGGTAGTCCATGCCGAGCAGGACACCGCGCCGGGTCTGGCACAGCTCCATGATCGAGCCGATGAACTCACTGGGCGCCAGGATGGTGGCCCGTACCACCGGCTCGTACACCTCCGAGATCTTGCCCTCGGGGAACTCGCTCGGGTTGGTGACCGTGTGCTCGACGCCGTCCTCCATGAGGACGCGGTAGACCACGTTCGGCGCGGTGGCGATGAGGTCGAGGCCGAACTCCCGCTCCAGCCGCTCCCGGATCACGTCCAGGTGCAGCAGCCCGAGGAAGCCGACACGGAAGCCGAAGCCGAGGGCCGCGGAGGTCTCCGGCTCGTAGACCAGGGCGGCGTCGTTGAGCTGCAGCTTGTCCAGGGCCTCGCGCAGCTCGGGGTAGTCCGATCCGTCCAGCGGGTACAGGCCCGAGAACACCATGGGCTTGGGGTCCTTGTAGCCGCCGAGCGCCTCCGTGGCCCCCTTCTGCTGGCTGGTGACGGTGTCACCGACCTTGGACTGGCGGACGTCCTTCACGCCGGTGATCAGATAGCCCACCTCGCCGACGCCGAGACCGTCGGCGGGGAGCATCTCCGGCGAGTTGGTGCCGATCTCCAGCAGCTCGTGCGTGGCGCCGGTGGACATCATCCGGATCCGCTCGCGCCTGTTGAGCTTGCCGTCGATGACACGGACGTACGTCACGACACCGCGGTAGGAGTCGTAGACCGAGTCGAAGATCATCGCGCGGGCGGGGGCGTCCGCGACGCCGACCGGCGGGGGGATCTCCGCGACGACCTTGTCGAGCAGCGCCTCGACGCCCAGGCCGGTCTTGGCGGACACCTTGAGCACGTCCTCGGGGTCGCACCCGACCAGGTTGGCGAGCTCCTCGGAGAACTTCTCGGGCTGCGCGGCCGGCAGGTCGATCTTGTTGAGTACGGGGATGATCGTGAGTTCGTTCTCCATCGCCAGGTAGAGGTTGGCGAGGGTCTGCGCCTCGATGCCCTGGGCGGCGTCGACCAGGAGGATGGTCCCCTCGCACGCGGCGAGCGACCGGGAGACCTCATAGGTGAAGTCGACGTGCCCCGGGGTGTCGATCATGTTGAGGATGTGCGTGTCGTTCTTGTCATGGGTCGGGGCCCACGGCAGTCGCACGGCCTGTGACTTGATCGTGATGCCACGCTCGCGCTCGATGTCCATGCGGTCGAGGTACTGGGCGCGCATCTGCCGCTGCTCGACCACTCCAGTCAGCTGGAGCATCCGGTCGGCGAGCGTGGACTTGCCGTGGTCGATGTGCGCGATGATGCAGAAGTTGCGGATCAGAGCCGGGTCGGTACGGCTCGGCTCGGGCACGTGGCTGGGGATCGCGGGCACGCAGGGTCCTGATTCTTGAGGCGTCCGCAGTGTCTGCGGTCTCGGGTCGGATCGATACGTAGCCTCCATGGTCCCACGGGCGGGGACCATGGACGGGTTTGGGCCGCAGGAGTGGCCGCTGGTAGCCTGGGTGGCTGTGCCTCATGCCCTCTCGCAGGAGGCACGACCTCAAGAAATCACCCGGTGCGGGAATCGTGCGGTGTCCGTGCGCCCTCGTGCCAGAACCTGAGAAGGCTCATTCGTGGCGAACATCAAGTCCCAGATCAAGCGGATCAAGACCAACGAGAAGGCGCGGCAGCGCAACAAGGCCGTCAAGTCCTCCCTCAAGACCGCGATCCGCAAGGCCCGTGAGGCGGCTGCCGCGGGTGACGCCGAGAAGGCCACCGAGTACCAGCGCGTCGCCGCGCGTCAGCTCGACAAGGCCGTCTCGAAGGGCGTCATCCACAAGAACCAGGCTGCCAACAAGAAGTCTGCGCTGGCTCAGAAGGTCGACGCGCTCAAGGGCTGACATCTGATGTGACGCCGGAGGGAATCGAGCGGGCCCTCTCTCATCCGCTCCCGTCCGGCACCCCTCGGATCCGCGCGCGGCCTGCGTTCGCCACGCGGGCGCGGATCCTGCAGCTTGAACCGAAGGCCCCGCCTTCCGCTCTTCCCCAGAGCGGCCGGCGGGGCCTTCGGCCTGTTCAGGACCAGAACTCGTTGTTCTTCTCGATGTCCTCGACGCATTCGTCGAGGTCGGTGACCTTGTCGCCGACGATCCGGAAGATGATGCAGCCGGTGTCGTCGAGGTGCTTGCCGTTGCGCTCGGCCGTGAAGCGGGTCATGCCGACGGCGTGCCCGCGGCCGTCGACACAGATGCCGATCAGGTCGGCACGCGCCGTTCCGTTGCTCTCCTCGCCGAGCCGCTCGTACATCTCGATGATCGAGTCCACCCCTTTGAAGTCGCCCGACAACGGGTGACTGCCGGGCACGTGGTGGGTGGCATCGGCCGCGATCAGCCCCCGCAAGGTGTCCATGTCACCCCGCGAGAAGGCCTCGAATCCCTTGCGGACCAGCGCTGCGTGCGGGTGTTCAGCCATGGCCTTCGCCACCTCTCCGTCATTTGGCGACGTACGGCTGATACACCCGATTCTCCTCCTCGGCAGGAGGAGGGCGACTCGATCACGGCACAGTGGAAGCATGGACACGGACGACACCAACGCACCGGCGGGCTGCTCTACCGGTGCGGCGGCGCGGGGGTTCGTCCTGTTCCGCTCGACGGGATCCTCGCCCGGCACCTTCACGCAGATGGCGTGGGAGGTCGAGGACATCGAGGCGGCGGTCGCCGGGCTGAAGCGGCGCGGCGTGGTGTTCGAGGAGGTCGACACCCCCCGGCTTGCGCACCCGGGGCGGCAGCGCCGAGATCGAGGGGAACTACCCGAGCAAGGGCGCACGGGGCGAACGCGGCGCCTGGTTCCACGACCGCGAGGGGAACCTGCTGGGGATGGGGGGCGGCAACCGACGACAAGCGGCAGAGGCGCGTGCCAGGCCCGCGTCTGCGGCCTGATCCAGACGACAGGCCCTAGCTTCGCCCTCTGGAGCGCGCCGCGCGGGCGATGGTGACCACTGCCTTCTCCAGCGCGTACTCGGGGTCGTCGCCCCCGCCCTTCACGCCCGCGTCCGCCTCGGCCACGGCCCGCAGCGCGATCGACACCCCGTCCGGAGTCCAGCCCCGCATCTGCTGCCGCACCCGGTCGATCTTCCACGGCGGCATTCCCAGCTCCCGCGCGAGATCGGCCGGCCGTCCCCCGCGCGCGGACGACAGCTTGCCGATCGCCCGGACGCCCTGCGCGAGCGCACTCGTGATCAGCACCGGCGCGACCCCGGTCGACAGGGACCAGCGCAACGCCTCCAGGGCCTCCGCTGCCCGCCCCTCGACCGCCCGGTCGGCGACCGTGAAACTCGACGCCTCGGCCCGCCCGGTGTAGTACCGCCCGACGACCGCCTCGTCGATCGTCCCCTCGACGTCCGCGACCAGCTGCGACACCGCCGAGGCCAGCTCCCGCAGATCGCTGCCGATGGCGTCGACGAGCGCCTGGCACGCCTCCGGCGTGGCGGATCTCCCCGTCGTCCTGAACTCACCCCGCACGAACGCCAGCCGGTCCGCCGGCTTCGTCATCTTCGGGCAGGCCACCTCACGCGCCCCGGCCTTGCGCGCCGCGTCGAGCAGCCCCTTGCCCTTGGCCCCGCCGGCATGCAGCAGCACGAGGGTGATCTCCTCGGCGGGGGAGCCGAGATAGGCCTTCACGTCCTTGATCGTGTCGGCCGCCAGGTCCTGGGCGTTGCGTACGACCACGACCTTGCGCTCCGCGAAGAGCGAGGGGCTCGTCAGCTCGGCGAGCGTGCCGGGCTGCAGCTGGTCCGGGGTCAGGTCCCGTACGTCGGTGTCGGCGTCGGCGGCCTTCGCGGCGGCCACCACCTCCTGCATCGCACGGTCGAGGAGCAGGTCCTCCTGGCCCACGGCGAGCGTCACCGGGGCGAGGGGGTCGTCATGCGCAGTCTTCCTGGCCATCGCGACAAGCATCCCACGCGCCACTGACAGCCGGCTCCGGCGGACCGGGACGCGTGGGCGGAAGACCGGGCACCGGGCGCCTACGGTTCCTCCCGCCAGCCCTCCCACTCGCCGGCCAGCCCGTCCAGCTTCCCGGGGTCCAGCCGCTCGTCCTCGTCCCGCAGGACGACCAGCCACTGCGCGTCCTCGGCGTCGTCCTCTCCGGCCAGCGCGTCCCGCACCAGCCGGGGCTCCTCGACGACCCCGAACCGCTCCCGCAGTGCCTCCACCACCTCTTCCGCGGCATCACGGTCGGGCAGTACCAGCACATGTCGCACATCACTCACGCCGGACATTGTCCGACACCGCGTCGCGGCCCGGCCGCTCAGCCCTTGCGGACGACCTGCACATCGAGGTCGACCCTGATGCTCGGCCCCACCACCGCGATGCCCCGCGCCAGCATGGTCTGCCAGTTCACGGTGAAGTCGTCCCGGTGCAGCTCGGTCGTGGCCCGGCACGCCGCCCGCACCTCGCCCTCCATGCCGTTGCCCAGCCCCAGGTACTCCGTGTCCAGCGTGACCGTCCGCGTCACGCCGTGCAGCGACAGTGCCCCCGTCACGGCCCACCGGTTCCCGCCCTTGTGCACGAACCGTTCGCTGTAGAACTCCAGCGTCGGAAACGTCTCGACGTCCAGGAAGTCCGGGGAGCGCAGATGGTCGTCGCGCATCCTCATGTTGGTGTCGATGGACGCGGCGTCGATCACCACGTGCATCGCCGACCGCTCCAGCGGATCGGCGACCCGGATGACCCCCGCGAACGACTTGAACTGCCCGTGGATCCGGGCCAGTCCGATGTGCCGCGCGGTGAACCCGATCGAGGAGTGCGCCGGCTCGATCTCCCAGTCACCGGCATCGGGAAGCTCCGGAGGCCGGGCCACCTGCAGCGTCACGTCCCCGAGCGACGCGAGCGTGTTCTCCGCGACCTGGGTGGTCGCCCGGTAGGGCGTGTACCCCTCCGCCGACACCGCGAGCCGGTACTCCCCCGCGGGCACCGTCGTCACGAACGACCCGTACGGGTCCGCTCCTCCGCTGACCACCGGCCGCCCCACGGCGTCCGTGACCGCGAACTCCGCGTGCCTGACCGGCTCGTTGACCGGGTCCAGGACCCGGCAGGACAGCGCCCCCGCGCTCGGCGGGGTCGGCACCGCCGCCAGGGGACTCGTCCGTTGCACCCGGTTGGTGCGGCTTCCCCGCCAGCGGCCGATCATCCACGACTCCTCTGAGTGACTCGAAATCGCCTGTTGCTCACTGTTGATCACACATCGCCGAAGACGCATTCGACCACTGGTGAGGCTTTCGAGGCAACACAGGACCACATCACGGGAATCCAGCAGATGTGCTGGTACTACGCACGAGTAGCCACGTGTGGCCGGAATTGACTGCTACGCGGGATTTCGCAGGGCCGGCACCTTGTCGAGCTCGACCCCGAACCGCTCCCGGTACACCCCGAGCACCTCCCCGTCCGTCTCCAGCTCCCGCTCCTCCCGCGTCCCGTCGGCCGCCGTCACCTTCAGCCTGCGCCCGCTGAGCGTGATCCTGCCTCCGTCGTCCGTCACCCGCGAGCAGACAAGCGACCGCGTGAAATGCGACACCGACGACGTGCTGTGCCACCACACCCCGGCCACGAAGTCACCGAGCGCCCGCGGCCGTACCTCCAGGCGGTACTGCGGTCCGCCGTCCCGGAACACGTCCAGGTCCGCCGCCTCCACCGTGCCGTGCCCGCCGCGCACCCCGGCCGCGTCCGGCCCCGCCTCGACGATCCGGAACGTGCCGCCCGGGTCCTCCTGCTCTCCCCGGTCCCCAAACGCCAGCGGGAGATGGCTGTGCGCCCCGAACCCGACATCGGCCAGCCAGTCGCCCCCGTCCACCGTCCGCACCCGCAGCGCGAGATGGTCATAGGGAATCCCGAGCCGCCCCTCGTCGCCGTACACCCGTGCCGCCAGCAGTGCCACGTCGTATCCCAGCGTGGCGAGCAACGCGCCGAAGGATCCGTTGAGTTCGTAGCAGAACCCGCCGCGCCGCGCGCCCACCACCTTGTCCAGCAGCCGCTTCTCCTCCAGCACGATCTCCTCGCCCAGATGGATCGAGAGGTTCTCGAACGGCACGGTCTGCAGGTGGCGCAGGTGCAGTTCGCGCAGCGCGTCGACGGTGGGCCACGCCGGGTGCTCGACTCCCAGTCGGCGGAGATAGGCATCAACCTGTGCAGAGTTCATGCCCTCAGTCTCGCGCCACCTTCAGCTCTCCGCCCCCTCCTACGACCGCGAGCGCGCCGTCCCGGTCCGTCCGCAGCACCGCCGCGCCCCCGGCGCGCAGCGCCGCGACCGTGCCGGGCGCCGGGTGTCCGTAGGAGTTGTCCTCGCCGCAGGAGATGAGGGCCAGCCGCGGGGCGGCCCGGCCCATGAGGCCGGGGTCCTGGTAGGCCGAGCCGTGGTGGGCGACCTTCAGCACATCCACCTCCTCCAGCGCCTCGGCCGCCGGTGACCGCGCCAGTGCCCGCTGCGCCGGGGGCTCCAGGTCTCCGAGAAGCAGCAGGCGCAGTCCGGCCGAGCGGACCAGCATGGCGACACTGGCGTCGTTCGGCCCCTCCGGCGCCGGCGCCGGAGGGGCCGGAAGCACCCCCGGAGGCGAGCCCGGAGGCGTGTCCGGAGGCGTGTCCGGAGGCGGGCTCGGGGGCGGCCACACCACCTGCCAGGACAACTCCCCCGTGCGCCGCTGCTCCCCGGCCGCTGCCCGGGTCACGGGAATCCGCTGCCTCGCCGCCAGCCTCCGCACGAACGCGGCCTGGTCCGCGGGCTCTTCGAACCCCGTCGTCTCGATCGCGCCCACCGCCCGTCCGCGCAGAACCCCGGGCAGGCCCGCCACGTGATCGGCGTGGAAGTGGGTGAGCACGACCAGCGGAATCCTGCTGATGCCCAGCGAGCGCAGGCAGTGGTCGACGAGCTGCGGGTCGGGCCCGGCGTCCACCACCACGCCGGTCCCCTCGCCCGCCGCGAGCACCAGGGCATCGCCCTGGCCCACGTCACACATCACCAGCCGCCAGCCCGGCGGCGGCCAGCCCGTGACCACCCGGGTCAGCGGCGGCGGCTGCACCACCACCAGTGCCAGCAGCACTCCGCAGACCCCGCACCACCAGGGATGCCCGAGCAACCGCCGTCCGACGAACACCACGACCAGGGTCACGGCCAGGAGCAGCGCCGCACCCGCCCAGCTGCCCGGCCAGTCCACTCCCCCGCCCGGCAGCGCCGCCCCGGCCCGGGCGATCTGAGCGATCCACTCCGCGGGCCAGTGCGCGCACCACGCCAGGGCCTTGGCCACCGGCATCGCCGCCGGCGCCGTGGCCAGCGCCGCGAACCCCAGCACGGTCGCCGGCGCGATCGCGAACTCCGCGAGCAGATTGCAGGGCACCGCCACCAGACTCACCCGCGCCGACAGCACGGCGACGATCGGCGCGCACAGGGCCTGCGCGGCTGCGGCGGCGCCCAGCGCCTCGGCCACCCTCGGCGGCACCCCGCGCCGCCTCAGCCCGGCGCTCCAGCGCGGCGCGAGCGTGAGCAGGGCGCCGGTCGCCACGACGGACAGCAGGAACCCGTAACTCCGCGCCAGCCAGGGGTCGTACAGCACCAGCAGCAGGACCGCCGTCGCCAGCGCCGGGATCATCGACCTCCGGCGGCCGGTCGCCAGGGCGAGCAGCGCCACGGCTCCGCAGGCCGCGGCACGCACCACACTCGGATCCGGTCGGCACACGACGACGAACCCGAGCGAGAGCGCACCCCCGAGCACCGCCGTCCCGCGCAGCGAGATACCGAGCCCAGGCGCGAGCCCCCGCCGCTCGACGTGCTGCGCCAGGCCGGGCGGCCCGAGCAGCAGCGCGAGGAGGATCGTGAAGTTGGCCCCGGACACGGCCAGCGTGTGCGTGAGATCGGTCTCCTTGAACGCCTCCTCCAACTCCGGTGTGATCCGCGAGGTGTCCCCCACCACCAGGCCCGGCAACAGCGCCCGGGCGTCCGCAGGCAGCCCGTCGGTCGCCTCCCGCAGCCCGGCACGCAGCCGCCCGGCCAGCCGCTGCGGCCCCGAGGGCCGTCCCACCACGTCGGGTTCGCCCTGGCCCCGCACCCGCAGCACTGCCGCGACCCGGTCGCCGCCCGTCATCGGGGGCGCCAGCCGCGCAACTACCCGCAGCCGCGTCGACGGCAGCAGGCCGAGCCACGGTGACGGGCCGCGCCCACCGGCAACCCGACCGGGACGGGCCGCGTCCGGGTCCACGATCACCAGCACCGGTGCCCGCGTCGCCACCGCCGTGCCTCCCGCCTCCTGGACGCGCCGTACGTGGGCGTCGATCAGCACGGCCGTCGGGGCCACGTGATCACCCCGGACCTCCGGCCGGGTGAGCCGCGGGTCTGACGTGAGCTCGACCTCGGCGGTCACCCTCGCGTACTCCCGTGCCAGGCCGGGCACGGGCCCCCGGCGCAGATCCGCCCCGTGCAGCCCGGCCGAGGCGGCGGCCGCGGCGACGCACATCAGCAGGGCTGCGGCCGAGGCTCGCGGCCATGACGCCGCCCGGGGCCGCAGGGCCAGCGGCAGCAGTCCGAGGGCCACCAGACAACCGATCACGATGCCGAGCACCCACTCCGGCGCCGCGTCCAGCACCAGCGCCGCCGTGCCCCAGGCCGCGAGGGCGGGTGGTACGAGCCGCAGATCCGCCGGCCCGTCCTGGCGTGGGCGGGCAGTGCCGAGACGGGTACCTGAGGAAGCGTGCACGGACGACCGGGTGGGGCGGAGCCCGGACGCTTCCTCGTCCTGCCGCACCGGCGGGCCGGGGAGGCTCCTCATGGCCGTACGAGATTCCGCAGGTCGGCGAAGCGGCGGTCACCGATGCCGTTCACCTCACGCAGCTCGTCCACGGAACGGAAGCCGCCGTGCTGCGTGCGGTAGTCGATGATGTGCTGCGCCAGCACCGGGCCGACGCCCGGCAGGGTGTCGAGCTGGTCCGCGGTGGCCGTGTTGAGGGAGACCGGAGCGGCCGGTGCGGCCGCCGCAGCCCCGGCCGGCCCACCGGGAGCGGCACCGCCCGCCCCAGGTCCCGTGGCGGAGGCCGGTCCCCCGACGATCACCTGCTCGCCGTCCACGAGGAACCGGGCACGGTTGAGCCCGTCGGTGCTGGTGCCCGGCTTCACCCCACCCGCCGCGTGCAGCGCGTCCGCCACCCGCGAGCCGGCCGGCAGCCGGTGGATCCCTGGTTCACGGACCTTGCCACCGACATCCACGACGATCGCCGCCGCCCCCGCCTTCACGGACCCGGCAGAAGCTCCGGAAGGAGCACCGGCAGGCACCCCGGCGGCGCCCGGACCTCGCTCCTCCCCCGTCTGCCGCTCCCCGTACGGCTCCGCCGCCCGCACCACCTCCGGCGGCCGCACGGACTGCGTCCGGCCTGCCCAGAAGTGCTGCACGGCGAACCCCGCTGCGACGACGAGCACCACGGTCAGAGCCAGCACGCTCCGCCGCTCCAGACCACACCTGGACTGCAACCACAGCGGCATTCGCTCGCGCAGCGCGAGCGCGGCCCGCTCCCGCCGGCTTCCCTCCGCTCCGCGACCGTCCCCGTCGTCCGCCTCGGCGACAGCATCGCCGCCAGCCAGCCCTCGCGGAGTCTCGTCGACACCGACGGAACCCGGCGGCCCCGGCGGTCCCTGCCCCGACTCCCGCCGCTCCCCGGCCCGTTCGACCGGCTCGGCCTGCCCCGGAGTCCCGAGCGACCCGGCGTGCTCGCCGAACAGCAGCCCTGCGCGCCGGCGAAGTTCCTCCGCCGAGGCTTGACGCTGCCGGGCCCGCCCGCGCGCGGCAGGCGGCCGTCGGTGAGGGCGGACGCGCCCGTCGGACGCCGGCCCACGGCCCGGCCCACTGGTCGCGGTCGCTGTGCGTGAACGTGATCGAAGTGCCATGCGACGAGGATCGGCCACTTCGGCCCGCTCGCGATGATCTTGGTCATTTCCCGGGGACAGTCCCCCGGTTGTGGATAACTCCGCCCCTCACACGGGTGACCGGAGCCCCACAGCAACGTTCACCGGGGCGAAACCACGACTCCCAGCAGCCCGGGCCCCGTGTGCGCCCCGATCACCGCCCCGACCTCGCTGACATGCAGATCGGCCAGGCCGGGCACTCGGGTCCGCAACCGGTCGGCGAGGGCCGACGCCCGGTCCGGGGCGGCGAGATGGTGAACGGCGACATCCACCTGGGCGCTGCCCGCACGGTCGGCCGCGATCTCCTCCAGGCGGGCGATCGCCTTGGACGCGGTCCGCACCTTCTCCAGCGGTTCGATGCGGCCGTCGGTCAGCTGCAGCAGCGGCTTCACCGCGAGCGCCGAGCCCAGCAGGGCCTGCGCGGCACCGATACGGCCGCCGCGCCGCAGGTAGTCGAGGGTGTCGACGTAGAAGTAGGCGGAGGTGCCCGCGGCCCTCTTCTCCGCGGCGGCGACGGCCTCGTCGACCGCCCCGCCCGACTCCGCGGCCTCCGCTGCGGCGAGCGCGCAGAACCCGAGCGCCATCGCGATCATGCCGGTGTCCACCACCCGCACCGGCACCGGCGCCTGCCGTGCGGCCGCAACTGCCGCGTCGTACGTACCGGAGAGTTCGGCGGAGAGGTGGAGGGAGACGATGCCCGTGGCGCCGGACTCGGCGACCTTGCGGTACGTCTCCTCGAAGAGCGCGGGAGCGGGTCGCGAGGTCGTCACGGGACGCCGCTTCTGCAAAGCCTGGGCGAGGGCGCGGGTCGAGATCTCGGTGCCCTCCTCCAGCGCCCGGTCGCCGAGGACCACGGTCAGAGGTACCGCTGTGATGCCGTGGCGCTCCATCGTCCGGGTCGGCAGGTAGGCCGTTGAATCGGTGACGATCGCGACATGGCGGGACATGAGCTGGAGGTTACCTGCCGTAGCGCCCGTGCGGCAGCCCGGCCCCGATGCCCTGCGTCGCGTGTGGCCGGATCAAGTGGTGCTCTCGGGGCGGGGCTTCTTCTGCCAGGGGTAGGCCGGGGGCGGTCCCGGCGGCGTGATGGCGGGCCGATCCGGCTCCGGCGCGGAGCCCGACTGCGCGGCGTCCGACCAGGTCTGCCCGGCCGTGGCGGCATCGGAGGCGGGTGCCTCGGGCCACGGCTGCGTCGCGGGCTGCGGCGGCGAGTCCGGCTGCCGGGAGGACGTGGGCTGCTGCGAGGACGTGGGCTGCGGCTCCGGAGCCGTCCAGTGCCGCAGCGCCCCGGACTCCAGGTCGATCTGTGCGCCGAGCGAGTCGAGGTCGTCGTCCGCGAAGCGGCGGGCGCGGTCGTGGGCCGCCCAGCGCAGCGAGTCGGCCGAGTGCGTGATGCGTTCGGTGCGCTCGCGCAGCTCGGGCAGCCGCTCGGTGAGCGCGGCGCGGTTCGGCTCGGACTCCAGGCGCTTGAGCTCGTCGTCCAGCTCGTGGCCGTGCGCGCTGAGCCGTTCGAAGAGGCCGACGGACTCCTTCAGGGACTCGTCCTCGGCGACGGCCGCGTTCAGCGCGTCCTGCGTGGCGCGCATCGAGGTGCGCAGCTTCAGCCTGAGCTGGGCGAGTTCACCCGCGGCTCCGGGCTGGGCGAAGGACTTGGCGCGCAGTGTGTGGTCCTCGACCGTGCGGCGGGCCTGGGTGATACCGCGGTCCACGCCGCGCTTGGCGGCGCCGACCGCCTTCACGGTGGCATACACCCCGAGCCCCACGAAGAGCACGAAGAGCAGGGCGAAGACTGCGATCACTGCTTCCACAAGGGCTCCTCCTCAGGACGTCACGGCGCCTCGCGTCGCTCTTCAACGGTAAACGCAACGGGCAGGTGCGGAGTTCCGGACGAACCCCGAACCTGCCCGTAGGGGACCACCCCGAGAGCGGTCCGCGGCTCCTGCCGGTTACGCCGGAACGATGTTCACCAGCTTCGGCGCGCGCACGATCACCTTGCGGATCCCGGCACCGCCCAGCGCGGCGACGACCTTCTCGTCCTCCAGCGCGACCTTCTCCAGCTCGTCGTCGGAGATCGACGGCGAAACCTCCAGTCGCGCCTTGACCTTGCCCTTGACCTGCACGACGCAGGTCACGGTCTCGTCGACCACGTACGCCGGGTCGGCCACCGGGAAGTCCTGGTGCACCACGGAGTCCGTGTGCCCCAGCCTGCGCCACAGCTCCTCGGCGATGTGCGGGGCCAGCGGCGCGACCATCAGCACCAGGGCCTCGGCGACCGGGCGGGGCACGGCCCCGCCCGCCTTGGTCAGGTGGTTGTTCAGCTCGGTGACCTTGGCGATGGCGGTGTTGAAGCGCATGCCCTCCAGGTCACCGCGGACCCCGTCGATCGCCTTGTGCAGGGCGCGCAGTGTCTCCTCGTCGATGACGGCGTCCTCGGCGTCGACGACGGTCACCTCGCCGGTCGCCTCGTCGATGACGTTGCGCCACAGCCGTTGCAGCAGCCGGAACTGGCCGACCACCGCGCGCGTGTCCCACGGCCGGGAGACGTCCAGCGGGCCCATCGCCATCTCGTACAGGCGCAGCGTGTCGGCCCCGTACTCGGCGCAGATCTCGTCCGGGGTGACGGCGTTCTTCAGGGACTTGCCCATCTTGCCCAGCAGCCGGGAGACCTTCTCGCCCTGGTAGTAGTAGGCGCCCTCGCGTTCCTCCACCTCGGCGGCCGGCACCGCGATGCCGCGGCTGTCGCGGTAGACGTAGGCCTGGATCATGCCCTGGTTGAACAGCTTGTGGAACGGCTCGGCGGACGAGACGTGACCCAGGTCGTACAGGACCTTGGACCAGAAGCGCGCGTACAGCAGGTGCAGCACGGCGTGCTCGGCGCCGCCGACGTACAGGTCGACACCGCCGTGCGGCAGGCCCTCGCGCGGACCCATCCAGTACTGCTCGATCTCGGGGTCGACCAGCTTCTCGGAGTTGTGCGGGTCCAGGTAGCGCAGCTCGTACCAGCAGGAACCCGCCCAGTTGGGCATGGTGTTGGTCTCACGCCGGTACGCGCGCGGGCCACGTCCGTCGCCCAGGTCCAGCGTGACGTTCACCCACTCCTCGTTGCGCGACAGCGGCGTCTCGGGCTGGGTGTCGGCGTCGTCCGGGTCGAAGGTGCGCGGCGAGTAGTCCTCGACCTCGGGCAGCTCCAGGGGCAGCATCGACTCGGGCAGCGCGTGGGCGATGCCGTCCTCGTCGTAGACGATCGGGAAGGGCTCGCCCCAGTAGCGCTGGCGGCTGAACAGCCAGTCGCGCAGGCGGAAGTTGACGGTGCCCTCGCCGACGCCGGACCGCTCCAGCCACTCGGTGATGCGGGCCTTGGCCTCGGTCACGCCCAGGCCGTCCAGGCTGACCTCGTCGTTCGAGGAGTTGATGATCTTCGCGTCGTACGATGCGAAGGCGTTCTCCCAGGTCGCGGTGTCCGTGCCGCGGCCGTCGGTCGGCTCGACGATGCAGTGGATCGGCAGCTCGAAGGCGCGCGCGAACTCGAAGTCGCGCTGGTCGCCGGCCGGGACGGCCATGATCGCGCCGGTGCCGTAGCCCATCAGGACGTAGTCGGCGATGAAGACCGGGACCTGCTCGCCGTTGACCGGGTTGGTCGCGTACGCGCCGATGAAGACGCCGGTCTTGTCCTTGGCCTCGGCCTGCCGTTCGACGTCGGACTTGGAGGCGGCCTGGGCGCGGTAGGCGGCGACGGCCTCACCCGGGGTCGCGTGGCCGCCGGTCCACACCTCGTGGGTGCCCTCCGGCCATGCGGCCGGGGTGAACTTCTCGACCAGCGGGTGCTCGGGCGCCAGCACCATGTAGGTGGCGCCGAACAGGGTGTCGGGGCGGGTGGTGAAGACGGTGATGCGCTCGCCGTCGATGGGGAAGTCGACGCGGGCGCCCTCGGAGCGGCCGATCCAGTTGCGCTGCTGCAGCTTGATGGCCTCGGGCCAGTCCAGCTCCTCCAGGTCCTCCAGCAGCCGGTCGGCGTAGGCCGTGATGCGCATGTTCCACTGGCGCAGCTTGGCCTTGAAGACCGGGAAGTTGCCGCGCTCGGAGCGGCCCTCGGCGGTGACCTCCTCGTTGGCCAGCACGGTGCCCAGCCCGGGGCACCAGTTGACCGGCGCGTCGGAGGCGTAGGCCAGCCGGAACTCGCCCAGGACGTCGGCCTTCTCGGCGGCGCTCAGCTCGCTCCACGCGCGCGTGTGCCCGGGTACGGGCCGCTCACCGGACTCGAACCCGGCGACCAGCTCGGCGATCGGGCGGGCGCGTCCGGCGTCGTGGTCGTACCAGGAGTTGAAGATCTGCAGGAAGATCCACTGGGTCCACTTGTAGTAGTCCGGGTCGATCGTGGCGAACGACCGGCGCCTGTCGTGGCCCAGGCCCAGCCGGCGCAGCTGGGACTTCATGTTCTCCATGTTGGCTTCGGTGGACGCGCGCGGGTGCGTGCCGGTCTGCACCGCGTACTGCTCGGCGGGCAGGCCGAAGGCGTCGAAGCCCAGGGTGTGCAGGACGTTGTGGCCGGTCATCCGCTGGAAGCGCGCGGAGACGTCCGTGGCGATGTAGCCCAGGGGGTGGCCGACGTGCAGGCCCGCTCCGGAGGGGTAAGGGAACATGTCCATGATGAACTTCTTGGGGCGGGTGACGATCTCCCGGTCACCGGCCAGGTCGCCCTTGGGGTTGGGGGCGGCGTAGGTGCCGTCGGCGTCCCAGAAGTCCTGCCAGCGTGCCTCGATCTCGGCAGCCATGGCGGCCGTGTAGCGGTGCGGCGCCGCCACCTCGGAGGTGGCGGCGGGGTTCGTCTCGCTCATGATCCTCAAAGCTCCATCGATCGTCTCTGCCTGCGGCTGTCTGGTTCGAGAAACGAAAAATCCCCTCACACAGGAGGGGACGCCGCGCCGATGCCGGCCACTCGACTCATCCGGTGGCCGGGACTGATCAGCGCGGCCCGCTAAGCAGAAGGCGTACGGCACGCATGGCGCTAGGGTACCGCAGGCCCTCAGCGCGTCGCGACGCGCTTCCGGGGCCCCCGCGGCGCCCGAAAAGCTGAACCAAGGTCAATAGTTACTTCGCGTAACAGCCACTAAGGGACATCGCAGCAGCCACATTGTCCTTTGATAACAACGCAATCACTCAAACCTCGTACCCATCGGTATGGCTCCGGCTTAGAGTGCGGCAGCGGGACCGCTTTCCCGAACCGCTCGGAGTTGCCCCCATGAACCCTCATAGCAGTAACGCCCCGCTACACCCGGTTACCGGGATGCGGGGAGGTCGACCGTGACGACGAACTACGACTCCACGGTTGACGACACGTTCGCCGAGTTCCTCGATTTCGGCGCGGGCGTGCTGTCCCTCGTACTCCTCACCTGCTCGGTGATCTGGGGACTGGTCGCCCAGGACCGGACCCTCCTGGACACCCGCAGGCGCATCCTGGCACAGGGCGTGCACCGGGTCACGGCCATCGCTTCGATCGTCTTCCTGCTGGTGCACATCGGGGTCAAACTGGCACTCGCCCACACCACATGGGTCGCGGTGTTCGTCCCCTTCGGGCTCCTCGCCAGCGAGAACGGCAACGACGAGATCATGGGCCGGTCGTTCCTCGTCGGCCTCGGCACCCTGGCCAGCATGCTCATGATCTTCGTGGGCGTCACCGGCGCCCTGCGCAACCGCTTCGCGTCCCCCGCGCCCGTAGCGGCACGCTGGCGGGCCATGCACATGCTGGCCTACCCGGCCTGGTGCGCCGCCCTGGTCCACGGCCTCTACGCGGGTCGCCCGGCCAAGCCGATCTTCGTCATCCTGTACTGCCTCTCCCTGGTCGGAGTGGCCGGTGCCCTCGCCCTGCGCGCGGCTCCGCGCCCGGTCAAGCGCAAGATCTCCGACAAGATCGCCTCACTGATCGGCCCCGGTGAGGGCCAGGGCCGCAGGGACCTGGAGGAGAGCCGCGCCCGGGCCGCGAGCGGCGGCGGCAGCGGCTTCTCGCTGCCCGGCTACGAGGGCCGGGAAGCGCCCGCGCGTCCCACGGCATCCCCGTCGGGGCCGCTGTACGAGAAGGCGGAACGCCCCGCGGCCAAGGAGCCGGCGAACGGCTTCGCCGCCGCCTACCGGGCCGTCTCGGGCCCGCCCCAGGGCCAGCAGGCCTTCGCGCCCGGGCCGACCAGCAGCATGCAGCTGCCGCTGGACATGCAGCCCACCGAGAGTCTCCCAACCGTGGACGGCCCCTCCAGCACCTCGGGCAACTGGCCGATACCGTCCCCGCCGCCGGTCGGCGAGGCCCCGCCGTCGGCCTACGACCCGCTGCAGGACACGGGCTTCAACATCCCGCCCTACGACCCCCTGCAGGACACCGGGCAAAGCATCCCGGCCTATGGCAATCCAGGCGCCTCCGGCTATGGATCGGGTGACGTGTACGACACGGGTGAGACGAACGCCGCCTCCGGCACGTACTACCCGAACGACACGTACAACAGCGGTCCCGCCACTGAAACAACGCCCGGTGCGTCCTATGACTTCGACGCTCCGGGCTCGGGCGAACCTTGGAACACGCCTTCCGGAGGCTTTAAGTGAACGAGGCCCTGCCCGACGTACCCGAAGTCCGCGTGGTCGGCCTTCCCCAGCTCACGTCGGGCTTCGACCTTGTCGATCGGCTTGATCTGCCCATGCACCTCAAGGTGCACGGGCCGCTCGAGCCGATGGGCGGCGAACAGCTCGCGCAACTCGCCGAACGCATCAACCTGAAGGGCCGCGGCGGCGCGGGCTTCCCCTTCCACAAGAAGCTGCGCTCGGTCGCCGAGGCGGCGATCAAGCGCGGCGTCCGGCCGGTCGTCGTCGTGAACGGCAGCGAGGACGAACCGGCCTGCCGCAAGGACACGGTCCTGATCAACCGTGCTCCTCATCTGATCCTGGACGGCGCGCTGCTGTGCGCCGAGGCCCTGGGTGCCCGCACGCTCGTGGTGGGGGTCACCCGTGAGTCCACCCAGCGGTCCATGGAGGCCGCACTCGCCGAACGCGGCCTCAGCAACGGACGCCGCTCGGCACTGCGCGCGCGGGTCCAGCGCAATCCGGTCCGCATGGTCACCGGTGCCGCAGCGTCGCTGGTCCGCTCGATCGACGGCGGCCCGGCCATCCCGTCCGGCCGCAAGGTCAGCGCCTCGCAGAACGGCGTGGGCGGCGCACCCACCCTGCTGTCCAACGCCGAGACCTTCGCCCAGTTGGCGATCGCCGCCCGTATCGGCCCGGAGCGCTACGGCAACACCGGCCTGTACGACGAGCCGGGCACCGTCATGCTCACGGTCTCCGGCGCGGTCGCCCGCCCCATGGTGATCGAGGTCCCGACGGGTGTACCGCTGCGGTACGTCCTGCAGCTCGCCGGCGCGCCGCCGGTACCGCAGGGCGTGCTCACCGGCGGCTACCACGGCAAGTGGATCGACGCGGCGACGGTCAACGAGGCGATCGTCTCCCGCAACTCCCTGGACGCGGTGGGCGGCGCGCTCGGCGCCGGCGCGATTCTGCCGATCACTCAGGACACCTGCCCGCTGGGCGAGTCACTGCGGGTGGCGCAGTGGCTGGCCGAGGAGAGCGCGGGCCAGTGCGGCCCCTGCTACCTCGGCCTGCCCGCCGCCGCGCGCGGCCTGGAGGACATCCTCAACGGCGGCGGACCGGCCGCCCTGGAGGCGCTCAAGCAGGTCGCCAAGAACGTGAAGCGGCGCGGCGCGTGCTCGCACCCGGACGGCTCCGCGATGTTCCTGGAGTCGACCATCAAGGCGTTCACGGACGACCTGGCCGCCCACGTCCTCGGCAACGGCTGCGGACGGCCCGTGGAGGGCGTTCTGCCGCTCTTCGAGGGCGGCAGGGCCCCCACCGGCATCCCGGGCGGCGGCGATTCCGGTGAGAACGGCCCCAGCCGCCAGAAGATCTACGTCGACTGGACGCTGTGCCGGGGCCACGGGCTGTGCGCGGACATCCTCCCCGAGGTGTTCCAGCTGGGCGCCGACGGCTTCCCGACCGTGGCGCAGGCGCAGGTACCGCGGTACGCCGAGGCCAAAGCTCTACGCGCGGTGCGCCGCTGTCCGGCGCTGGCGCTGCGCATCGAGGAGGGGAGCGCGCAGGGCGCGCCGTCCCGCAACCTCCCGGTCCTCTCCCAGGGCCGTGGCCGCCGCGCTCTCGGCCGCTGAACACCCGCACGGCGGGCTCCCCCGGTGGGGCCCGCCGTGAGCGCGTACGGACGACATGCACAAAGAAGGCGGGCCATCCGAATCGGATGGCCCGCCTTCTCATCTGCTGTGGAGCTAAGGAGAATTGAACTCCTGACCTCCTGCATGCCATGCAGGCGCTCTACCAACTGAGCTATAGCCCCTTGCCAGTGCCGCTCCGGGTTTCCCCGGCGGCGACGCCAACATTACTGGCCCATCGGGCCCAACACCAAATCGATTTCACCTCGCACAGAGATGCCCGCTATGTCTGGTTTGCACTGACTCTGCGGGCTCAGGCCGTGACGAACGAATAGAACCGCTTGAGCGTGCAGTGCTCCTCCAGAAGCCGGCCGTAGATCGGCTCGCCCTCCAACTCGCGATACGTCTCGATCGGGTCGCCTTTTATGATCAGCGCCCGCGCGCATTCCTCGCACCAGTACTGGTAGTCGGGATTGATCGGTTCCATGTCACGGACGATCGGAGTCCCGCTGCCGCACCAGTCGCACTTCCGCCTGTGTGCACCCATCGATCAGCTCCAGCTGTGGCCGCAGGCCGTGCACACGTAGGAAACCCCGCCGTTGTCGCCGAGCATCTGGGCCACGTGCGCGGAACCACAGGAAGGGCAGCTGAGGCGGGTGGACATGTCCCGTGTGAACGCCGCTTCGAGGAGGTGGTCGACCTCCTCGAGGATGCTCGCAGGCATCGCTACTCCTCCCGTCGGGCCGCGCCCCCTTCCGGCCGTTTGATTCTGCCACGGCCGGACCAATACGGTCAGCGACGCCTCAGCACCAGTCCGGACACGGCACCCGGCGGGGCCGTAGAGGTATACGCCTCAGCCGGCCCGAGTGACTCAAGCCGGAGCACGAAAAATCCCGCCCCCTGACCGGGAACGGGATCTTGACGTGGAGCTAAGGAGAATTGAACTCCTGACCTCCTGCATGCCATGCAGGCGCTCTA
>NZ_JBHVCP010000050.1:28204-55718 GCF_042803315.1 Streptomyces sp. NPDC057424
CCAACTGAGCTATAGCCCCTCGTGTCCGTCCCCGCTGGCGGGGCGAACAAGAAGAACTTTAGCCTGCGACCTGCCGGAAAGTGAAATCCGGGGTCAGTCGTCGTCGCCGAGCACCGGTTCCGGCAGGGTGCCGGCGTTGTGCTCCAGCAGACGCCAGCCGCAGGCGCCTTCGCCGAGCACGGACCAGCAGCAGTTGGAGAGTCCGCCGAGGCTCTCCCAGTTGCGGGGGTCGAGCCCCAGCAGGCGGCCGATGGTGGTGCGGATCGTGCCGCCGTGGCTGACCACGACGAGCGTGCCGCCCTCGGGGAGCTTCTCGGCGTGCCGCAGCACCACGGGGGCGGCGCGGTCGGCGACCTCGGTCTCCAGTTCGCCACCACCGCGGCGCACCGGCTCGCCGCGCTTCCACGCGGCGTACTCCTCGCCGTGGCGGGCGATGATCTCGTCGTGCGTCAGGCCCTGCCAGACACCCGCGTAGGTCTCCCGGAGCGCCTCGTCGTGGGTCACGTCGAGACCGGTGAGCATGGCGAGCTCGGCGGCGGTGGCCGCGGCGCGCCTGAGGTCGGAGGCGACCACCGCGTCCGGCTCCAGGGAGGCGAGCAGCCGGGCCGCGCGGCGGGCCTGGGCGACGCCGGTCTCGGTCAGCTCGACGTCCGTGCTGCCCTGGAAGCGGCGCTCCACGTTCCACAAGGTCTGGCCGTGCCGCCACAGGATGACGCGACGGCCCCGGCCCTTCCCGGCGGACGCCTCACTGAAGGAGGTCACCGCCAGTCACCGTCCAGTTCCGCCGCCTCCTCGGCCGCCTGCAGCTTGGCGTGCTCCTCGGCCTTGCCGCGGGTGGCCTTGGCCTCCTCGGGCAGTTCGAGCTCGGGGCAGTCCTTCCACAGCCGCTCCAGGGCGTAGAAGACGCGCTCCTCGCTGTGCTGGACATGGACGACGATGTCGACGTAGTCGAGCAGCACCCAGCGGGCCTCGCGGTCGCCCTCGCGGCGTACCGGCTTGGCGCCGAGTTCCTTCGAGAGGCGCTCCTCGATCTCGTCGACAATCGCCTTGACCTGGCGGTCGTTGGGCGCGGAGGCCAGCAGGAAGGCGTCCGTGATGGACAGCACGTCGCTGACGTCGTAGGCGACGATGTCGTGGGCCAGCTTGTCGGCGGCCGCCTGGGCGGCGGTGTTGATCAGCTCGTGAGAGCGGTCGGTCACGGTCACTACAAGGCTTTCGGTCGGCGGACACTTGCCACCAAGGGTCTCACGGACCGCCGTGGGCCCCCCACGCGATGACGGGGATCACGTGGGGAGCGTCCTCCCGCCGGCTAACCGGACGACGGCTCGTAGTCCTGGCCGAGGACCACGGAGACGTCGGCGCTCGCGGAGACCCGGCCCTTGGTCACGGAGCCCGCGGGCAGGCCCAGGGTCTTGGCGACCTCGGCGGCGTTCGCCTTGTCGGCGGCGTCGGCGTAGACGACCTCGGAGGTGGCTCGGGCGGTGCCGGTGCCACGCTCCAGGAAGGTGAAGCCGCCGTTGAGGAGGACGACGCGGGCCTTCTCGGTGTTGTCCTTGACGCCGGTGGCGTTCTGGACGGAGACGCTGACGGCGGCGTCCTTGTCGGGGCTCTTGGCGGTGCCGCCGAGGACGTTCTTGACCACACCCGCGCTTGCCTGGGCGCTGAGTGTGCCGTCGTTCTGGACGGGCAGCAGGTCGGTCCTGACGTCGCCGCCCTTGGCGAGGTCGGAGAGCCCGGCGAGGAAGGTGCCGAGGTCCTTGTCGGTGAGGGACGGGTCCAGGATCTGCGCGAGGGTCTGGATGGTCGTCGTCGCTGCCTGCGGGTCGGAGGACATCTTGCGCAGGACGCCCTGCATGACCTGCCCGAAGCGCTCCAGCTGGGCGTTCTGGGCCTCGCCGGGAGCGCGGTAGGTGGCGTAGGCGACCGCCATCTTGCCGCTGAGGGTCTGGTCCTGGCCCTTGTTGACCAGGGGGGCCTCGCCCTTCTTCTTGGCACCGGGGTCGGGGACGTCGGCGTCGGTGTCGACGTCGATGTTGCCGACGAGGTCGACGAGGTTCTGCAGGTAGGGGGTGTCCAGGCGCCAGGTGCCTTCGATGTCGGTGCCGAGGACCCTGTCGAGCGCGTCGCGGGTGCCGTCGGAGCCGTCGTCCTCGACCGACTTCGCGAGCGTCGTCGTGGTGCCGTCGTCGCTGGTCAAGGTGAGGGAGTTGGGCAGCAGGACGGTGGTGCCGCGCTTGGTGGTGGCGTTGTCGACGAGGAGGGCGGTGGAGGTGCCGCCGCCCTTGGTCTCGTGGAGGTGGACGACGACCACGTCGCGCTTCTGGGCGCCCGCGGCCGTCGCGGTGCCCGCCTTGGAATCGTCGGAGGACAGGCCGGGCAGCTTGCCGGCGTACCAGAGGTAGCCGACGCCGCCGGCCGCGACGAGCGCGAACACGACCGCCAGGGCGACGATCCGGCTGCGGGCCCGGCGCCGGGCCTCCTCGCGGCGTTCGGTGCGGTTCTCGGTGAACTTCAGCCAGTCGATGACGTCCTCGGAGTTGGCGTCCGGTTCCTCGACGAAGGCGAACTGCTCGGTGTGGTAATCCCGTTGCGGCTCGGCGGGGTCTTCCCGGTCGTGGGCCGGGCCGGCCTGCTGCGGGATGCGGGCGGTCTGCTGCGCGGTCTGTTCGGCGACGCGGGGCTGCCGGCCGGTGGCTCCGGCGGCGGTGGCCTGGCCGTAGGGGTCGTGCGGGGTGCCCTGCGCGGGGCCGCCCTGGTGCGGGGCGGTGCCGTACGGGTCGTAGGAGCCGTAGTCGTACGCGGGCGGGGACTGCTGCTGGAACTGCTGGCCCTGCTGCGCGTACGGGTCGTAGCCGTAGCCCTGCTGGTGCTGCTGCCCGGGCTGGCCCTGCTGGGTGTACGGGTCGTAGGGCTGCTGCTGGTGCTGCTGGGGCCGGACCTGCCGGTAGACAGGCTGGCCGTACTCGTCGTAGCCGACGAGCTCGTACTGGTCTTCCCCGTACCCCGGGTCGTATCGGTCGTTCACCGGTGCCCCTCTCGGCTCACTCGCCGCGGTACAGCTCGCGCTTGTCGATATAGCGCACGACGCCGTCCGGCACCAGGTACCAGATGGGATCGCCCTTGGCGACTCTCGCACGGCAGTCGGTGGAGGAGATGGCCAGAGCGGGAACCTCCACGAGCGAGACACCGCCCTCCGGGAGACCGGAGTCGTCCAGGTGGTGGCCCGGCCGGGTGGCTCCGATGAAGTGCGCCAGGGAGAACAGCTCCTCGCTGTCCCGCCAGGTGAGGATCTGGGCGAGCGCGTCGGCGCCGGTGATGAAGAACAGGTCCGTGTCCGGGTTGAGCGCGCGCAGGTCACGCAGGGTGTCCACGGTGTAGGTGGGACCGCCGCGGTCGATGTCGATGCGGCTCACGGAGAACTGGGGGTTCTCGGCGGTCGCGATGACCGTCATCAGGTAGCGGTCCTCGGCCGGGGAGACGCTGCGGTGGGTCTTCTGCCAGGGCTGGCCGGTCGGGACGAAGACCACCTCGTCGAGGTGGAACGCCGCCGCGACCTCGCTGGCCGCCACCAGGTGCCCGTGGTGGATCGGGTCGAAGGTGCCGCCCATGACGCCGAGACGGCGCTTGCCCGGCCTCGACGGGCTCGTGCCGGATCCGTCGGCCCGGCGGGCCACCGCGGAGGCACGGCGGGGCTCCGAGTGTCGCTCGGTTCCGCTCGCCGTGTCCTGTGCCGGGTCGTGCGGCGTCTCGTTCGCCGGACCGGTAGGCATGTCCTGCTCTCCCATGCGTGCAGACCCTACCGGCCCTGCCTGAGGGCTCCGGCCGCCCCCGTGGTCCCCCGGGCATCCTCCGCGGGATGCCCCGCCGGTCTCAGCGGTCGCGGTTGAAGCGGGTGGTGATCCACAGCAGGAGGAGCAGGATGAAGAGTGCCGCACCACCCGTGAGGTAGGGGTTGAGGCTCTCGTGGTTTCCGCCGTGCTCCTCGCCCTCGGCGGCGAGGGTGACCAACTGGGCAGCGGTGCTGTGGAAGCTCATCTTCGGCAGGACCTATCGCGTGTGGGCGGGATAAAGACGTCGGCTCATCGTAAGCGGGCGCCCCTTCCGCGATCACCCCGACTCCGCCTGTTCGTGCCGCGGGCGGTCAGGCGTGCCGCCGCCGGACCCGGTCCCGGGGCCCGGCGGGGGAACCTTCGCCTGGCCTCAGTCGTCCTTCCGTCTGTAGCCACGCAGCAGGAACCATGCGGTCAGCACACAGCCCAGGATCATCACGATCAGCACGATGCGCAGCATCCCCGGCCCTTGCTGCTCGGCGGCGCTCGCGGCCTCGGCGAGCCAGGCGGGTGCGGGGTGGTACTGCATGGCGGTGGTCTCCTTCGCTGTACTGCCCGACCACCGTAACTCCGCCTAGGCTGGGCACTGCCTCGGGGAAGCAAAAGGCCGCACAAGGGGCCGCAAAGGTCACACCAGACGCATGGGGGAAGACATGTCCGACGGCCACGAGCACAACGGGCACGAGCACGTGCCGAGCAGGCAGCGCAGGCGCTTCCCCGGAATCTCGTCGCGCACGTACGAGCATCCGGCCGACCGCTCCGCCTTGGTGGCGCTGCGTAAGCTGAGCGGTTTCGACACGGTGTTCAAGGCGCTCAGCGGGCTCCTGCCCGAGCGCAGTCTGCGGCTACTGTTCCTGTCCGACTCCGTGCGGGTCTCGGACCAGCAGTTCGCCCATCTGAACGTGATGCTGCGGGACGCCTGCTACATCCTGGACCTGGAGAAGGTCCCGCCGATGTACGTGAACCAGGACCCGCAGCCCAACGCGATGTGCATCGGCCTCGACGAGCCGATCATCGTCGTCACGACCGGTCTCGTCGAGCTGCTCGACGAGGAGGAGATGCGGGCGGTCGTCGGGCACGAGGTGGGGCACGCGCTGTCCGGGCACTCCGTCTACCGGACCATCCTGCTGTTCCTGACCAGCCTCGCCGTCCGGGTCGCCTGGATCCCGCTGGGCAACTTCGCGATCATGGCGATCGTGACCGGGCTGCGGGAGTGGTTCCGCAAGTCGGAGCTGTCCGCGGACCGGGCGGGGCTGCTGGTCGGGCAGGACCTGCAGGCGTCCATGCGCGGCCTGATGAAAATCGCGGGCGGCAACCACCTGCACGAGATGAACGTGGACGCGTTCCTCGCCCAGGCCGAGGAGTACGAGGCGGGCGGTGACCTGCGTGACTCCGTGCTGAAGATCCTGAACGTGCTGCCCCGCTCCCACCCCTTCACCGCCGTGCGGGCGGCCGAGCTGAAGAAGTGGGCCGAGTCCCGGGACTACCAGCGGATCATGGACGGCCACTACCCGCGGCGCGACGAGGACCAGAACACCTCCGTCCGGGACTCCTGGCGGGAATCGGCGAACCACTACAGCACCCACGTGAAGAGCTCCAAGGACCCGCTGATGAAGCTGGTCACGGACCTCGCCGACGGCGCCGGCGATCTGGGCGACCGGGTCCGCCGCGGCTTCGGCGGCTTCACGGACTCGTCCCCGAAGCCGCCCCAGGGACCGGAGACGGGCACGTCGGACTCCCCGGGGGACGACCGGCCGCCGCGCGACGGGAGCTGAGGGCGCCGACGGCCCGCCGCAGCGCCTCGGGCGCGCCCTCACACCTTCGGCTGCGCGCCCGTCGCCAGAGAGCCGCACAGGGCCGTCGCGCTGCCCGTGGCGTAGGGGTCGGTGCCCGCGGGGCCGCCCTCCTTGGCGGTCTGGCCGGCGAGGAGCGGCCGGAGGTGGTTCGTGGAGTCCTCGGCGCAGGAGTGCGGGCCGGCCTGGACGTAGGAGACGACGAGCTGGGCCTGGTGCAGCCGCAGGTCGTCGCGGTCGAAGCGGAAGTGCAGCTCGCGCCGGAGGGTGAACAGGGACACCTCGTCCTTGTCGTCGGACCCGGCGGGCCGCAGCGCGTACACGAACGTGTGGTCGGCGGTGACCTCGAGCGTGGACGAGTCGGCCTCGGCGGCCTGCAGCGTGCCCTGGGCTCGGACCCTGTGGTCGGCGAGCTCGGCGCGCGAGGGGTCGAAGCGGACCAGCCAGCCGGTGGGCGCGTGGTGTCCGTCGGCGGTGGGGCGGGCGAAGCTCTGGTCGAACTGCTCCAGCTGGTCGGGGTCGAGCAGCACGCGGACGGCGCGGACCTCACCGCCCGTGAGCACCTTCGGGTCCAGGGCCGACCGGACGATGTAGTCCTTTGCGGTGGTCAGGGCGCTCACGACCTGGCTGTCGGAGAAGTGCGCGGTGCGTCGCGAGGCGGGCAGCGGCACGCCCTCCGCGCCGGTCCGGAACTGTGCGGCGGGGCTGCGCTCGTACAGCTTCGCCGGATCGGCCGTGCCGGGCACCTTGCCCTCGGGGGCGAGCGGGATGACGGTCATCCGCAGGGGCTCGATGGACTCCCGGGCGGCAGGCGTCTGGTAGGGGTGCCGTACACCCATGTAGATCGCGGTGCCGAAGGCGACGGCGATCAGCAGGACCAGGACGAGAGCCTGCCGGGACAGGCCGCGGCGCAGTGGCGGCCGGCGTCGCACGGCGGGCGCGTGATCGGCGATGCGCTCCTGCGCGGAGAACTCCTGGAGGCGGGCAGCACGGACGAACGACTCGTCGAAGACGACGGATCGGTATTCGTCCTCGCCACCTCCGGGGGCGCCCTCGGGAGTGCCCTCAGGTGGGTTTCCAGGCCCGCCCATAACTTCAGGGTAGGTCGCCGGAAGGTCAGGTAAACGCCCCGCTGCACCACAAGTTCTGACAGGTTCTCACCAAGAGGGGGCGGGTTCCGGTCAGGGGCTGCGGGGGATCACCGAGACAGCCGGCTGGGAGTAGTCGGCGGAAGCCGAGGGGGCGGCTCCACTGCCCTGTTCCAGCCCGGTCGAGGCGGGCGGCGGGGCGGGCTCCTCGCGGTTGGAGGACGCACCCCGGTAGACCGCCGTGAAGGCCAGGGCGACCATGCCGATGCCCATCACGAGGGCGAGCAGCCAGGCGACCGGGCGGTGCCAGCGGAACTGTTTGGAGTACGGCCCCGAGCTGCCGTAGTGGTCCTCGAGGACGTCCGGGTCGTCGAGCTCGTCGAGCTCGGGATCATGGCCGAAATCGCCGCGCCCCTCCGGGCCGTACCCGTCGTCGTACCGCTCGCCTCTGGTGTGGGCGCGGCGCGCCTCCGCCTCGGAGGCCTCGGCTCTCGCCTGCGCCGCGGCCAGGAGGCGCTCCACAGCGGTCGGCTCGTGCACCACGGCCGCGCGTACGAAGGCCTCGTCGAAGACCACGGGGGCGAACTCTTCGTCCGACACTCCGCGGTCGTGGTCGTCGTCGGGCTCCCGGCCGTCCGGAAACGGCGTGCCCCCCACGTCCTCCGGCACGCATCCAGAGTAGACCTGGGGGGTCAATTTGGGCAGACGGTACGGAAATTCATCCGCCGGTCGAGACGGTTTCCACGGTGCCCGGGACGGCGCACGCCCGCCCGGTCCGCCCCTGCCGCGCGCATCCGCGCCACCCGGACCGCCCCGCACGCCCAAGCACTGCCCCGCATGCCGCCGTACTCCGCGGGAAGCGCTGCTCAGCGCCGCACGTGCCCGTCCCCGGTGACGATGTACTTCGTGCTGGTCAGCTCCGGCAGGCCCATGGGGCCGCGGGCGTGCAGCTTCTGCGTGGAGATGCCGATCTCCGCGCCGAAGCCGAACTGGCCGCCGTCGGTGAAGCGGGTGGAGGCGTTGACGGCGACCGTGGTGGAGTCGACCAGCTGGGTGAAGCGGCGGGCCGCCTGCTGGGAGGTCGTCACGATGGCCTCGGTGTGGCCGGAGGTCCACAGCCGGATGTGCTCGACGGCCTTGTCCAGGGAGTCCACGACCGCCGCGGCGATGTCGTACGACAGGTACTCGGTCTCCCAGTCCTCGGCCGTCGCCTCCACGACCGTGGCCTTGGAGTCCTTGGCGTGGGCCTGCACACGCTCGTCGGCGTGCACGGTGACCCCGGCCTCCGCGAGGGCGTCCAGGGCACGCGGCAGGAACGCGGCGGCGATGTCCTGGTGGACCAGCAGGGTCTCGGCGGCGTTGCAGACGCCGACCCGCTGGGCCTTGGAGTTGATCAGGATCTCGACGGCCATGTCCAGGTCGGCCTGCGCGTCGACGTAGACGTGGCAGTTGCCGGTGCCGGTCTCGATGACCGGGACGACGGACTCCTGGACGACCGTGTTGATCAGGGAGGCACCGCCGCGCGGGATGAGCACGTCGACCAGGCCCCGGGCGCGCATCAGCTCGCGCACGCTGTCGCGGCTCTCCCCGGGGACGAGCTGGATGGCGTCGGCGGGCAGCCCTGCCCCGCCGACGGCGTCGCGCAGGACGCGCACGAGGGCGGTGTTCGACTGGTACGCCGAGGAGGAGCCGCGCAGCAGGACCGCGTTGCCGGACTTCAGGCAGAGGGCGGCGGCGTCGACGGTGACGTTGGGCCGGCCCTCGTAGATGATCCCGACGACGCCGAGCGGCACGCGGACCTGGCGCAGGTCGATGCCGTTGGGCAGCGTGGAGCCGCGGACGACCTCGCCGACCGGGTCGGGCAGCGCGGCGACGTCGCGCACGTCGGAGGCGATGGCGCGGATCCGCTCGGGGGTGAGCGTGAGCCGGTCGATCATGCCCTCGCTGATGCCGGCCTCGCGGGCCTTGGCCACGTCCTTGGCGTTGGCCTCGACGATCTCGCTCGCGCGGACCTCCAGCGCGTCCGCGATGGCGAGCAGCGCGTCGTCCTTCTCGGCCCGGGGCAGCGGCGCGAGGGTCGCGGCGGCGGCCTTGGCGCGGTAGGCGGCCTCGGTGACCGGGGACATGGAGTCGTACGGCGAAAGCGTGGTCATGAGGGAAGGGTAGTGCGCCCGGCGGATCCGTTCATCGCGCGTTTCACACCCCGAGACACTTCCCGGACCGGATCAAAACGGGTGAACTCCGACCGGCGAGGCAGGGGGCGGCCCGTAGCCCTCCGCGATGCGCTGGTGGTACGTCGCCCGGTCGATGACCTCCAGGCCGACGATCTCCCAGGGCGGCAGCCCGGCGGTCTGCCGGTGCTCGCCCCACAGGCGCAGCGCGACGGCGGCCGCGTCGTGGAGGTCGCGGGCCTCCTCCCAGTAGCGGATCTCCGCGTGGTCGACCGCGTACCGGCTGGTCAGGAAGAAGGGATGGTCATGGGCGAGCTGCTCCAAGGCGCGCCGGACCTCCGGGAGCGGGGCTTCCTTGCCGGAGACGCTGAGGGTGACGTGCCACAGGCGCGGGGTGTCGCCGGGCTCCTCGCCCTGGAACCGGTCCCCGGCCGCCACGCTCGTCAGGGCACGCTCCTCACCGGCCGCGCGGGAGCCGGCACCACCGCGGGACGCCTGAGTCCCAGGGCGCACTCGTCTCACGACCGCCTCCTTTGCACAGTGGCGCTGCTGCGTAATAGGTCCCTGGGACAAAGTTGAGCAGGCCGCAAGGGATCGCGTGGCGGTTTTGCGGAACGTCCACCACCGAGGGCGGATGTTCTGGCACATTACGGGTGCAGGACCACCAGGTCGTCCCTGTGTACGACCTCGCGTTCGTACGCGGGTCCGAGTTCGCGGGCCAGTTCCCGGGTCGAGCGGCCGATCAGCCGGGGGATCTCCTTGGCGTCGAAGCTGACGAGCCCGCGGGCCACCGCGTGTCCCGTGCCGTCCCGCAGCTCGACCGGGTCGCCGGCGCTGAACTCGCCCTCGACGGCGGCGATCCCGGCCGGCAGCAGCGACTTGCGGCGGTCCACGACGGCCTGCACGGCGCCGTCGTCCAGGGTCAGCGCGCCCTGCGGAGTGGAGGCGTGCTGGAGCCACAGCAGCCGGCCGGCCGAGCGCTTGCCGGTGGGGTGGAAGAAGGTGCCGGTGTCCTGGCCGGTCAGGGCGTCGGCCGCGTGGATGGCGCTGGTGAGGACGACGGGAACACCGGCGGCGGCCGCGATCCGGGCGGCCTCGACCTTGGTGACCATGCCGCCGGTGCCGACGCCGGCCTTGCCCGTGCTGCCGATCTCGACGTCCGCGAGATCGGAGGGGTCGCGCACCTCGCCGATGCGGGAGGTGCCGGGCCGCGCGGGGTCCCCGTCGTAGACGCCGTCCACGTCGGACAGCAGGACCAGCAGGTCGGCGTGGACGAGGTGGGCGACCAGGGCGGCGAGGCGGTCGTTGTCGCCGAAGCGGATCTCGTCCGTGGCGACGGTGTCGTTCTCGTTGACGATCGGCAAGGCGCCCATCGCGAGCAGCTTGTCGAGGGTGCGCGAGGCGTTGCGGTGGTGCGAGCGGCGGCTCATGTCGTCCGAGGTCAGCAGGATCTGCCCGACGCGGACGCCGTAGCGGGCGAAGGAGGCGGTGTAGCGGGCGACCAGCAGGCCCTGGCCGACGCTGGCGGCGGCCTGCTGCCGGGCGAGGTCCTTGGGGCGGCGGCGCAGGCCCAGCGGCGCGAGGCCGGCGGCGATGGCGCCCGAGGAGACCAGGACGATCTCGCGCTCCCCGCCGCCCTCCCGTCTCCCGCCACCGCTCCCGACCGAGGCCCTACGGGCCGCCCCCTGGTTTCGGACCTTGGCGAGGACGTCGACCAGCGCGTCCACGCGGTCCGCGTCCAGGCCGCCCGAGGCGGTGGTCAGCGAGGAGGACCCGATCTTGACGACGATCCTGCGGGCCTCGCCCACGGCCTGCCTTGCCCCTGCCACGTCGCCGTCCGTCCCCTCGCGTCGATTCGGTCGCTCACCGGGAAATCTACGGGACGGCCGGGCGGGGCGCGGCGCCGGTCCACGCTACGGACGGTGCCGCCCGCGTCACGGGACGCCAGCCGCTCTTCCGCGGTTCCGCCCGCGACCGCCCCCACCCATGACAGGAACACGATCTTCCGCTATGGTCCGGCGACACGCTGGACGGTAGCCGCCCCCATGCCCCGACGACACGCGCGTGTCGTCGGGAGGTCGCCGCGCGTTAACCCGGACGGCCGACCTGCGCCGACCCGACGCTCCTGGAGTGACCGCAGTGCCCGTACCTCTCCCCCGCCCGCAGGCCCTCCTCAAGGGGCTGGTCACCGTCGTCCTGGCCGCCGCGTTCGCCGCACAGGCGATCGCGGCGCTGCTGCCCCACGTTCCGCTGCTGCTCGCCGCGACGGTCGTCTCCCTGGCCACCGAGGGCGCCCTGTACCGCTGGCAGCGCGGGGTGCTGTCGCTGTTCGCCAAATCCCACGCCGACATCACGGTGCGGCACGTCCTGCGGGATCTGCTGCTGGTCGTGGCCCTGCTGCGACTGGGCGAGCAGGACCGGGAGACGGTGTACGCCCCGCTGGTGGCCGGCCTGCTCGTGTTCTACGTGCTGCACTGCGCGATCCAGGCGGTCTACGTACTGGTACGCCGCACCCGCACCCTGCCGGTGGTGACCCGGAACATCGACGCCTCGGCACTGCGGCTGACCCCGGCCCCGTCCGTGCTGCTGTGCCGCCCCGGACAGCGGCTGCTGTTGTTCGGCCTGCCGGCGACGGCCGGGCTGCTGGCCAGCGCGGCGGGCGACCGTCCGGTGTACGCGGCGGCGGGCGTCGCACTCTCCCTCGCCCTCGGGCTGACCGGTCTCGGCGCACTGCTCCTGCGGCTGCTGCCGGGCCGTCGCCCGGCGGACGAGCAGGAGGTGCTCGACTGGTTCGACGCGTGGCTGGCCGCGTACCGGCCGACCGTCGGCCTGTACTTCTCGGGCGGTGCCTCCTCGGCCTACCAGGCGAACATGTGGCTGGAGCCGCTCGCCGGGCTGGACGGCAGGCCGGTCATCATCCTGCGCGAGCGGTTCATGGTGCAGAAGATCGCGGCGACGGACATCCCGATCGTGTGCCTGCCGAAGGTGTCGACGCTGATGCGCCTGGAGCACTCCACGCTTCAGGCCCTCATCCACCCGTCGAACTCCGGCAAGACCTCCCAGGTGCTGCGCATCCCCACGATCAAGCACACCTTCGTCAACCACGGCGAGAGCGACAAGCTGTCCTCGTGCAACCCGTACGCGAAGGCGTACGACGAGGTGTGGGTGGCCGGGCCCGCCGCGCGCGAGCGGTACGCGCTGGCCGAGGTCGGGGTCGAGGACAAGGACGTGGTGGAGACGGGCCGCCCGCAGCTGGACGGCGTGCTGCCCTCCGCGGGGCCGCCGGCCGGGGCTTACACGACCGTGCTGTACGCACCGACCTGGGAGGGCTGGGACGGCAACCCCGGCAACACCTCGGTGATCGCGGCCGGCGAGAACCTGGTGCGGGCGCTCCTCGCGGACCCGGGCGTACGGCTGCTCTACAAGCCGCATCCGCTGACGGGCTCGGTGGACCCGCGCGCCGGCGCGGCCGATCTGCGGATCCGGGAGCTGATCCGGGCGGCCAACCGGGAGCGGACGGAAGCGCGTCCCCAGGACAGCGCGGATCTCGCCCGTCGCACCGCCGAACTGGACCGGCTCACCACGTCGGTCTTCCGGTCCGGGGCCGACACCCTGGAGCGGATGCTGGTGCAGTCGGCGCCGGAGCCGGGCCGCGCACAGGCGGTGGCGCGGGCGACGGCCGCGTGGGAGGAGGCGTACTGGGCCTCGCTGCCGGAGGGCGAGCACCAGATCATCACGGACGCCCGGCCCACGCTGTACTCCTGCTTCAACGTGGCCGACTTGCTGATCAGCGATGTGTCGAGCGTGATCAGCGACTTCCTGGCGAGCGAGAAGCCGTACGCGGTGGCCAACACCAGCGGGCTGCCCGAGGACGCCTTCCGTACGGCGTTCCCGACGGTGGTGGCGGCGACGGTACTGACGCCGGACGCCGCCGGGGTGCCGGCCCTGCTGGAGACGGTCCGGCACCCGGAGCACGACGAACTGGCCCAGGCGCGCGCCGAGTTGAAGCTGCGCCTGCTGGGCCCGGCGGAGCCGTCGTCGCAGGAGCGCTTCAACGAAGCCGTCCGGGCGCTGTGCGGGGAGGCCCGGGACCACCGGGCACGGGTGGCGGAGCGGCTGGCCGCGGTGCCCAGCCCGCGCACCGAGACCGCGGTCCCGACCGCACCGCGCTGAGCGGCGGCAGGCGCGTTCCCTCCGGACGCGGTACCTCCCGGGAGGTCAGCCGCGGTCACGCCGCGTGCCGCACCTCCCGGGACGTCATCACCCGCCGCGCCTTGCGCACAGCGCGGCGCACGAACGTGTCGACGCCGCCCTCCCGGTAGCCCGGGAAGGCCCGGGCCTCCCGGGGCTCGGCGAGGTAGACGGAGTCGGGGACACCGGCGGCGCGGTCCCGGAAGTGCGGGTAGGCCAGGTACACGCGGCGGCCCTTCCTCTCCAGGAGGGCCGCCGCCTGCTTCTTGGCTTTGACGAACTTCACGACGTCCAGGAGCAGTTCGGGACGCTGCTCGGCGACCAGGTGCAGCCGCAGGCGTTCGTGGACCTTGAGGCGCTGGGCGACGCCTTCGGTCCAGTAGGCGTCCGTCAGCGGCTTGGCGAGCTCGAACTTGTGCCGGCGGATCTCCTCGCTGTCCGTCAGGTACTTGGGCCCGAACTGCGGCAGCAGCGTGACGAGGAAGGGCCGGACCATCAGCTGGTCGCGCCGCCCCCCGGCGGGGACGAGCTCGGCGATGAGGTCCATCAGGGCCCGCGCGGAGTCGAAGCGCAGCGTGTAACTGCCGCTCTTCGTCACGTGCTTGCCGTCGTCACGGCCGACCAGGTAGTAGCAGGTGTGGTCGGCCACCACGGAGACGCCGTCCGCCCGCAGATACGCCTCCATCGTGAACAGCGCGTCCTCGCCGGTGAACAGCGACTCGTCGAAGCGCATGCCGTGCCGGTCCAGCAGCGCACGCCGGAACAGCTTCTGCGCGCTGAGCGTGAACTTGATGTTGGAGGAGAAGACGTCCGTCCGCTCCACCGTCGTGCCCCACATGGACTTCGGCGCCGAGCGGTTGACGCCCTCGACCTTGCCGAGCACCACGTCCGTGCCGGCACGGTCGGCCATGGCGACCATCCGCTCCAGGGCCTCGGGGCCCAGCCGGTCGTCGGCGTCGAGGAAGAAGACGTAGCGCCCGGCGGCCTTGCCCAGGCCGACGTTGCGCGGGCCGCTGGGGCCGCCGGAGTTCTCCTGCCGGATCACCAGAACATGCATGGGAGCCCGCTCGGCGAACTCCTCCAGGCACTCCCCCGTTCCGTCCGTCGAACCGTCGTCCACCGCGATGACCTCGACGCGTGTCGGATCGATGGTCTGTGCCTCGACGGACGAGAGGCACTCGATCAGATACGGCATCGCTTCGTACGCCCCGATGATCACACTCACATCAGGCTGCGCAACGGTCACGTTTCCCCCTAGTCAATGGGATATTCCCCCTGTATCGCCTCATTCGCTACTGGATAGACGGGTGATCGAGGCAAGCGGTTGCCTCGGACACACGTGTGAGTGGTTCAGCTCACAAAGTGAACGAACAGGAAACGGGGAAACGAAAGGGTTCGGCCCCGAGGAGAACTCCTCGGGGCCGAACCCTGTGCTCTGCGGGCGTAGTTCAGCCCGTACCGACACCGTCCGTGTCACCGGCGGCGGACACCCGCTGCCCGGGCACGGCGTTCGCCAGCTCGGCCTCGGCCCCTGCGGCCGCCGCCCGTGACTCCTGGCCGACGTTGCGCGTCTCGGCCTTGAGGGCGAGGTTCGCGACGGCGGTGTTGAACTGGTCGAGGGATGTCGGCTCGTCCGGGCCCAGCAGGTACTGCTTGAGCTCCTTGCGGTCCCCGGCCAGCGGGTCGGCATCCGGGGTGCGGACCGCGCCGAGCAGCTCGCCCAGCTCGGACGCGCTGTTGGAGAGGATCACCGCGGCCCGCACGGCCGTGTTGTTCCGCTTGAACTCCTCGACGCCCACCTCGGCGGAGTCCGTGACCGCGTACGGCTTGCCGCTCGCGATGAAGTCGGAGACCACGCTGGAGATGTCGGAGACCATCGCGTCGGAGACGTTGAAGCAGTCGTACAGCCGCGGCTCCGGGCCGGTGATGACCCGGTGCTCCCAGGACGGGAAGGAGCGCCAGTAGGCGTCGTTCCACTCGGCGCGCAGCCGGGCGGCCTCCTCGTGCCGGGCGGCGTCGACCAGCCCGTCACGGGTGGTCTCGGCCTCGTCGCCGCGGTCACCGCCGGAGCCGGACAGCTGGGCGAGACGCGCCTCGATCCGCTCCAGCTCGGCCTTGGCCTGCGCCTGGCCGGCGGTGTCGGCGATGAAGCGCGGGTTGATGGCGCGCTCCGCGGCGGCCTTCTGCACCAGGGCGGTGATCCGGCGGTGCGCGGCGCCGGCCTCCTTGCTGACGGTGCCGGTGAAGGGGTGCGGCTTGTACAGGACACGGACCGGCGGGTCGGCCGCGACCAGCTTCTGCACGATGTTCTCGCCCGCCAGCACGATCGAGGTGTTGCCCGGGTTGCCGTCCCAGCCCTCCCAGGTGGGGGCGTACAGCACGGTCGGGCAGCGTCCGTCGGCGTCTCCGTCGCGGGGACCCTCGGGCACGCCCTGCCAGGTCTGGATCGGGGCGAGCTGCGGGCGGCCGACCTCGACGATGTCGTCGTCGCGGACACCGACGTCGGCGATGGCGTAGCGGTCGCGGCCCGCGCGGCCGGCCGTCCACACCTCGTCGTAGACCTTGCTGTACGGGTTGACGCTGGCGAGCTTGTCGCTGTCGCCATGGCCGATGAAGACGTGCTTGATGGTGGGCACGCGCAGCATGTGGATGTTCTTGCCGACGTTGGCCGCGTAGAGCGCGACGCGCACCGTGGACAGGTCCAGGTTCATCAGGTGCACCCCTCCGGGCACGCAGATGACGGGGACCGTGGTGGGCGCCAGGTTGTTCAGGATGGCCCGCTCGCGCAGGATGATCAGCGGCTTGGACTCCAGCTTCTCCATGGTGTCGAGCCACATGTTGACCTGGTAGGCCGAGTCCTTCGATCCGGAGAAGTACAGGACCGTCTCCGGCTTGTACTCGCCCAGCCAGTCGTCGACGGCGGCCAGGACCTTCTCGGCGTTCGGCGGGATCCTCCGGCCGCGCACGTACGGCACGAGCGCCAGGACGTACAGGGTGGCCAGCGCCACCGTGATGCCGATGCCGATGAAGCCGATCAGGGCCGACTTCACCTGCGCGGCGACCAGGATGCCGACGACCGCCGCGAGGTCGAGGTGGAGCATCTTCTCGGCGGAGCGGTGCAGCAGCCCCCGCGGCGGGGCGTCCGGAATGCGGATGCGGGAGGCCAGGTCGACGTTTCGGCAGGCCACCGGCATGCGGCGGCGGTTGCGGATCAGCTGGACCAGCGCGCCGTGCGGGGCCTGGAGACCGTAGAAGGCGATGAAGCAGGCGATCGCCCCGTAGTAGATCAGGTTGTCCGCGAGGGAGAGCCGGGCCAGCAGCAGGACGAGGAGCAGCTGCCGTATCAGGAAGCGGATCGACAGGCCGGCCCGCACCTTGCCGAGACGGTTGATCAGATAGCTGCCCTTGCGGTGCAGATAGTGGTCCGCCAGGTACGTCACGGCGGCCGCTGCCGCGAAGGCGGGAACGCTCGGGACGAGCGCGGCCAGCATGAGGGCGGGGAAGCCCGCCACCATGAGGATCGCCGCGGCCAGCTCGGCCGCGCTGCCCACCCGGGCGACGCGAATAGCGGTGGATATCACGGAGAAACCTGCTCTTGGGAGGGGTGTGCCGGTCTTGGTTCTGGAATGCGGCTGGTCTGTGAATATTCGCGGGACTGTATGGATTCAGGCCCCTGCGAACACTCCTGTCGACGAAAGCCGTCGACAGAAGGGCGCAGAGGCCTGAATTACTGAAGTCTATTTGGCGCCAATTATTACACGCCGTCCTGCCGGTCCAGTACCGAGGCCAGCGCCTGCTCGAAGCCGGAGGCCCGGGCCGCGCCGGCCGTCGGGTCCTGCTGGCGGACGTCGATGACGTGGCCGGTCAGCTCGGAGAGCAGCACGTCGAGCGAGGTGCGGGCCACGGCCTCGGAGGACAGCAGGGAACCCGCGGGCTCCTGGCCGAACGCCTTGGTGCGCATGGGGGTGGCGGTGCGCTCGGGGTTGATGCAGTTGACGCGGACGCCGTCGCCGGCCCACTCGTCGGAGAGCGCCTGGGTGAGGTTCACCATGGCGGCCTTGGTGGAGGAGTACAGGCTGTACTCGGCACGGCCCCGGGTGTAGCTGCTGGAGGTGTAGAGCAGCAACTGGCCCTTGGTCTCGGACAGGTACTTGTACGACGACCGGGCGATCTGCACCGGGGCCAGGTAGTTGACCTTCAGCGCCTCCTCGATGGTGGCGTTGTCGGTCTCGGCGAGCTTGCCTATGCGCAGCACGCCCGCGGTGTTGACCACGTAGTCGATGCGGCCGGTCTCGGCGTACGCCTTGGACAGCGCGTCGTCGACCTCCTCCGGGTTCTCCACGTGGGTGCCGGTGGTCGACCGGCCCAGCGCGTAGACCTTGGCGCCGTAGGACTCGGCGAGCTCGGCGATGTCCTTGCCGATGCCGTAGCTGCCGCCGAAGACCACGAACGTCTTGCCGGTCAGCAGCTCGCGGTAGGCCTCCTCGGAGACCTGCTCGGGCGCGGCCGTGGAGGCGAGCTGGAAGAGCTTGTCGGCGATGAAGACGTCGACCGGCTGGGTGACCTTCATGTTGTACTCGTCACCCGCGACGACGTGGATCGGCACGTCCGGCAGGTACTTGAGAACGACGGAGCAGTCGTCGGTGGCCTGGAAGTTGGGGTCGCCGGCGGCGACCTCGTAGGCCCGCTTGATCGTGGACAGCTTGAAGGCCTGCGGCGTCTGGCCGCGGCGCAGCCGGGAGCGGTCCGGGATCTCGGTGATGAACTCGCCGTCCTCGCCGTGCGTGCGCGTGACGATGATGGTGTCCGCGGACGGGATGGCCACGTCGACGGCCTGGTAGCGCTCCAGGGCGACGACACAGTCGTCGATGACGCGCTGCGAGAGCAGGGGGCGCACGGCGTCGTGGAAGAGGACGTTGGCGTCCTCGCCCTCGGCCAGGCCCTCGCCCAGCGCGGCGATGGCGCGCTCGGTGGTCTCGTTCCGCGTGGAGCCGCCCTCGATGACCTTCGAGACCTTCGTGAATCCGGCCTTCGCGACGATCTTCTCGATGTCGGGCACGTAACCCGGAGCCATCAGCACGATGATGTCGTCGATCGAGTCGGTGTTCTCGAAGGTGGTCAGCGTGTGCTCGATGACTGCCTTGCCGGCGATCTTCAGCAGCTGCTTGGGGATCGACAGACCCACGCGCTGGCCGGTGCCACCGGCCAGGATCACTGCGGTGGTACGGGGCTTGGCTATGTGCTGGGACACAGGTGACCTACCTTGGGGCGACAGGGAACTCGGAAATGGTCCCACTTGTGGTTACCGCAATGCAAGGTGAGCGCCCTCCACCGCATATGTGCGCGCAACCTCTCATTCACCTGGCGACACTGGCTTGATTGCGAGAAGGCTGCGCGAGCCCCGGGAAATCCGCTGTGAGTAACTGCACAGAAGCTCAGCGACAGCGGAGCCGCCTGGGGCGGCGGTGACCGGGGACCCTCACGGTTCCTTGGACGATGTCCAGTGCACGGTACGCGCTTTGACGGTGCCCCGCGCACCGCGCCCGCCGCTCGCGGGGCCGGTACCGGGGTCGCGGTGCGCGGACCTTCGGGCCCCGGGACACACGGCGGCACGCGTTCTTCAAGGAGAGCCGACGGCGAATACGGCTCTCCCGGCAGCTGTTTGCCGTGGAATTCCCGGTCGGGAATCCGCGGCATTCCGGTCTCGGCGGGAGCGGTACGCCGCGGGACCGGGTCGGACTTCTCACACGCCCCGCCCGCCCCGTACGACGAAGTGCCCGGGACTCCGAGGAGTCCCGGGCTCCGGGAGTGACGGACCGGGTCAGACGACCTCGACGCCCGGGCGGCCCGCCTCGACCCTCAGGCGGGCCAGCGTGCTCGGGGCCGCCGTGGGCCGCCGGACCGTGTCGACCACCCTGACCTGGGCGTCGATACGGTCGCGGCGGACGTCGAAGAGGTGGTAGCCGCGGTGCGCGTCGAGCAGCTTCCAGTGCGGGTTGTCCGGGCGCCGCGGGTCCCACTCCTTGCGGAAGGCCTCCTGGTCCTGGTCGCCGTTGCTGGAGACGGAGGTGCCGACGAACTCGGCGCCGACGACCCTGGAGCCCGGGTCGGCGTAGTCCTCCTTGAGGTCGCTGATCATCGTCAGGTGCCGGTCGCCGGAGAGCACGACCGGGTTGCGGACCTGCTTGAACTCCGCCATGAAGCGGTTGCGTTCGGCCTGGTAGCCGTCCCAGGCGTCGTAGAACCAGAGCTTGCCCTCGCCGACCTTGAGGTCCGTCTCGGCCATCATGATCTGGGAGGCGATGAGGTTCCAGCGGGCGGGCGAGTCCTGCAGTCCGTTCAGCAGCCACTGCCTCTGCCGCGCGCCGAGCATGGTCAGCGACGGGTCCTGGGCGCCGGCCTGGCTGGTGGCCTGGTCGCTGCGGTACTGCCGGGTGTCGAGGACGTTCAGACGGGCCAGGCGGCCGAACTCCAGGCGGCGGTACATCCGGATGTGCGGGCCGTTCGGGACGGCGGTGGCACGGACCGGCATGTGCTCGTAGAACGCCTGGTAGGCCGCGGTGAGCCGGGCCACGAACGCGTCGTGCGGCTGCTTGTCCGGGTCCTGCGGGATCTCGCCGGCGAAGTCGTTGTCCACCTCGTGGTCGTCGAAGGTCACCACGAAGGGCGCGTTGGCGTGCATCGCCGCGAGGTCCGGGTCGGTGCGGTACTGGGCGTACCGGTTGCGGTACTGGGTGAGGCTGAACGGTTCACCGGTGCCCTCGTGCCGCCGTACGCCCGTCGCCGAGGGCGTGGACTCGTAGATGTAGTCACCGACGAACACCACGACGTCCGGGTCCTGGTCGAGCATGTCTGCGTATGGCGTGAAATAGCCGTGCTGCCAGTTCTGGCAGGAGGCGAGGGCCATGCGCAGGGAGCCACCGGAGCTGTAGGGGTGGGGCGCGGTGCGGGTGCGGCCGACGGGTGAGAGCTGCCCGCTGGTGCGGAAGCGGTACCAGTACGCACGGTCCGCGCGCAGCCCTCGTACGTCCACGTGAACGCTGTGCCCGTACTCGGGCCGGGCCTGGGCGGTGCCCTGCCGGACGAGCTTTCTGAACCGGTGGTCCTCCGCGAGCTGCCACTCCACCGGCACCACCCGGTCGGGCATGCCGCCGCCGTTCAACGGGTCCGGGGCGAGCCTGGTCCACAGCACGATGCCGTCGGGGAGCGGGTCGCCCGAGGAGACGCCGAGGCTGAACACGCCGTCGGGCAGCGGCGTCCCGGCCGCGCGGGCTGCGGTCGGCAGCCACAGCTGGGCGGAGGCCGCGGCGCCGAGCACCGCGGCACCGGCGGTCAGAAAGCGGCGTCGGTCGGGGGATACTGCTCCGGTCATCGGCTGACTCCCTTACCTCGCTGGCCACGTGGACACGGGGAAGCTTCACGCTCGCGGGCGGTCCGCCCGCTGAACGCCGGGATTCGCGTACATGACAACTAAGCAGACAAAGAGAGACTCGCCGCCAGCACCGGAACAAGCCGTTGCCGAGGCGAGTCTGACAGGTGATCAGCCGGCGGCGCCGGAGCCGAGCCGGGCGCCCGTGGCAGGAGCCCCGCTTGTCAGCGGGCGAAGGCCGCCCCGAGGGCGGAGCCGTCCGCCACGGTGCCGAGGGTGCCCGCGCCGAAGCTGACCGAGCCGGTGGCGACGGGCGCGTCGACCGGGTTGCGGAACGCCCAGACGCCACCGTCCCGGTTCTCGCCGACGGCTCCGGCGAACAGCTCGGCGCGGCCGTCGCCGTTGACGTCGAGCAGTTTGGTGTCGGCGCCGAAGAAGTCGTTCTGCTCCGCCGTCCCCGGGACGCCGGCGGTGTTCTGGTTCATGGAGTACGCGCCATGGGCGGTCAGCCCGGACTTCCCGCCCTTCAGGACGGTGATCTGTCCGGCCGCGTAGACCTCACCGATGCTCTCGCTGCCGCTTCCGGTGCTGACGTCCGCGTAGCCGTCGCCGTTGATGTCGCCGACGGAGATGCCGCCCCCGAAGCCGTCGCCCCACTCCGAGCCACCGGGCACGCCGGGGGTGTCCTGCGTGATGATCGCCGTACGGGAGGTGTCGGGGCCGTCGGCCGAGCCGTGGACGACGCCGATCTGACCGCCCTTCAGCAGCGGGTCTTCGAGCGGGACTTCGCCCGAGCCGTCGAGGCGGCGGCCGATGACGAGGTCGGCGTACCCGTCCTTGTCCACGTCGCCGATGCCGAGGCTCTCGCCGCCGCGCATCCGCGTGCCTTCGGGGTTCTGCACCGGGGCCGGGGCGCTCAGGCCGTCCGGGGTACCCCGCAGATAGACGGCACGGCGGTGCCTGGCGTCCGGGTCGTGCAGGTCGTCGTCGCTGCGGTCGTGGATGAGCCCGACCAGGTCCGTGATCCCGTCGTGGTCGATGTCACCGGCGGCCACGTCGTCCGTGAGGTAGTCGGCCTCCAGGGCGAGCTTCCGGCTGCTCGCGGCGCCGCTGGTGCGGTCGAACGGCCCGTACAGCAGGCGGTTGCCGGTGGCGAGGTCGAGATGGCCGTCACCGTTGAAGTCGCCGAGCGCCTGCTGGAGCGGGTCGACCCGGTCGTCCTCGGTGCCGGTGGCCACGGCCGTGCCGCCGGACAGGCCTTGCGGCCCGCCCCACAGCACCGCGAGCGTGCCGGCGTTGACGACCTCCCCGGCGTCCTCGCCCTGTGCGCCCACGACCAGGTCGGCGTAGCCGTCCCCGTCCAGGTCACCGGCCGCGAGACCCTCGCCGTAGGAGTCCTCGGCCTCCGCGACTCCGGGTATGCCCGGGGTGTCCTGGCTGATGACCTGCTTGTGGGCGAGGTCGATGCCCTTGGCCGAGCCGTACACGACGGCCACGTAGCCGGCGCGGGCCTTGCCGCCCACCTTCCCGCGCGGGGCGGCGACGGCCAGGTCCTGGTAGCCGTCGCCGTTGAAGTCGTCCTGGAGCTTCGCCGCGGACGCCGGGGCGGCGGGAGCCTCGGCGGCGTTCGCGACCGTGGGGGCGGTGACGGCGGCGACGACGGCGACGGCCACCGCGGCTCCTCGGCCGATCCTGCGCTGGGCAATGGGCTGGGGCACGTCAACTCCGGTGATCGGATGGGCAGTTGCACGCGGAGAGGAGCAAGATCCTCATCCACGCTGCCCAGTACGACTCACCTGAGAGCGACTTGGTTGCCTCAGGATCCGTTGCGGACGTGCCTTCCGCTGACCGACGGTCCGCGACGGATCAGCCCAAAAAGACGCGACCCGCCCGATCAGAACGGCTCGAAATCGTCGAACTCCTGCTGCGACTCGTCCCGCTCGGCCTGCCGGTCCCTGCGGCGCTGCGCGGCCGGCCGCGCCTCTTCGAGGCGGTGGTCCTCGCCACGCCGGCCGAGCATCTCGGCCCCGGCCATCACGGACGGCTCCCAGTCGAAGACGACCGCGTTCTCCTCGGGGCCGATGGCGACGCCGTCGCCACCCCGGGCGCCCGCCTTCATCAGCTCCTCCTCGACACCGAGCCGGTTGAGCCGGTCCGCGAGGTACCCGACGGCCTCGTCGTTGTTGAAGTCGGTCTGGCGCACCCAGCGTTCGGGCTTCTCACCGCGCACCCGGAACAGGCCGTCGGCCTCGCGTGTCACGGTGAAGCCGGTGTCGTCCACGGCCTTGGGCCGGATCACGATCCGGGTGGCCTCTTCCTTGGGCTTCGCGGCCCGCCCCTGTGCCACGAGCTCCGCGAGCGCGTACGACAGCTCCTTGAGGCCCATGTGCGCCACGGCCGACACCTCGAACACGCGGTAGCCGCGCGCCTCCAGGTCGGGCCGCACCATCTCGGCCAGATCCTTGCCGTCCGGTACGTCGATCTTGTTCAGGACGACGATCCGCGGCCGGTTGTCCAGCCCGCCGTACTGCCGCAGCTCCTCCTCGATGATGTCGAGGTCGGAGGCCGGGTCACGGTCCGACTCCAGGGTCGCGGTGTCCAGGACGTGCACGAGCACACTGCACCGCTCCACATGCCGCAGGAACTCCAGACCCAGGCCCTTGCCCTGGCTCGCCCCGGGGATCAGCCCGGGCACGTCGGCGATCGTGTACACCGTCGAACCGGCCGTGACGACACCGAGGTTCGGCACGAGCGTGGTGAAGGGGTAGTCGGCGATCTTCGGCTTGGCGGCGCTCAGCACCGAGATCAGCGACGACTTGCCGGCGCTCGGGTACCCCACGAGGGCCACGTCGGCGACGGTCTTCAGCTCCAGGACGACGTCCCGCAGGTCCCCCGGCTCGCCGAGCAGCGCGAAGCCGGGCGCCTTGCGCCGCGCGGAGGCCAGCGCCGCGTTGCCGAGCCCGCCCCGGCCGCCCTGCGCGGCGACGTACGAGGTGCCGTGCCCGACCAGGTCGGCGAGGACGTTGCCCGCCTTGTCCAGCACGACCGTGCCGTCCGGCACCGGCAGGACGAGGTCCTGCCCGTCCTTGCCGGAGCGGTTGCCGCCTTCGCCGGGCTTGCCGTTGGTGGCCTTGCGGTGCGGGGAGTGGTGATAGTCGAGCAGCGTGGTGACCGACTGGTCGACGGTGAGGATCACGTCCCCGCCGCGCCCGCCGTTGCCGCCGTCCGGCCCGCCGAGGGGCTTGAACTTCTCACGGTGGACGGAGGCACAGCCGTGGCCTCCGTTACCCGCGGCGACGTGCAGCTCGACGCGGTCCACGAAGGTGGTCATGGGATGTGCCTCCAGTTACTACGGGGAATGTCTCTTGAGTAACACGCGAAAGGCGGACCCGCTTCCCCTGGGGGAAGTGAGGTCCGCCTCGCGAAAGATTCCGATCAGGCGACCGGAACGATGTTCACGACCTTGCGGCCACGGTGGGTGCCGAACTGCACCGAACCGGCCTCGAGGGCGAACAGCGTGTCGTCGCCGCCACGGCCGACGCCGGCGCCCGGGTGGAAGTGGGTGCCACGCTGACGGACCAGGATCTCACCCGCGTTGACGACCTGACCGCCGAAGCGCTTCACGCCGAGCCGCTGGGCATTGGAGTCGCGACCGTTCCGGGTGGACGATGCGCCCTTCTTGTGTGCCATTTCTCCTCAGTCCCTTACTTCGCAGCCGCGGGGATCTCAGTGACCTTGATCGCCGTGTACTGCTGGCGGTGGCCCTGGCGACGGCGGTAACCGGTCTTGTTCTTGTAGCGCAGAATGTCGATCTTCTGGCCCTTGTGGTGGTCCACGACCTCGGCCTGGACCTTGATACCGGCCAGCACCCAGGGGTCGCTGGTCACGGCGTCGCCGTCGACAACGAGCAGGGTCGAGAGCTCGACCGAGTCGCCAACCTTGGCAGTGGAAATCTTGTCAACCTCAACGATGTCACCGACAGCAACCTTGTGCTGACGGCCACCGCTGCGCACGATGGCGTACACGCGGGACTCACTCTCTCGCTCGGGAAACGGCACCCCCGCAGTCCAGCCGCCCCGCGCACGCGCGGACGGCCTCTCCCGGTCACGGTCCGCGCCCGGGAGGAAGAGGTTTACGGGGATGTGGCATGTCAGCCGACACACCGACGCTCAAGGTTACGGGCCTGCTCGCAAGGGGTCAAACCGAGCCTCGGCGACGCTCTCGGCCGGCCACGCCCCTGCGGGTCCGCAGGGGCGTCTCCCGAGTGCCCGCAGGCGCATGCTTTCGGGGTGCTCCTGGTACCGCGGCAGTGGGCGGAAGTGGAGCGCGGCGAGCGCCCCCGCCGCCGGTTCCGCACGACCGGCGTCTTCGACGGCGAACCCGACCTCGCGGTCCGCTCCAAGGAGATCGTCCGCGATGCCTGGGCCAGTGAGGAGCCCCGGAGCGCGTGATCGTCATCGACACGGGCCCCGTGGTGGCGGCCGCCAACCGCAAGGACGACTACCACCTGCAGTGCGTCGACCTGCTCCAGAACTTCCCCGGCCCGCTCCTGCTGCCCACCCCACTGCTGACCGAGATCGGCTACATGCTCGCCAGTCGTGCCGGGGCCAGGGCGGAGGCCGATTTCCTGGGCGAGTCGCGGACGGCGTCTACGAACTGGTGCCCGTGACCTCCTCCGAGGTCAGCCGGGCCGCCGACCTGGTCGAGCAGTACGCGAGCCTGCCCCTGGGTACCGCCGACGCCTTCGTCGTCGCGGTCGCCGAGAAGTACCGCGCGGTCAACATCGCCACCCTGGACCGCCGCCACTTCAGCGTGGTGCGCCCGAGTCACCTCCCCACATTCACTCTGCTGCCGTAGCCGGGCCGCCGCGCTGACGTGCCCGATCGCGCAGGGGTCGGCAGGGTCTTGGACCGGTGTCCTGTCCGGTGCTTCCCCCGGCGACCCGTTCGCCGGGCAGGCCGTCCTCGGGCGTCGAGGCGGGGTCGGTGCGCTTGCCGGTCCGGCGGCGCGGAGGGGTCTGCCGACGACGGGCCGCCGGGGACATCGCTCCCCGCCGGGGGCGGGGCAGGCCGCCGCCCCCGGTGAGCCTGCGCGACGCACGTGAAGGGTCGGCCCCTGGTCGGCCCTGTGCCTGCGATCCGGCCGTAGGACGGTCGTAGGCGACAACTTGCTGTGCGACGCGGACTCGGTGAACGAGCGGCGGTCGCAGTCGAGTTCGGTGCAGTGCCAGCGTGCCTTGCGCCACCGGATACTCACCGGGCGCCCGCCGCAGGACAGGTGTCTGGGGGCGGTGGTGCGGTAGTCCTTGAACCGGGTGGCGAAGACCCCGCACGAGGGGCAGGCCCTCGCGGACTCCTCGTTCGTCACGACGTACACCGTCGATCCGCCCGCCTTGTCGTCCTTGACCTGCGTCACACTCACCCCCTCCAGCCCAAGCAGTCGCGTCGCAGCCTCGTTGGTCCCGGTATCGTCGATGCTCAAGCCCGTGGGTTCTTCGTGATCGGTTGCCTAGACAACAACCATGATCACGAAAGCCGGCTCCTTGCGTCCGGGGCACCCACACTTCGCCGGCCTCACACAGGGTGACAGTCGAGCTCTCTCGTCGCCACCGCACCCCTGCAGCCCCTCCCCGCCTGCGTTTTCGCAGGTCATCGGTGATTTCGTGCTCCGCCGGCATCCGTGGCTGTGCCCTGGCGTCCGCGTTTGTTGCCGTCAGCGCTGCCGTCAGGGGTGTAGACCGCTGGTCGGGCTACGGCAGGAGGGTCAGCGCGGGGACGTGGGCGGGCTTGACGACGCTGAAGTGCCGCCGGTCGAGGGTGGCCACCCGGTCCACGTCGAAGCGCTCGGCCACCGCGATGACCGAGGCGTCGACCCCGCCGAGCGGGAAGTCGGCGTACTGGAGGACCAGCTCACCCATGCGCGTCAGGTCGGCGGGAGTGAGGTGCACCAGCTCGAATGTTCCCCGTGCGGCCTCGGCGAGGAACGCTGCTCGACCTTGGGCCAGCGCTCCAGCAGCCAGCAGACCTCGGTCATGACCGGGCTGGGCAGCAGACGGCGGCCGGTCAGCGAGGCCAGCAGGGAGGCGCACTCCGGGTGACGCCGGTCGGCCGCGTTGAACGCTGCAGCCAGGGGGCCGGTGTCCAGGACCGTGGCGATCACGCCGAGTCGCCGAAGCGCTCGCGCATCCGCTCGCGGATGTAGTCGTCGTGCCGTTCAGCCAGGTCCTCTGGGCCATTCACGCTGCCGATCAGGGCCAGCAGCCCGGCCGGGACCGACTCCTCGGCCTCGTTCGCGTCGACTGCCGGCAGTGACTTGGCGACCTGGGACAGTTCCTCATCCTGGCTGACGAGCAGGCGCAGGCGTCGCACCTGGGTCGGGGTGAGCCGGTCCACCAGGTGGTGCATGTCCTCGTAGTCGTATGCAGCGGTCACGCCAGCAGTGTAGGACGGTGCCGCGACCTCGGACAGCTCACGCGCTATACGAACTCGCCCTGCGCACCGGCCTCCGCAAAGGCGAACTCCTCGGCCTCCATTGGGAAGATCTCGACCTCGACGGAGGCACCGCCACCATCCACCGTTCCCTCCAGCGCACCCGTAGCCAGGGCCTGACCGTCCTGCACACCAAGACCCGCGCCTCCGAACGCCGCATCGCCCTCCCCACCGAATGCGTCCACTTCCTCAAGAACCACCGGGAGCGCCAGCAGGAGGAACGTCGAGCCGCCGGAACTACCAGGTCAGACAGCGGGCTCGTCTTCACCACCCCGACCGGCGGCCCTCTCGACCCCGCCAATCTCACCCGCCGCTTCGGCCGACTCCTCAAGCGGGCCGGGCTCCGTCGAATCCGCTTCCACGACCTCCGCCACTCAACCGCGACCCTCCTCCTGGAACAGGGCGTCGACCTCGTCGTCATCAAGGAACTCCTCGGCCACGCCCACATCGGCGTCACCGCCGGCGTCTACGCCCACGTACGACTCCGCCTCCAACGCGAAGCCATGACCGCCCTCGGAAACGCCCTTAATACTCCAGCAGCGGTTCGTGTCCTGAGCTGCGTTTTCGGTAGTGGCAGCGGCGGG
>NZ_JBHVCP010000051.1:0-53575 GCF_042803315.1 Streptomyces sp. NPDC057424
CGTGTACACGCGCGCCCCGGAGACGGCCGCCGGGGACCCCGCTCGGGTCCACGGCCACCGGCCGGGAGCCGTCCCTCCCGGCCGGAGTCATCGGGGTGTTCAGGCCTGGGCGGCGATCCTCGCCAGCCGCTGGGCCTCGTCCCGCGTGGCGCGGGCGATGGCGTCCTCGTCGGCCGTGAGCAGCCGCCCGTCCTCGACGATCTGCCGGCCGTTCACGAAGGACGCGGTGACCGGGGCCGCAGCGCCGAAGACCAGGGCGGTCACCGGGTCGGCGATGGAGGCGTGGGCAAGCGTGTCCAGCTTCCACAGCACGAGGTCGGCGAGCTTGCCGGGCTCGAGGGAGCCGGTCTCCGTGGCCCGGCCCAGGACCTGGGCGCCACCGTACGTGCCGAGGCGCAGGGCCTGGCGGGCGTTCAGGGCGGCCTCCCGGTGTGCGCCGAGGCGGTTGATGAGGAGGGCGTTGCGCAGCTCGGTGTGGAGTTCGCCGGACTCGTTGGAGGCGGTGCCGTCGACGCCGAGGCCGACCGGGACGCCGGCCGCGAGCATGTCGGGGACGCGGGCGATACCGGCGGCGAGGCGGGCGTTGGACGACGGGCAGTGCGCGACGCCGGTCTTCGTCCGGGCGAAGGCGGCGATGTCGGAGTCGTTCATGTGGACGCAGTGCGCCATCCACACGTCCTCGCCGAGCCAGCCGGTGGACTCGAAGTAGTCGGTCGGGCCCATGCCGAACAGTTCGTGGCAGAACTTCTCCTCCTCCACGGTCTCCGAGCCGTGGGTGTGCAGCCGGACCCCGAGGCGGCGGGCCAACTGGGCGCCGTCGCGGAGCAGTTCGGTGGAGACGGAGAAGGGCGAGCAGGGCGCGACGGCGACCTGGGTCATGGCGTCGAAGGAGGAGTCGTGGTGCTGCCGCACGGTCTCCTCGGTGGCGGCCAGCGCACCGTCCAGGGTCTCCACGGCGAAGTCCGGGGGCAGGCCGCCGTCCTTCTCGCTTCGGTCCATGGAGCCGCGGGCGAGGGTGAAGCGGACGCCCATGTCGCGGGCGGCGCCGATGATCGCGCCGGAGAGGTCGCCGGAGCCCTGCGGGAAGACGTAGTGGTGGTCCATGGCGGTGGTGACACCGCCGCGGGCCATCATCGCGAGCGAGCCCTGGGCCGCCGCGCGGACCATCGGCTCGTCGATGCGCGCCCAGGTGGGGTACAGCGCGACGAGCCAGTTGAAGAGGTTGTGGTCCGTGGCCAGGCCCCGGGTGATCCACTGATAGAAGTGGTGGTGGGTGTTGACCAGGCCGGGGGTCACGAGGTGGCCGGAGGCGTCGATACGGCGTGCGACGTTCTCCAGGCCCTCGGGGGCCCTGCCCGCGCCGAGCGACTCGATGCGGTTGCCGGCGAGGACGACGTACCCGGAGGCGTACTCGGTGTCGTTCGCGTCGACGGTCGCGATCGCACAGTTCTCGATGACGATGCGCCGCTCTGCTGCCATGGTTCGTCCTTTGCGCTGAGGTGGAGAGGGCACGGCAGGACCCTGGGGGTCTTGAGTGCCGTGACCGGGAGAAGGGTCCCCCGGCCACGGGTGCCGAAAGAGGGAACGTCAGAGGTTGGTGAGGTCCACGGGGATCCGCGCCTCGCAGCCGTCCCGCAGGATCGTCGCCTCGATCAGGCCGTAGGGGCGGTCGGCGGCGTAGTACACCTCATTGTCGTTCTCCAGTCCGAACGGTTCCAGGTCGACCAGGAAGTGGTGCTTGTTCGGGAGGGAGAAGCGGACCTCGTCGATCTCGCTGCGGTGGTTGATGATCCGCGAGCCCATGTGGTAGAGGGTCTGCTGGAGCGAGAGGGAGTACGTCTCGGCGAAGGCCTGGAGCATGTGCTTCTTCACCTGCTCGTAGGACTTCTCCCAGTGGGGCATGCGCTGCTCGTCGTCGGTCCAGCTGAACCGCCAGCGGCCGGAGACCTCGGTGGCCAGGATGCGGTCGTAGGCCTCCTTCAGCGTCGTGTACTTGTCCTTGACGTAGCCCCAGAACTCCGAGTTGGTCGAGTTCATCACGACGAGGTCCTTGAGGCCTGAGACGACCTCCCACTTCTCACCGTCGTAGGTGATCTGCGTGAGCCGCGTCTCCTGTCCCTTGCGGACGAAGGAGTGCTTGACCTCGTCGGCGCCGATGAACTGCGAGTTGGCGTCGGACGCCTCGATCCGCTCCCAGGCGTACTCCTCGATGCGGATCCGGGCGGTCCTGATCGGCCCCTGCGAGGTCACGAAGTGACGGGCGAGGTGGATGCCGAACTGCTCGGCCGACTCGACGCCGTGCTCCTTGGCGAACGCGTACACCGTGTTCTTGGTGGTGTCGGTGGGCAGGACGTTGGCGTTCGAGCCGGAGTAGTGGACCTCCTCCATGTCGCCGCTCAGCGCCACGGATACGTTGAGGTCCTTGATGTGGTGGGTGGCGCCGTCCCGCGTGATCTTGACGACTCGGTTCTCGGCCTTGCCGTACTGGTTCTGTCCCAGAATCACAGGGCGGGCAGGGCGGGAATTGACGGTCATTTAGCTAGCTCCCTCGGTATACGGAGTAGCCGAACGGGTTGAGCAGCAGCGGTACGTGGTAGTGCTCGCCCGGCACGACGGCGAACGTGATCGCCACCTCCGGGAAGAACGCACCGGCACCGCTGTCCCGATTCGCGGGGGCGTCCTGCTGCGCATCGGCTTGCTGGTTCGCGGATTTCTCGAAGTACCGCTCGACGGCGAAGTCGAGCCGTACGTGGGTGGTGCCCTCCGGCAGCGCCGGGAGGTCCTTGCACCGGCCGTCCGCGTCGGTCGCGGAGCCGCCGAGCTCCTGCCAGTCCGCCGCGCGCCCGGAGCGGGCGGAGAGCTGGACGGCGACGCCCTCGGCGGGGCGGCCGACGCTGGTGTCCAGGATGTGCGTGGACACGGATGCGGTGGCGGAGGTGCTCATGCTGTGGTCAGTCCTCTTCGACGAGTCGGGCCAGGCGGATGCGGTTGATCTTCCCCAGTTCGGTGCGGACCGTCTCCCGCTCCCGCTCCGGTGTGTTGCCGATCCGTTCCCTGACGGCGTCGCGCATCTGCTCGCCGGTCCGGCCGGTGGCGCAGATCAGGAAGACATGGCCGAATCTCTCCTGGTAGGCGAGGTTCAGTTCCAGCATCTCCGCCTTGAGCGCGTCGGAGGCGCCGGCCATGCCGCGCTGTTCCCGGGCCGAGACGGGGTCACCGGGTTCGGGGCGGCCGATGGGCGGGTGGCCGGCCATCGCCTCGTCGAGGTCCGCGGCCGTCAGCTCCGCCATCGCGGTGTCGCTCGCGGCGTACAGGTCCTCGCAGGTGGCGTAGGGGCGGGCGGCCAGCAGGCGCTTCGCCCACGCCGTGGAGGCGCACGCCTCGTGGAGCGCGGTGAACGCCGCGTGCTCCTCGAGGGTGTTGAACCGGGCCAGACCCGGCGGCGTGGAAGTGGACGTCACGGGAGCCTCCGTGGCCGGATGCGGCCTTCGTGCTGAACGGGCGTGCCGATAGCTAACGCCCTCCCGCGACAGCACGTCAACAGTTTGTTGAAAATTCGGTGACGCGAAACCGGGCCGCTGCGTCGCGGGTCCGGTCAGGCCCCCTTCTCGCGGTTGAGGTAGTTGTAGACGGTGAAGCGGCTGACGCCGAGGGCGCTCGCCACGGTCTCCACCCCGTGCCGCACGGAGAAGGCGCCGCGCGCCTCGAGTATCCGGACGACCTCCTGCTTGGCCCTGCGGTCCAGATCGGCCAGCGGCATGCCCTTGCGGCGCTCCATGGCGGCCAGGATGTGATCGAGGGAGTCGGCGAGCTGCGGCAGCCGTACGGCGACGGCGTCCCTGCCCTCCCAGGTCAGGACGACGTCGTCGGGACCGGCCTCGTCGGGCGGGATCATCTCGCCGCCCATCGCGTCGACCAGGGGTTTCACGGCCGCGATGAACGGCTCGCCCCCCACGCCGCTCATGCCTCGCCCTCCTCGACCACGTTGACCTGGAGCGAGACCCGGGTGGCACCGGCCTCCAGGGTCTTGCGGAGCAGGGCGTCCACGGCGGTGAGCACCGCGTCGGCACCGCCCTCCGCGGTGTTGCCGAACGGGCCCACGTCGACGGCATCCAGCTCGGCGGCCTCCACGACCTCGCGGGCCACCACGGCGTGCGCGGGCGCCTCGTCCAGGTCGAACGGCTCGGTCGTGAACTCCACTCTCAGTCGCACGCGCTCAACCTAACGCGCGGGGCGGACTTTCCGGCAGCCCCTCTTGACAGCCTTCGCACCCCACAGGCAATCTTCCGTTAGGCAGAAATGAGATTCCGCAATACGAAATATGCACCGGGAAACAAGGAAGGGAGCGCCGCCCCGATGGGATTCGCAGACCAGCGCTTCACCGTCAACCTGTCGATCCTCTTCACGGAGCTCCCCCTCCTGGAGCGCCCCGCGGCCGCCGCCGCGGCGGGCTTCACCGCGGTCGAGCTGTGGTGGCCCTGGGTCGACTCACCCGTCCCCGAGCGGTCCGAGCTCGACGCCCTGAAGCGCGCGGTCGAGGACGCCGGCGTCCGGCTCACCGGCCTGAACTTCTACGCCGGGCGGCTCCCGGGCCCGGACCGCGGCGCCCTGTCGATTCCCGGCGAGGAGTCGGAGCGGTTCCGCGCCAACATCGACGTGGCCGCCGGCTTCGCCGCCTCCCTGGGCTGCACGGCGCTCAACGCGCTGTACGGCAACCGCGTCGAGGGCGTGGACCCGGCCGAGCAGGACGCGCTCGCCCTGGAGAACCTGACCCTCGCCGCCCGGGCCGCCGACCGGATCGGCGCGATCCTGCTGATGGAGGCGCTGAACCGGCCCGAGTCCCCGCTGTACCCGCTGGTGTCGGCCCCGGCGGCCGTGGCCGTCGTGGACCAGGTCAACGAGGTGACGGGGCTGGGCAACGCCCGCTTCCTGATGGACCTCTACCACCTGTCCATGAACGGCGAGGACCTCCCGTCGGTGATCGAGCGGTTCGCGTCGAAGACCGGCCATGTGCAGATCGCCGACACCCCGGGCCGCGGGGCCCCCGGGACGGGCTCGCTGCCCCTCGAAGACCTCCTCGACCGACTGAACAAGGCGGGCTACGACGGCCGGGTCGGCCTCGAGTACAAGCCGGGCGAGCGCCCGAGCGCCGAGGCCTTCGACTGGCTGCCCCGCTGACCCCGTACCGAAAGGCACCTCATCATGAGCAACGCACTTCCGAAGGTCGCCTGGATCGGCCTCGGCATCATGGGCTCCCCCATGTCCGAGAACCTGATCAAGGCGGGTTACCCCGTCACCGGCTTCACGCTGGAGCAGGACAAGCTGGACCGCCTGGCCGCCGCCGGCGGCACCGCGGCCGGCTCGATCGCCGAGGCCGTGCAGGACGCCGACGTCGTCATCACGATGGTCCCGGCCTCCCCGCAGGTCGAGGCCATCGCCTACGGCCCGGACGGCATACTGGAGAACGCGAAGTCCGGCGCGCTGCTGATCGACATGTCCTCGATCACCCCGCAGACCTCGGTCGACCTGGCGAAGGCGGCCCGGGATCAGGGCATCCGCGTCCTGGACGCCCCGGTGTCCGGCGGCGAGGCCGGTGCCGTCGAGGCCGTGCTGTCCATCATGGCCGGCGGCGAGCAGGCCGACTTCGACCAGGCGAAGCCGATCTTCGAAGCCCTCGGCAAGACCATCGTGCTGTGCGGCCCGCACGGCTCGGGCCAGACCGTGAAGGCCGCCAACCAGCTGATCGTCGCCGTGAACATCCAGGCGTGCGCCGAGGCCGTGGTCTTCCTGGAGAAGTCCGGCGTGGACCTGAAGGCCGCCCTGGACGTGCTGGGCGGCGGGCTCGCCGGCTCGACCGTGCTGACCCGCAAGAAGGACAACTTCCTCGGCCGGGACTTCAAGCCGGGCTTCCGGATCGACCTGCACCACAAGGACATGGGCATCGTCACGGACGCCGCCCGCAATGTCGGCGCGGCCCTGCCCGTCGGTGCCGTGGTCGCCCAGCTGGTCGCGTCCCTGCGCGCGCAGGGCGACGGCGGCCTGGACCACTCGGCGCTGCTGCGGGCCGTGGAGCGGCTCTCCGGCGCCCAGGTCTGACCCTCGTGGCCCCGAGGGGCTCTCGTACCCCGGGCGGCGCCGCCGCTGACATCTGTCCTGTCGCGCCCAAAGGGGCGGCGCCGCCCGGAACCAGCCACGCCCACCACTTCAACAAACTGTTGACGCTCCGCTCGCCCCGACCCTAGGCTCCACAAAGCGGAAACATATTTCCGCTGCTCTCTCGTACGGAAGGTCACGATGTCGCAGCGCGTGCTCACCACCGAGTCCGGCGCCCCCGTCGCCGACAACCAGAACTCCGCCACCGCCGGCGTCGGCGGCCCGCTCCTGCTCCAGGACCAGCATCTGCTGGAGAAGCTGGCGCGCTTCAACCGTGAGCGCATCCCGGAGCGCGTGGTGCACGCCCGCGGCTCGGGCGCGTACGGCCACTTCGAGGTGACCGACGACGTCACCGACTTCACCCACGCCGACTTCCTCGGCAGCGTCGGCAAGCGCACCGAGGTGTTCCTGCGCTTCTCGACCGTGGCCGACTCGCTCGGCGGCGCGGACGCGGTGCGCGACCCGCGCGGTTTCGCGGTGAAGTTCTACACCGAGGAAGGCAACTACGACCTCGTCGGGAACAACACGCCGGTGTTCTTCATCAAGGACCCCATCAAGTTCCCGGACTTCATCCACTCGCAGAAGCGCGACCCGTTCACGGGCCGTCAGGAGCCGGACAACGTCTGGGACTTCTGGGCGCACTCCCCCGAGGCCACGCACCAGGTGACCTGGCTGATGGGCGACCGCGGCATCCCCGCCTCCTACCGGCACATGAACGGCTACGGCTCGCACACCTACCAGTGGACGAACAGCCGGGGCGAGGCGTACTTCGTCAAGTACCACTTCAAGACCAACCAGGGCATCCGCTGCCTGAGCAGCGAGCAGGCGGCCCAGCTCGCGGGCAAGGACCCGAACTCGCACCAGACGGACCTGCTCCAGGCCATCGAACGGGGCGTGCACCCGTCCTGGACGCTGTACGTCCAGCTGATGCCGGCGGCAGAGGCGGCGGACTACCGCTTCAACCCGTTCGACCTGACCAAGGTCTGGCCGCACCAGGACTACCCGCTGCGGCGGGTGGGACGGCTGGTGCTGGACCGCAACCCGGACAACGTCTTCGCCGAGGTCGAGCAGGCCGCGTTCTCGCCGAACAACTTCGTGCCGGGCATCGGCCCCTCGCCCGACAAGATGCTCCAGGGCCGGCTGTTCGCCTACGCGGACGCCCACCGCTACCGCCTGGGCGTCAACCACACGCTGCTGGCCGTCAACGCGCCCCGCGCCACGACCGCCGAGAACTACGGCCGGGACGGCTTCATGGCGTCCAACGCCCAGGGCCGGTACGCCAAGAACTACGAGCCGAACTCCTACGACGGTCCCGCCGAAACCGGCCGCCCGCTGTCGGCACCGCTCACGGTGAACGGCCGCACGGGCACCCACGAGGCGCCCCCGCACACCAAGGACGACGACTTCTTCCAGGCCGGTGAGCTGTACCGGCTGATGTCCGCCGAGGAGAGGTCCCGCCTGGTCGCGAACATCGCCGGGGGCCTCTCCCAGGTCTCCCGCGACGACGTGATCGAGAAGAACCTCGCACACTTCCACTCCGCCGACCCCGAGTACGGGCGGCGCGTGGAGGAGGCGGTCCACGCCCTGCGCGAGGACTGAACTCCCTGACCGTGTCCCGTTGCCCAGGGCGACCCGGATGAGGGGTGGCCCCCGGGCACGGCACGGTCAGGGCGCGGACCGCGGCGGCTGCGAGCCAGTGCGGTGGTGAAGGGCCCGGGCCGGCTTCTCGACCTGAGGGAAGCCCGCCCAGGAGCCCGTCGCACCCGCCGCGGTCCCCGTACCACCCCTCTCCCCGAAACCCCGTCCGGCGGCGCGAACGTCCTGTCGCGCCCAGCCTCGCGCCGCCGGACGGCCAGCCCTTTCAGGGTGCGGAACCGTCCCGGACGCAGCAGCCTGAAGGCATGGCACCTCCCACCGAACATCCGCACGTCGTGGTCCACGCCCCCGCCCTGGACGGCTCCCGCCGCGTCACCCTGGGCGAGGAGCCGCTGGGCGTCGCCACCCACACCGACGACGTCGCCGAGATCCTGCGCCTGGCCGACCTGTACGTCACCGACGTCGCGGAGAGCGACCTCGTCGAGTGGCAGGGCGGCGGGCCGGACGACTGGCCGGGGCTGTCGGAGCACCACGAGGCGTGAGCGCGCCGGCGGCACCGGGTCGCACACCCCGTACGGAACCCTCACATCAACCTGTCGACCACCCGTCGCCAAACGACGAGCTTGCACAACGCGCATCACTGGCCGTGTGATGCTGCGTTCGCGTCCCGCCCCGCCCCGCTGACGCGGTGGTGGGGCAGGGGCCGTTGACGGGGCCCCGCATCGCGACAACTCCCACGCGCGGGCGCGGATGCTGCGGGAGCAGTCGAGGTGCCCCCACTCGGCGCAGGTGCGCGGTTGTGGGTGCTCCGTACAAGGCCCGCAAGGCGGGAGTGCCGGTGCTGCACGGCGGGGGCGGCTTCTCTACCCGGAAGGGATCGCGCCGCACCGGAGGAGCCGGTACGCGCGGGGGCGGCCCGTCCCCCTGGACGGGCCGCCCCTTCGTTCGCGCGTGTCAGACCTTCAGCGGCCTGATCGAGGTCGGCGCGTGGCCGGGCTCGGTGGCGAGTTCCTCGAACTCCACCACGTTGCCGATGTCGTTGGTCGTCGACATGGAGATGTTGGTGACGCGCTCCAGGATCGCCTCGACGACGACCGGGACCCGGTACTCCGCGGCCAGCTTCCTGGCCCGCTCGAAGGCCTCGCCCAGCTCGGCGGGGTCGGTGACGCGGATCGCCTTGCAGCCGAGGCCCTCGGCGACCTTGACGTGGTCGACGCCGTAGACGCCGAGTTCGGGCGAGTTGAGGTTCTCGAACTCCAGGTTGACCTGGAAGTCGATGTCGAACGCCCGCTGCGCCTGCCGGATCAGTCCCAGGTACGAGTTGTTCACCAGGACATGCACGTACGGGATCCTGTGCTGCGCGCCGACGGCGAGTTCCTCCAGCATGAACTGGAAGTCGTAGTCGCCGGAGAGCGCGACGACGGACGCCTCCGGGTCGGCCTTGGCGACGCCGAGCGCGGCCGGGATGGTCCAGCCGAGCGGGCCGGCCTGGCCGCAGTTGATCCAGTGCCGGGGCCGGTAGACGTGCAGCATCTGGGCGCCGGCGATCTGCGAGAGGCCGATGGTGGAGACGTAGCGCGTCTCCGGGCCGAAGGCCTTGTTCATCTCCTCGTAGACACGCTGCGGCTTGATCGGGATGTCGTCGAAGTGCGTGCGGCGCTGGAGGGCCGCCTTGCGCTCCTGCGCGGCGTGGGCCCACACCGAGCGGTCGGGCAGCTCACCGGCGGCCTGCAGCTCGCGGGCGACCTCGACGAACAGCGTCAGGGCGGCCTTGGCGTCGGAGGCGATGCCGTAGTCCGGAGCGAAGATCTTGCCGATCTGGGTGGGCTCGATGTCGACGTGGACGAACGTCCGCCCGGCCGTGTAGACGTCGAGCTTGCCGGTGTGGCGGTTGGCCCAGCGGTTGCCGATGCCGAGGACGAAGTCGGACTCGAGGAACGTCGCGTTGCCGTAGCGGTGCGAGGTCTGCAGGCCGACCATGCCGGCGTTGAGCTCGTGGTCGTCGGGCAGCAGGCCCCAGCCCATCAGGGTCGGGACGACGGGGGTGCCGGTCAGTTCGGCGAACTCGACGAGGAGTTCGGCGGCGTCGGCGTTGATGATGCCGCCGCCCGCGACGATCAGCGGCCGCTCGGACGCGTTCAGCATCCCGATCGCCTTCTCGATCTGGGCGCGCGTCGCGGCGGGCTTGTAGACCGGGAGCGGCTCGTAGGTCTCCGGGTCGAACTCGATCTCCGTCAGCTGCACGTCGATCGGCAGGTCGATGAGGACCGGGCCGGGGCGGCCGGAACGCATCAGGTGGAAGGCCTGCTGGAACACGCCCGGGACCTGCGCGGCCTCCAGCACCGTGACGGCCATCTTCGTGACCGGCTTGGCGATGGAGGCGATGTCGACGGCCTGGAAGTCCTCCTTGTGGATCACGGCGGTCGGGGCCTGGCCCGTGATGCACAGGATCGGGATGGAGTCGCCGGTCGCGGAGTACAGACCCGTGATCATGTCGGTGCCGGCCGGGCCGGAGGTGCCGATGCAGACGCCGATGTTGCCCGGGTGGGTGCGGGTGTAGCCCTCGGCCATGTGCGAGGCGCCCTCGACGTGCCGGGCCAGGGTGTGGGCGATGCCGCCGGAAGCCTTGAGCGCCGCGTAGAAGGGGTTGATCGCCGCGCCGGGGACACCGAACGCGTCGGTGACGCCTTCGCGCTTGAGGATCTCAACTGCCGCGCGGGCAGCGGTCATTCGAGCCATCGAGTACTCCTGCTTCGGCTGTCGGATTCGCACTCCCGTCGCGCCCCGCGGTGAGCTCTTCCGTATGATGGAAATTGTTTTCTGCTATCTGGAATGAATGTATGTGGGGTGGGCGAAGGGCGTCAAGAGACGGCATCCACCGGACAGGGCAAGGCCTGAGGGGGCACGATGGGCCACGCTGTCCCGACGCGACACGGTTCTGGAGTGGCCATGGCCGAGACCGTTCCGGTGCGCTGCCCGGCATGCCGCCGCGAGCACCGCTACACGGCACCGGCGTACCCCTGCGTCTGCGGCGCGCCGGTCGCCCCGCGACTGGACCGCGACGGCACGGCGGCGCCCGTCCCGCACCGGGTCTGGCAGGACGACTGGGTGACGGTGCGCTGCGAGTCCTGCGGACGGCGCGGGGAGTGGCCGCGCCCGGAGGTGGGGTGCGCGTGCGGGGTGGTGCTGCGGGTGGCTGTGGTGGAGGGCGGCGGCGGAAGGGCCCAAACCGACACGGGCGACCAGGATGCCGCGCCCGGCCCCGGCACCGCGGTCGGCCGGCGCGAAACCGCCGCCGTTCCCGCCGATGCCACCACCCCCACCGACGCCGCCTCCACCTCCGCCAAGCCCCCCTTCCGGTCCGTCGCCATCCGCACCGCCCTCGACACCGTCACCGCCACCGCGCTGTATCTGCGCTGGCTCGGCTACCGGGATGTCCGCCGGGCGGACCAGCGGCCCCCGTCCGGCATAGGACTGGCCGCCCGCGGCGTCCTCGCGCAGGTCGACCCGGCCGTGCGCCCGGCGACACTGCGGGACGTGGAGTGCCTGTGGCTGACGGCCATGACCGAGTCCGCGGACTGCCTCTACTTCTCCCTCACCGGATACGCGGACGACGCCCGGGCCCGCGCCGACGCCCTGGGCGTCCCGCTGTTCGTCCTGGACCTCACCGGCACACCGAGGCCGGTGAACACCCCGGCCGAGGCGCTGGCCTCCGGCGGTGCCGAGCACCGGGCCCCCTGACCTCGGGCCGCGCCGCACCGCATACTCACCGCATGCGCATCCGCCCCGCCACCCCCGCCGAACTCCCGGCCCTCCAGGACATCGAACGGGCCGCCGGGGCCCCCTTCCGCGACCTCGGCATGCCCGAGATCGCCGACGACGAGCCGCCCGCGCTCGACGTCCTGGAGCGCTACCGCCGGGCGGGCCGCTGCTGGGTCGCGGCGGACGAGCGGGACCGGCCGGCCGCCTATCTCCTCGCCGAACCCGTGGACGGCGCCCTGCACATCGAGCAGGTCTCCGTCCACCCGCGCGCCGCACGCCGGGGCGTGGGCCGCGCCCTCCTGGCCCACTCCGCCGACCGCGCCCGCGAGGAGGGCCTGACCGCCCTGACGCTGACCACGTTCACGGAGGTTCCGTGGAACGCCCCCTACTACGCCCGCCTCGGCTTCCAGCCGCTCTCCGAGGCGGACCTCACGCCCGGCCTGCGCGAGATCCGCGCGACGGAGGCCGCGCACGGCCTGGACCGCCGGCCGCGGGTGTGCATGAGAAAGCGTTTGTGAACGGGGCTCCGCCGCTGCGACCATGCGCCCCATGGGCGACACAGACCCCGGCGCGCTCACACTGCGCCGAGCCGACCCGGCGGACTGGACCGCACTGGCCGGGACGGACCCGATCGCGGCCGGGGGCGACCAGGCCCGACGAGCGGGCATCCGGCGCTGGTGCGCAGCGGGCCTCGTCACGCTGGCAGAGGCCGCCCCCGGTCCCGTCGGCTACGCCGTACTGGAATACACCTTCTTCGAGCAGGGCTTCCTCACCCTGCTGACCGTCGCACCCGGCGCCCGCCGGCAAGGAGTGGCCACCCGGCTCCTCAGCGCCGTCGAGGCCGAGTGCGCCACCCCCAAGCTGTTCACCTCGGCCAACGTCTCCAACCAGCCCATGCAACGACTGCTTCTGTCAGCGGGCTGGCAACCGGCGGGCCTGGTGCACGGGCTGGACGAAGGCGATCCCGAACTCTTCTACCTCTGCCCGCCGGAGAACCTCTCCCGCAGCTCCACCTTGCGCACCTTCCCGGACACCGTCATCGGGAAGGAGTCGAGGATCCGCACCCGGGTCGGGACCTTGTAGTGCGCCAACTGCCCCTCGCAGAAGGACCGGAGTTCCTCCAGGGCCGGCGGGTCGTCCGGGTCGCGGGCGATGACGCAGGCCAGGACCTCCTCGCCGTAACGCTCGTGCGGGACGCCGACGACCTGGACGTCCTGGATCTTCGGGTGGCCGTAGAGGAACTCCTCGATCTCGCGGGGGTAGATGTTCTCCCCGCCCCGGATGATCATGTCCTTGATGCGGCCGACGATCTCGACGTACCCGTCCTCGCGCATCACGGCGAGGTCCCCGGTGTGCATCCAGCGGCCGGCGTCGACGGACTCGGCGGTCTTCTCCGGTTCGTTCCAGTAGCCGAGCATCACGCTGTAGCCGCGGGTGCACAACTCGCCTGCTGTGCCGCGCGGTCGGGTCACACCCGTCGCCGGGTCGACGACCTTGACCTCGATGTGCGGCAGGACCCGGCCGACCGTGCCGGTGCGGTGCTCCAGGTCGTCGTCCCTCCGGGTCTGGAGGGACACCGGGGACGTCTCGGTCATGCCGTAGCAGATGGAGACCTCCGCCATGTGCATCTCGGCGACCACCCGCTTCATCACCTCCACCGGGCAGGGCGAGCCCGCCATGATGCCGGTGCGCAGGGAGGAGAGGTCGTAGGAGGCGAAGTCGGGGAGGTTCAGCTCCGCGATGAACATCGTCGGGACGCCGTAGAGCGAGGTGCAGCGCTCCTGCTGGACCGCGTCCAGGGTCGCCTTCGGGTCGAAGGAGGGGGCGGGGATGACCACGCAGGCGCCGTGCGAGGTGGCGGCGAGGTTGCCCATGACCATGCCGAAGCAGTGGTAGAAGGGCACCGGGACGCAGATCCGGTCCTGCTCCGAGTAGGCGATCAGCTCACCCACGAAGTAGCCGTTGTTGAGGATGTTGTGGTGGGAGAGGGTCGCGCCCTTCGGGAAGCCCGTCGTGCCCGACGTGTACTGGATGTTGATCGGATCGTCGCAGGAGAGGTCGTCGTACGTCGCACCGGGGGCCGCCCGTCCCAGCAGCGACTCCCAGCTCGGGTCGCCGAAGTAGACCACTTCCCGCAACTCGCGGCAGCCGCCCCGTACGTGCTCGGCCATCGCCCGGTAGTCGCTCGTCTTGTGGCTGAGCGAGGCGAACAGCAGGGACACGCCCGCCTGCTTCAGGACGTACTCCACCTCGTGGGTGCGGTAGGCCGGGTTGATGTTCACCATGATCGCGCCGATGCGGGCGGTGGCGTACTGGACGAGCACCCACTCGGGGCAGTTGACCGCCCAGACGCCCACCCGGTCGCCCTTGGCCACGCCTGAGGCGTGCAGGGCGGAGGCGAGTTCGCCCACCGCCGCGCCGAACTCCGCGTACGTCCAGCGCCGTCCGGACGGCACGTCCACCAGTGCCTCGCGCTCCGGCCAGGTGGCCACCGCCCGGTCCAGGTTGGCCCCGATGGTGTCGCCGAGCAGCGCCGCCTCGCCGGTCCCGTGGCTGTACGAGCTCACCGGAAGTCCTCCTCGCGGTACTCGGCGTCCGACCCGGCCGCCGTGGCCTCGCGCAGCTCGATCCGGCGGATCTTGCCGGAGACGGTCTTGGGCAGGTCGCCGAACTCCAGACGGCGGATGCGCTTGTAGGGGGCCAGGACCTCGCGGGAGTGCTCGAACAGGACCTTGGCGGTGTCGCGGACCGGCTCCCAGCCCTCGGCCAGCACGACGTACGCCTTGGGGACGGCGAGCCGCAGCTCGTCCGGGGCGGGGACGACCGCCGCCTCCGCGACCGCCTCGTGCTCCAGCAGCGCGCTCTCCAGCTCGAACGGGCTGATCTTGTAGTCGGAGGCCTTGAAGACGTCGTCGCTCCGCCCGATGTACGTCAGGTACCCCTCGTCGTCCCTGGAGGCGACGTCCCCGGTGCGGTAATAGCCACCGGCCATCGCCTCCGCCGTGCGGTCCGCGTCGCCGTGGTAGCCGGTCATCAGGCCGACGGGGCGGCCCGACAGGTCGAGCGCGATCTCACCCTCGGCCGCGCCCGGCGCGCCGGAGACGGGGTCGAGGAGTTCGACCCGGTAGCCGGGGCTCGGCCGGCCCATCGAGCCCGTCTTGAGTGGCTGGCCGGGGGTGTTGGCGACCTGGACGGCCGTCTCGGTCTGGCCGAAACCGTCCCGGATGGTGAGGTTCCAGGCCCGGCGGACCTGCTCGATGACCTCCGGGTTGAGCGGCTCGCCGGCCGCGACGACCTCGCGGGGCGGGGTGCGCAGCTGCGTCAGGTCGGCCTGGATGAGCATCCGCCACACGGTCGGCGGGGCGCAGAAGGTGGTGACGCCCGCCCGGTCCATCTCGGTCATGAGACGGACGGCGTCGAAACGCGTGTAGTTGTGCAGGAAGACGGTCGCCTCGGCGTTCCACGGGGCGAAGAGATTGGACCATGCGTGCTTGGCCCAGCCGGGTGAGGAGATGTTCAGGTGTACGTCGCCGGGTTTCAGGCCGATCCAGTACATGGTCGACAGATGGCCGATCGGGTACGACGTGTGGGTGTGCTCCACGAGCTTGGGCCGGGCGGTGGTGCCCGAGGTGAAGTAGAGCATCAGCGGGTCGTCCGCCCGGGTCGGGCCGTCGGGGGTGAAGGCGGCGGAGGCGCCGTAGGCGTCGTCCAGCGGCAGCCAGCCGTCCGGTACGGCACCGGAGGGGCCCGCGGCGATGCGCGTGTAGGCGCCGGGGACCTCGGCGAACTTGCCGGTGTCCTCCGTGCGCACGATGACGTGCCGGACCCGGCCGCGCTCGACGCGGTCGCGCAGGTCGGCGGGGCCGAGCAGCGGGGTGGCCGGAATGACGACCGCGCGCAGCTTCATCGCGGCGAGGGCGGTGATCCACAGTTCGGCCTGGTTGCCGAGCATGACGAGGATCCGGTCCTCGGCGCGCACGCCCCGGGCGCGCAGCCAGGTGGCGAACCGGGCCGACCGTACGGACATCTCCCCGAAGGACAGCTGCGTCTCGCGGCCGTCCTCCTCGACGAGGTGCAGGGCGGTGCGGGCGTTGCCGTCGGCGATCTCGTCGAACCAGTCGAGCGCCCAGTTGAAGTACTCGGGGCGGGGCCAGCGGAAGCCCTCGTAGGCGGTCGGGTAGTCCTCGCGGTGTTCCAGCAGGAAATCCCGCGCGTCGCGGAACAGCTCCGTCGCCGATGTCATCTGTCCTCCTGGGGTGCCGGACCATTGCCGGGCGGCTCTGAGCCATCGTGTAATCCGTGATGCAGGTCTCACTACCCCCGAACGGGGGGTGCGCCCGCACAGGAGCCGTAGTGAAGGGGCGATCAGGTGACGGCAGACGCGTCCGACGCGGCCGAGGTACGGAATGCGCTGCTGCGTCTGCGGCGGGGCACCGGCCTTCCGGTCGCCTTCGGCGGCCTGACGGAGGCCGGGCAGCAGATGCGCATCAGCGAGCTGAGCGGCACGGCGACGCACGCCCTGCGCTCGCTGCTGGTGACGTCCGGCACCGGTCTTGGCGGCAAGACGGTGGCGTTGTCCCGGCCGTGCGTGGTGACCGACTACTCGGCGTCGCGGCAGATCAGCCACGAGTACGACGCCCCGGTGGCCGTGGAGGGGCTGCGCTCGGTGCTGGCCGTGCCGGTGGTGGTGCGGCACCGGGTGCGCGGGGTGCTGTACGGGGCGCTGCGTACGGCCCTGCCGCTGGGCGGGCGGATGCTGGACGCGGCCGTCGAGGCGGCGCGGGACGTGGAGCGGGCGCTGGTCGTCCGGGACGAGGCCCGCACGCTCGTCACCGGGGCCGGAGCGGGCCCGGGGTGGGAGCAGGTGCGGGAGGCGCACGCGGCGCTGCGGGCGCTGGCCCCGCGGATCACGGACCCGGAGTTGCGTGCGGAGCTGCTCGGCGCGTGTGCGCTGCTGACGGCGGAGTCCACCGGCCCGCCCCGGGTCCGGCTCGCGCCGCGCGAGGTGGACGTGCTGGCGTGTGTGGCGGAGGGGGCGACGAACGCGGTCGCCGCGGAGCGGCTGGGCGTGACGCCGGAGACCGTCAAGGGGTACCTGCGGTCGGCCATGCGGAAGCTGCGGGCCCGCACCCGTGGCGAAGCCGTGGTCGCCGCGCGCCGGGCGGGCTGGTTGCCGTAGGTTTGTGGTGCTTTCTGTTGTGCTTGCTCACTCGAGCTGCCGAGGGGTTCCCGACCGGGTGCCGGCCTCGCGGTCCGCCGCATTCGGGAGACCGGTGAATTCGCCCGCCCGCACCCGTTGTAATTTGCCTCACCACGCCGTCCCTCCGAAATTCAAAGAGCTGTTGCCTAATATTGGCCAGGACACGACACAGGGAGGGGAGCCGTGACCGCGCGACGGGACTTCCAGGAGCCTCCCAGGAGCCGCCCCGACCTGGTCATCGGCCGGGATGATGTGTTCACGTCAGCCCGCGAACAGCTCGGCCGAGGCGGCAGTGTGCTGCTCCACGGCCCCGCCGGAATTGGAAAGTCGACGGTCCTGCGGGCGCTGGCCGCGGATTACGGCGGTGCGGAGCGGACGGTGCTGCGCTGCTCGGCGACCGAGTCCGAATCCCACCTGCCCTTCCTGGCGCTGGCCGACCTCTTCGGGCTGGTGCTGGAGGACGTGTCCGACGCGCTGCCCGGCGCCCAGCGCACCGCCCTGGAGTCGGCGCTCACCGGCCGCGGCGAGTCCACGCTCCAGCGGGACGGGCTCGCACTGCGCCTGGCGGTGCTGTCGGCGCTGCGCGCCCTCGCCGCGAAGGGCCCGGTGCTGGTGGTCGCCGACGATCTCCAGTGGCTGGATGCCGCCAGTGCGGAACTGCTCGGCTTCGCGGCCCGCCGACTGGGCGACACACCCGTGCAGATGCTGTGCGCCGTGCGGACCGAGGGTCAGGAGTACGACCGCCATCTGCCGGCGTCCCCGCCCGACACGCTCGCCGTCCGGCTGGGCCCGCTGACCGGTACCCACGTCTCGGCGCTGCTCGACCACCGCGGCTACACACCCCTGTCCCGCTCCACGATCCGCGACATCCACCGCACCAGCGGCGGCAACCCGCTCTTCGCGCTGGAACTGGGCCGCGCCCTGGCCGAGAGCCCGGCACGTCCGCGCCCGGGCGAGCCGCTGCCGGTGCCCACCTCGCTGCGGGCCCTGGTGCTGAGCCGGCTGGAGATGCTGTCGGACGAGGCGCGCCGCACCCTCCTCGTCGCCAGTGCCGGTGCCCGTCCCACGCTGGCGCTGCTGCACGCGGCCGGCCGGGAGCACGCCGAGGCCGAGACGGCCCAGGCGGCTGCCCTGGGGCTGCTGGCCACGGACCCCGAGGCACCGGCCCTGCGGTTCGCGCACCCCCTGATCTCCGCCGCGCTCTATGCGGAGGCCCCGGCGCAGGAGCGGCGGGCGGTGCACGCCGCGCTGTCCACGGCGGCCTCCGACCCGATCGAGCGGGCCCGGCATCTGGCCCTGGCGACCACCGGCACCGACCCGGACGTGGCGACCCGGCTCGCCGAGGCCGGTGCGCTGGCCCGGGACCGCGGGGCCCCCTCCGTCGCCGCCTCGCTCGGCCTGCTCGCCGCCCGGCACACCCCGGGGGACAGCACCCCGGGCCCCGACGAGCGGCGGCTGCAGGCCGCGGAGGACGCGATCACCGCCGGCGAGGCCGATCTCGCCCGGGACATCGCCCGCGACGTACTGACGCGTGCCACCGTGCCCGCCGAACGGGTCCGGGCGTGGATGGTGGTCATCGAGGCGGCCGGGCAGGCCCTCGGCGAGGTCGACGCCGTCTTCCCGCAGGTCCTGGCCGACGCGGGCGACGACCCGGGCCTCCTCGGTCTGGTCCACTACCAGCTGGCCTGGCGCGGCCTGGTCGTCGAGGGCGACTTCGCCGAGGCCCGCCAGGAGGCCGCGCACGCGGCGGAGCTGGCCGCCCGGGGCGGGGACCGGCGCACCGAGCTGATGGCGCTGTCCTTCCAGGCCTCCACCGAGACCCTGATGGGCCACCCGGACGCCCCCATGACGGTGAAGCGGGCGTTGAAGGAGCCCCAGGACCCCTACGTGGCCTGCCACCACAACGGCGCCGGGTCGGCCCGGTTCCGCTGGCTGATCATGAGCGACCAGCTGCCCGAGGCGCGGGCGACGATCACCGCGCTGCTGCGCGAGGTGCGCCGGCGCGGCATGGTCGAGAGCGAGGTGCACTTCCTGCGCTTCCTCGCCGACACGGAACTGCGCTCCGGGCACTGCGGCCGGGCCCTGGACCTGGCCCGCGAGAGCCTGCGGCTGGCCCGGGACTCCGGGATCGGCGAGGGTGCCTCGGCCATGCTCGCCTCCCTGGCGGAGGCCTCCGCCGGGGACGTCGACCGGGCCCTGGCCCTCGCCCGGGAGGCGGCGGACCACGCCGAGGTCGACGGCGACCAGATGTACCTGTCCCGGGCCCTCGCGGCGCTGGGCTACGCCCAGTTGGTGGCCGGCGACCCCGCCGCCGCCGTCCGTTCGCTGCGCCGGGTGCGCGAGCTGGAGCAGGGCCTCGGCATCAACGACCCCGGGCGCGGCCGCTGGCACGGCGACCTCGCCGAGGCCCTGGTCCGCATCGGGGAGCCCGGCGAGGCCCAGGACGTCATCGACACGACCCGGGCGCACGCGCTGCGGCTGGGCCGGCAGAGCGTACTGGCCGTGCTGGACCGGGCGGAGGCGCTGGTACGGGCGGCACGCGGCGAACACGAGGCCGCCGTCGTCCGGTTGGCGTCCGTGCAGGACCGGCTCGGCCGGCTCGGCTACGGTCTGGAGGAGGCCCGGGCCGCCTTCGCGCTGGCCCGCCTGCGCGCCCAGGCCACCGCCCTGCCCCGCACCGGCGCCAGGCCCCTGCCGGGACCGGCGTCGTACGACGAGGCCGCCCGGTTGTTCCGGCGCTGCCGCGCGCTGCCGTGGCTGCGGCAGGTCGACGCGGCCGCCACGGCCGGCCCTGCGGCGGTGGAGCCGGCCGCCGCAGCCCCGGCCGTCGCCCTCGACGCGCTGGAGGGCCTCGCCGCGATGGAGCGTCAGGTCGCCTCGCTGGTGATGGAGGGCGCGACCAACCGGGAGATCGCGGCGCGCCTGTTCATCAGCGTCAAGACCGTCGAGGCGACTCTCACCCGGGTCTACCGCAAGCTCGGCATCCGCTCCCGGGTGGACATCGTCCGGCTGGCCGCGGGCCGCCGCACGACCTGACCCACCTGGGTTTACGGGGCCCGACCGAGGGTTTTCCCTGCCCAACTCCCTTAGGGGGTTCCCTCATTGGGGGCCTTCCCCGTCCGGGCCTAGCTTGGGGGCGTGCCGCTCGCCGGACACACGGAGATCCGAACAACGGCGTCAGGGTCCCCGTGCACGACCACCCGCGCGACCCCCCACCGGCAACTCCCCAAGGAGACCCATGTTCGGGCTCAACGCTGCCAAGAAGGCCGCCGCCGTCGCCGCGGCGACCGCTGCCGCCGCCGCGACCGCGCTGCTCGCCGCCCCCACGGCCGTCGCCGCGCCCCAGCCGATCGTCGGCGGTACCACGACCACGGCATCCGCGTACCCGTTCGTCATGCAGATCACGGACGCCTCGCAGACCCAGTTCTGCGGCGGCACACTGGTCTCGCCCACGAAGGTCGTCACCGCCGCGCACTGCATGGTCGGTGAGACCACCAGCAGCGTGCGGGTGGTCGGCGGCCGCACCTATCTCAACGGCACCAACGGCACGGTCAGCAGAGTCAGCGGGATATGGATCCACCCGAGCTACACCGACGTCTCCAACGGCGACGACGTGGCCGTGCTGACGCTGTCGACGTCGATGCCGTACACCCCGGCGAAGTACGTCTCCTCCTCCCAGACCTCGGTGTACGCGGCCGGCGCCACCGCCCGCATCCTCGGCTGGGGCGACACCTCGGAGAACGGCAGCGCCTCCAACCAGCTGCGCACCGCGACCGTACCGACCGTGTCCGACTCCAGTTGCGCGAGCTCCTACGGCTCCGACTTCGTGAAGAGCGACATGGTGTGCGCCGGAAAGACCTCCGGCGGCGTGGACACCTGCCAGGGCGACAGCGGCGGTCCCCTGCTCATCGGGGGCGTCCTGGCAGGCATCACTTCCTGGGGCGAAGGCTGCGCCCAGGCCGGTTTCCCGGGTGTCTACACCCGGCTGACCACCTTCTCCAACCTGGTCACGACGCAGGTCAACTCGTGATCAGCCGATAGCTCCTGAGTACCCCTCAGGTGAAATGCCAGGGGGCGTTGCGGGCCTCCACGAGCGGCCCGCAGCGCCCCCTCTCCATGTCGTGGGGCGGCTCCTCACGTCCGTACGGCACCGAAGCGGATGCCGTAGGACGACTCCGGGTGCATGACGCGCAGCATCCGCTCCGCCTCGGTGGTGACCTCGTCCCGCTGGGCCCGGGTGAGGCGGTCGAAGGGCTCGATCACGAGTGCGTCCTCCTCCAGCCGCCACAGCCCCGCGAGGAAGCCGTCGACAAGGAGCGTGCGGTAGGCCATGTTCCCCTTCCACGAACGGCCCCGGTGCCCGGGCGGGATGACGCGGCTGCGGTCGGCGTGCGAGAGCAGCAGGTTGTCGAACTCGGGGAGGAAGCGCGGCGGCGCCGGGGTGTCCGGGTCGGGGCGGGAGGCGTCCGGCAGGTCGAAGAGTTCGACGCCGCTTGCGTCCCGGAAGGTCACGAGCTGCGGGCGGAGGCGTTCGAAGGCGTCCCGCAGGCGGGTCATTCCGGCCCAGGCCTGCATGTCCCGCACGGAGGCCGGGCCGAAGGCGGCGAGGTAGCGCAGGACGACCGCGTCGGGCGTGGGGGCCGGTTCCGCGGGCCGGCCGAGCCAGTGCTCGGCGGTCGTGAGACTGACCTGCCCGCTCCGCCCCCACAGTCCGCGCGGCGTCACCTGCACCAGCGGGAGTCGGCAGCGGGCCGCGACGGCCAGGGCCTGCGGATCGGCGTCGGGCCACTCCTGGAGCAGGGCCTCACGCAGGTGCCTCATGGTGCGGGGCTCGGTCTCGACGAGGTCGCGGGCGAGCCCGGCGAGGCGGTCCAGGTCGACACCGGCGAGTCCCTTGCGGAAGGTGACGAGCTCACGGTCCCGGGCGGGCTGCACCAGCGGTCGCAGGGTCAGGCAGTCGTCCGCGGTGTGGGTGTGGATGGTGGAGCGCATCGTGACGATCCGGACGACCTCGCGGTCCGCCATCAGCCGGGACAGCGCCTCGGGGGTGAACCCGTCGAGGCGGGCGGCGAGCGCGTAGTACGGAGGCTTGACGTTCTGCGCCTGGAGCCCGAGCAGGTGCGCGACGGCCGCCGCGACGGAGAGCCGGGCGGGGCGCAGGAGCAGCTGCCGGTCCAGGGTCGCGCGGTTGAGGGCACGCGTGCCGAGCAGGGGTGCCGTGCCGGTGACGCTCCGCTTGGTGTTCGTCATACGAGGCACGGTAGCGGGGCTTGCGGACAGGTTCTGACCGTGACTCAGGCCGTGAGCTGCCGGGGTTTCCCGCTCTCGTCGGCCGCGCGTCCTGCGTCTGCCCCGCTGCGTGATCACGCGTACGTACACCCGGCCGAGGGGCAGCCGCGACGCGCCGCCCCGTCGGCGCCGTCCGGCCCGCGGCGCCGCCGCAGCCGGTGAACCACTCCCGCAAGCCGGTCACCGCGCCGAGCCCTGACCTCGTCGCGGCAGCCCGCTCCCCGGCCGCCCTCCACCGGCGCCCCGCCGGACCGGGGTGAACCCGCCGAGGCGGCGAGCGTCGCCGAGGCGGTCCTCCACCGCGACGAGTGTCCGCGTCTCCTCCGCCGCCACTCCGGCCGGCGTCTGCCACCGCGACTCAGTCGCCGGACGTCTGCTCCCTGCGCGGCGCCTGGGACGACATCGCGGCCGCGGCCTCCGCCTTGGCGTCGCTCACCGCGGCGGCAGCCTGCTTCTCGGCCTCGTCAGCGGCCGTCGCGGCAGCGAGCGGGACCGTCGAGCCCGCGTCGAGTTCCGGAGTCCGGCCTCCGTGCGAGGGGTCGTCGGCGGTGGCCGCCTCCTCGGTGTGCGCGGGTTGGGGGGATCCCGCGGTCGACTGGTCGCCGAACGCCCTGGTGACGGTCCGGACCGCTTCGGTCAGCTCCCCCGGGATCACCCAGAACGTGTTGTTGTCACTGCTCGCCAAGTGCGGGAGCGTCTCCAGGTACTTGTAGGCCAGGACCTTCGGGTCGGCGTTGTTGCGATGGACGGCCTGGAAGACGAGCTCCACGGCCTTTGCCTCGCCGTCCGCCCGCAGGATCGTGGCTTGTTGTGTGCCCTGTGCCTCCAGGATGTCCTTCTGCTTCGTGCCTTCCGCGGTGAGGATCTTGGCCTGCCGTTCCCCTTCGGCGTGCAGGATGGCCGCCCGCTTGTCACGCTCGGCCCGCATCTGCTTCTCCATCGCTTCCTTGATGGTGTGCGGTGGATCGATGGCCTTGATCTCCACGCGGTTGACGCGGATGCCCCACTTGCCGGTGGCGTCGTCGAGGACGGCGCGGAGCCGGGAGTTGATCTCCTCACGCGAGGTGAGCGTCTCCTCCAGGTCCATGCTGCCGATGACGTTGCGCAGCGTGGTCACGGTGAGCTGGTCGATCGCGTGCAGGTAGTCGGCGACCTCGTAGGCCGCCGCCCGTGGGTCGGTGATCTGGTAGTAGAGCACGGTGTCGATGTTCACCACGAGGTTGTCCTCGGTGATCACCGGCCTGGGGTCGGACGAATAGACCTGCTCGCGCACGTCGAGTTTGGTGTTGACGCGGTCCGCCACCGGCAGCACCAGATTCAGCCCCGGTTGCAGCGTCCGGCGATACCGGCCGAACCGTTCGATGTTGTAGCGGCGCGCCTGCGGCACGATGCGCACGGCGGAGGCCACGACGAAGACCACCACGAGGGCCGCCACGAGAATGAGGATGACAACTGGATCCACAGTGCCTCCGTTGCTGTGTGTTCAGCCGTTCACGGAAGGAGGTCGCGGGGGTAGACGATGGCCGTGGCGCCCTCGATCTCCATGACATCCACCAGCGCTCCCGCCGGGATCACGAGGCTCTCGTCGAGGGCACGGGCGGACCACTCCTCGCCGGAGAGCTTGATCAGGCCGCGCGTTGCGGTGACCTCCTGCATGACCTCGGCCCGCTTGCCGATCAGGGCATCACTGCCCTCGCGGGTGAGGGGTTGACGTGCCGTCTGCCGCAGCGCGACGGGACGGACGATGACGAGACCCGCTGCCGCTGCCACTCCGAAGGCCACGAGCTGGCCGAGAAGGCCGATGCCCACGCCGGCGACCACGGCGGCGACCACGGCGGCGCCCGCCAGCAGACCGAAGACCAGTGTCAGGGTGAGAAACTCCGCGGCACCCAGCGCCGCGGCGGTGAGCAGCCATACGAACCACGGCATTGAATCGCCCTCCTTCAGGGGCCTTCTCCTCCACGCTACCTCCAGTAATGCCGGGCAGGACAGGCACGGGAGCGTGGTTTGGAGACGGTGACGCCGGGAAACGCCCGGCACCCGCTGCCCGTCCGACCGCCGGCGCGGCCGTCAAGGCGTCGGCCGAGGCCCGGCTTCCGGAACGGAGAGCCGGCAGGAACGCACGACGGCGACCACGCACGCGGGCAGGAGCGCGGCCAGGAAGCCGCTCAACCCGCTCAAGGCGTTCAGGGCGGATCCGCTTCCCTCCGCACCGCGCGGCGGCACCAGCCCCTTCACGTCGGACACGACGGCGATCACGTCACCAGGCCGGGTGCTGTGCCGACAGCCCCGCCAGATACGGACCTCGACGGGAACGCCGTCCCGGTCGGTCACCTCGCAGAGGTAGCGGCCGCGGCCCGGGGCGCCGGCGGAGCCACCCTCGACCGAGGTCACCACCACCGACTCCACACGCCCCCGTTCCGCCAGTACGATCCCCGCTGCGGCCTGGGGCGTCTGAAGGGCCAGGCAGACCGCGAGCACCCCGACGATTCCGACCAGTGCGCGCCCCGCCCGCAGACCGCACAGGTACAGAACGAGCAGGGCGGCGCAGACCAGACCGCCCTCGCCGGCGGCCAGCCCGGTGATTCCGTACCAGGCGCCGACGACCGCGCTGCCGACGATCGCACCCGCCGCCAGACACCCGGCCAGGAGGCCCTTCACGGTCAGCCGGAACGGCGGCGGCCCGACGAACTCGGCCGGCCCCCACACGGTGCTGCGCAGACGCGCCATGAGGCGTGGCTCCGCCGCCACCACGGACTGCCGTTCTCGCCGCATTGCGTGGACCCCCTTTCGTGCCCGCCCCACGCCCGCGATCCTGGTCCGCCGGGCGAGCGCTGCGCACTGCCCGGGGCCGGACGGCCACGCACGGTCCGTCTTGCCGGGATCCGGCAGCGTGCCCTGCCCCCTCACCGTTCCCTTGCATTATGCAAAACAGTCGGGAGCGGAGAAGAGGGGGCTCGGGTGCCTCAGGCGCCGCCGGCGGCCGGAACGTCCGCCGCCCAGCCCAGCGGGTGCGGCTCCGTCTCGTCGTGGGCCGGGGCCAGAGGCTCGCCCCCGGCCTCGTTGAAGGCAGCCAGCGCCTCGATGAGGGCCAGTCGCTGGGTCGGGGTGAGCCGATCCACGATCGCGGCGATCTCGGCGCGGCGGCGGGCGGTGACGTCCGCGACGGTGCGCTGCCCCTCGTCCGTGAGCCGGAGCAGGGTCTCGCGGCGATTGCCGGGGTTGGCCTGCCGGTCGGCGAGCCCGGCGGCGATCAGCCGGTCGACCATCCGCATCGCCGTGGACGGTGCCACCTGGAGCAGATCGGCGAGCGTGACGAGCTTGGTGGCCCCGCGGGTGGACAGCACCACCAGCATCCTGAACTGCGGCAGCGTCACCCGTTCCTCCACCGCGCCGAGGGAACGCGCGGAGACCGCCACCAGCAGCCGGGACGCGGTCAGCACCGACCGGGTGACCACGTCCACATCGTCCAACGTCCCCACGGGGGTCTCACGCTCCGGCATGCATCCTTTCTACCGTGCGCAAGACCCTGCTCACTCACGTGAGGGGAGCGGATTTTCCTCCTTCATGACCGTGGTAGCGCAGCAGGAGCATCGCCGCGTCGTCATGGGGCGGCCCCGCGGAGTGCTGGGCGAGGTCCTCACGCAGGGTCTCCAGGGCGCGGTGCGCATCGGCGTCCTTCAGCAGGTGCGTCCGCTCACCGACCGGGTAGAAGCGGCCGGTTTCGTCGCGCGCCTCGGTGACGCCGTCGGTGTACAGCAGAAGCTGGTCACCGGGGGCGAAGGCCACTCGATAGGGCTTCGGGCTGTCGCTCCCGTGCACCCCCAGGCCCAGCGGCAGCGCGAAGGAGTGCGGCTGCGGGAAGTCGACGGTGCCGTCCCCGCGCACGACCATCGGGGCCGGATGCCCGTAGCTGAGCAGGACCGCCTCGTGAGCTGTGCCGATCTCGGCGAGAATCGCCGTGACGAACTTCTCCCCTTCCAGCTCCCGGGCCACGCTCCGCTCCAGGCGTTCGCCGAGCCCCGACAGGTCGGGCTCGTCGTACGCCGCCTCCCGGAAAGCGCCCAGGACCACAGCCGCCGTCTCCACCGCGGCCAGCCCCTTGCCCTGGACGTCTCCGACGATGACCCGTATGCCGTGGGGCGAGGCGACCACCTCGTACAGGTCCCCGCCGATCCGCGCCTCGGCGACTGCGGAGGTGTACGACACGGCCACTTGAAGCGGCCCCGCGGTGAGCGGCACGGGCCGCAACAGCACCCGCTGGGCGACCTCCGCGATCGACCGCACACTGGCCAGCTCGTGCTCCCGGTGCGAGCGCATCACCGCCGCCGCGACACCCACCCCGGTCACCCCCGCCACGGAGGCCAGCGCGGTGTAGCCCCGGCGTCCGTCGAACAGGCCGTCGTACAGCCCGAGCCCGACGCACAGCACGAGGGCCGCGAGACCGAACGCCACCGTACGGCGCCACCCGCCGACCAGCCCTGCGAAGGCCGGGCCGAGAGACACCAGGGGCAGGAACCCGACACCGGGCCCGGCAACGATGTCCGTCACCGCCACCACGGCCATCACCAAGACCGGCGTCCAGGACAGCAGTGTCCAGCTCGGCAGCGGCTTGCGGTCGGCCATGAGTCAACTCCTGCGGTGTTGCGGCTGTCGAGAGTCGCCGCTCCGCGGACGCCCCTCCCCCGCCTTTAGACTATGCAAAGGTGGCCTCCGCGAGGAGACTCTCGTCCGGTGCCCTTTGCCCGATCGAGCAAGCGGGTCCTGCCGCTGTGCCGGTCGGCAGGGTCACCGGTCGCACTCAGGAGGCTGGGGGCCGCCCCTTCGCCCGTCCGATTGCCGCCGAGACCGAGGACGGCCGAGGGCCCGGCCTCAGGCGGGTACGCGTGACGCCACGGTGGACCGGAACGCCCGGTCGCACCGCCTCCGGGGGACTTGCCGCCGGAGACCGGCGCGAACCACTGCCGATGATTTTTTGCACTGTGCAATAATCGGACCGGGGGCGAGCCGGCGGCCGGTCGCCGTCCGCGCCCGGGAGTGACGCAGCGGCATGGTCAGGCGGCAGGGGGCGGCGCCACGGCCGTCGGCGGGCTCCCCTGACAGGATTTCGCGGCCGCCTACCAGGCGACCTCCGAGGAGGGAATGGGACGTGACCATCCCGGGGCCGGACAGCGAAGGCACGCCGGACGGATCGGACGCCACTCCGTCCCTCACCGAGGAGGTCTGGCTGAAGTTCCTGGCGGACAACGAGCGTGCCATCCACGCGTCCGCCCCCAGGGAACCCTCCGCAGCGGAACGGGCATCCTCCCGGCACCCTCGTCGCCTCGGCCCGGACCGGACGGACCGGCGGTGTCCGGGTCCGCACGACGCACCCGCTGACGCGGTGGGTGACCTCTGGCAGCAGGACGGCCCGCCGCCGCCCTGGCGGGACCTCGACGGCCCCGCCAGACTCCGGCGCATCGGCCGCGTGATCGCCACGGTCGCCGCGATCGGTGTGGCCGTCGGGGCCTGGTCCCTGCTGTCCACCACGGCAGGCACACCGGGTGAGCAGCAGGACGTCAGCACCGTGCAGGAGCTGGAGAAGCTGCCGGACGCCGTGCCCACGGCGAACCCCGCACGGCCAGGGTCCACAGCGGCCGAGTCGGCTGTCCCCATCGGGTGAAGCGCCCGCTCTCGCCGCCCGGCGAGAGGCCGTCCCTCGCGGTCCCCGAGGCGGGCTCCGGGCCGCCGGACTCACCCGGGCACGCCTGCCCGGCTGCCCCAGAGCCGCGCACAGGGCACGTCTTCCCGCGGCGGTGACGACGCCGAGCCGTGCGCGGTGCCCGTCGCGGACGAGGAGGGCACGCCGCCGCACGCCGCCGCACGAGAAGGCCGTCCGTCCCCGGACCGAAGTGATCCGGGTCGGGCCGGGGCGGCGCGGGCCGGTCAGGGGTACGGGCGGTCGGCCGGGTCCGCGAGTGAGGTGCCGGAGGGCATTCCTGGCGCGGGGACGCAGGAAAGGCAGGGCAGCGAGGCCGGCCACGAGTCGTCGCGCCCGGCGCACCCGCCGCCGTGGGGGTCCGCCGACGGGTGATCGTGCCGGCCGGCGTGGGGCCGGGAGCGCCTGGTGGGGTGGACGCGGCGCACGTCAGTCCCCGCGGTGGGTGGACGCGGCGCACGTCAGTCCCCGCTTCCGTCCGGCGCCGGCCGTGCGGCGTGCCGGGCCGTGGAAGGGGCGATCGGGCTCCGCGGGTGGGTCGCCCGGGTGATCGCCGACTCGACGGATACGATCCGGTCGGCCAGCAGGCCGAGCGCGGAGACGGCACGCGCGAGCTGGTCGTCCCCGGGCCCGCCGAGGGCCTGAGTGCGGATGCAGGCCGCTTTCACCTCGGTCCAGCGGGTCGCCTGCTCAGCCGTGAGGGTGCCCCGCAGTTCGGCCAGCTTGAGCAGATTCGCCTCCGCGCCGCTGGTGAGGGTCTGGGCCTCCGCCGTGTAGTGGTCGTCGATCAGCGCGGACAGCTCGCTGTCGTTCATGACGGGCTGGATGCGCTGGGCGATCTTGTTCATGCTGCGGTAGGAGCCCTGGAGCCGGAAGGGCGGTTCCGTGCGGGTCGTGTCCGACTGGGCCGCCGAGGCGATGTAGGCCGCGTTCACGGCCAGGACCGTCTCCCGGACGGTGAGCAGATGACGCAGTACCGCCAGGATCCGCTCCAGCTCCAGAGGGCCGCAGGGGTGACTCAGACGGTCCGCGCGAGCTGCGGGGTCGCCCTGAGCGAGGCGGATCAGCAGGTCGAGGTCGGCGCGGTCCCGTCCGGCGAGCGGCGCGAGGACGGGGTGGGCGGTCAGGGCGTTCTCGATGAAGCTGAGCGCGAAGGCGTCGTCCTTGCCGGTCAGGACGTCGCCCAGGTTCCACACGTCGGCACGGTTGGCGAGCATGTCGGGCACCTGGAAGCGGCTGCCGGACTCGGTGTAGGGGTTGCCCGCCATGCAGACGGCGAACCGTTTGCCGCGCAGGTCGTAGGTGCGCGGCTCGCCGTCCCGCACCCCCTCGACTCGGCGGGTCGCGTCGCACAGCGGGATGAACCTCTGCAGCAGTTCCGGCGAGGTGTGCTGGATGTCGTCCAGGTAGAGGAGGGTGTTGTTGCCGGCCTGCAACGCGAAGTTGATCTTCTCGACCTCCCGGCGGGCGGTGGCGTTCGGTGCATCGGCGGGGTCGAGCGAGGTGACCGCGTGGCCGAGTGCCGGGCCGTCGACCCGCACGAGGAGCATGCCGAGCCGGTCCGCGACGTACTCCATGAGTGTCGTCTTGCCGTAGCCGGGCGGGGAGATGAGCAGGAGCAGGCCGCCGGTGTCGGTGCGTTTGGACTCACCGGTGGTGCCGAGCTGTTTGGCGAGGCTGTCGCCGACGAGCGGGAGGTACACCTCGTCGATGAGCCTGCTGCGTACGAACGCGGACATCACGCGGGGCTGGTGGTCGTGCAGGCGGAGGCGGGCGCGTCCGGCGTCCACCAGCGCGGTGCGGCGGCGCTGGTAGGCGCGGTGGCCGGGTACGTCGTGGGCGCCGAATCGCCGGGCCCGGGCGAGGAGTTCGTCGACCCGGACCGTGAGGGCGCCGCCGGTGACGCGGGGGTGGACGCCGAGGAGGCCCGTGACGGTTTCCGTGAGCGGTGCGTCGGACTCGTAGCGGGGCAGGCCGGGGCAGAGTTCGGCCGCCACCGCCTCGGCCAGGTCGCCGGGGGTGAGGACGGAGCCGGTGGCGGTGGTGTACGCCGTCAGCCACGCCTCGACGAGTTGCTCGCGGGCGGCCGGGTCGGTGAGGGCGGCGAGGTCGTCGTCGTACGCCGGCGTGTCCACCGTGTGGCGGAACTTGTCCAGCAGGGTGCGGGTACCGGCGCTGATGACGAAGCCGTCCGGGGCGCCGGTCAGTTCTTCGAAGAGGTACGCGGCGGCGGCCGGGCCGCCCGCGGCGGCCGCAAGCTCCCGCTGGAAGTCGGCGAGCGCGGGCGCCGGACCGAAGGTGTCGCGGGCCCGGGCGAGGGACACCGCGCGACGGGTCCAGCTCCGCCGCTCCTCGGCGGTCGTGCCGTGCGCCCAGAACAGCTGGGCGGCGGCTCGCGCGGCCGGCTCGTGGCGCAGCGGGCCGGCGCCCTCGTGCAGACGCAGCAGAGCGGTGAGGATCGCCGTCGCGTCGTGGTCGTGCACGCCCCGCTCGTAGCCCTCGTCGTACGCCGTCTCGGCGGCCTGCCGTACGAGGGCGGGCAGATCCGCCTCCGCCAGGGCCTGGGGGCCGTGCTCGTCCAGCAGGCGGACGGCGAGGTACTCGGCGCGGTAGGTCCCGGGCGACTCCGAGGGCAGGGGACGGTCCCAGTACGGGCGGGTGGCGGTGAAGTCGGGGTCGGTGACCGGGGAGCGGTAGTCGGTTCCGGTCAGGGCGAGGGCCAGGCCGTCGCCGTGCGGGACGAGGGTGAGGTCGAGCGGCTGGGTGCTGACGGCGAAGCGGTGGGTGCCGAGACGGATCGTGCGGCCGTCGTCGGCGTACAGGTCGGTGCGGTCGCGCAGGGCGCGCAGCGCCTCCTGGCGGGCGTCCTTGAGGTGGCCGTCCAGTTCCTCCGCCCTGACATGGTCGCCGAGTTCGCGCAGCTCGTCGGCGATGCGGCGCACCTTGGCGGGCATCGGGTCGGAGGTGAAGTACGTGGCGACGGCGTCCGAGTCCCTCTGGTCGACGGCCCGGCGGGCGACGGTGCGCAGGACGCGCGTCGCGGAGTCCACCAGGCGCTCGGCGCGGCGGGCGCGGGCGTCGGCGAGGGTCTGCTTGCGGGCGGAGAACGCCTCGTGTACCTCGTCGCGCTTGTCGGCGAGGAGGCCGAGGGCGTCGTCGGACTCGGCGAACCGGGACTCCAGGTTCTCCACCTGCACGAGCAGGCGGGCGAGTTGCTCGTCGCATGCCCCGGGGCTGTCCGCGGCGGCGAGGGCACCGGTGACGGACTGGCCGAGCAGGGCGAACTCGGCGGCGAACTCGGCTCGTCCCTCGTGGTCGAGGAGTTCGCGGCGCCGGGTGCCGAGAGCGGCGCGGGCGCGGTTGACGCCGCCGAGGACCTCGGCGACGCGCTCCAGGATCGCGGTGCGGACGGTGGTGTCGGCGATGTCGAGGCCGGCGACGAGCTCCGTCACCGTGCGCAGCCCGTCGGTGAGTTCGTCCAGGCGGGCGGCGACGGGCGCGGCATCGGCCACGGTGGCGATCGCCCCGGCGTCGGCCACGAGCCGCTCGACGTCAGCGTGGTGGCCGGCGAAGGCGTCCTCGCGGGCGAGGTGGGTGACGGCCCGTTGCCCGAAGTCGGTGAGGTGCGACTCGGCCTCGGCGGCGAGGTGGTCGATGCGGGCCGTGTCCGCGTACCGCGTGTCCTTGAGGGCGAGCAGATGGCCCTGCGCGTGGCGCAGTTCGGTCAGGCCTGTCACCCAGTCGGCAGCGCTGCGCGGGGCCTCGCCCCGCAGCCGTCGTACGGCCTCGGTGATCCGCGCGGCGGCCTCGGCGAGTGCGTCGGCGGCCTGCCGTGTGAGGCTCTGGACGTTCCGGAACTCGGCCAGGACCTGCTCCGCCGTGTCGCGCACCTGAGCCAGCGGGGTGTGCAGGTCGCCCAGTTCGGGATCGGCGAGCCAGTGGTGGGTGTCCGCCGCCCGGACACAGGCGGCCACCAGCGCCTCGTACATCTCGCTCGTGGGAGTCGTCCCCGCGACGGCGTCGGTGAGGGAGAGGCAGTCCGCGATGCCACGCACGAGGTCGGCGTTTCCGACGCGGGCCAGGGGGCCGGTTCCGGTGCGCCGGGCGGCGGCGTGGGTGTCGGAGACGTACGGGGAGCTCCACAGGTGGACGGGGTGGACGCGCTGCGGTTCGTCGGTGCCGAAGCGCAGGGTCACGAGGGCGCCGTCGTCGAAGAGCGCCCAGCCGCGGCAGGACAGCGGGGTGGCGGCCTCCTTGCGGATCGTGTTGTACGGCAGCAGCAGGCTGCGGCCCTGCCCGTGTGCGTGGAAGGCGTAGAGGACGTCCTCGCCGTTCGGTGAGCGGATCTCCCGCTCGAACTCCAGGCCCGTCGTGTCGAGTTCGTACGTCTTGTGGGCTCCTGTGGCCAGGCAGTAGCCGCCGGGGAAGACGATGCCCTGGTCCTCGGGCAGCCGGCGGCACGCCCGGCCGATGCCGTCGAGGCGGACGACGGTCCGGGTCAGGGTGTTGAAGACCAGGTGGCGGTCGGTGTCCTCCTTGTAGGGACGGACACGCAGCAGGACGAGGGGGCCCACGCGGGCGTACGCGATGTCCGCGTCGGCGAGGGACTGCAGCGGCTCGTCGACGGGCTCGGTGTGGACGCCCTCCGCCGACTCGGTGTCGTCGTCGACCTTGACGGTGAGGGCGCCGCCGACCGTGGAGACGAACACCTCGTCTCCGACGCGGACGTGCGGGTGCCGGCCGAGGACGTGGTCCTCGCGGGTGCTGTGCGTCCACACGACGTCGTGGGACGGTGGGAGGACGTGGTCGCGATCGCCCCGCGCGTCGAGGAACGTGACCTGCCCGTCGTCGGACAGGGCCCAGCGCAGCACCCTCGTGTCGTCCGCCTTCTCGCCGGTCTGGAAGACGGCGAGCAACTTGCCCTCGATGCGCCGGAGCCGGAGGAGCCGGGCCTGGCGGAAGTAGCGGTGCACGGCCGCGAACTCCCGGAGGAAGGCCGGGTCGTCCAGCAGACCGGGCACGGCGTCGTCGGGCAGCCTATTCAGGTCGCGGTCGTACAGGGCCAGGACGTCGCCCACGCTCGTGCCGGCCTCGCGGCCCGGGAACGCGGTGCTGCCGAAGAGCAGCGCCGCGCCCACGGCGACGACGTCCCGGGGCTTCGCGGCGCGCTCGGTGAGCAGGCGTTCGGTGCCGGCGAGTTCCACCCGTGTCGAGCCGAACTCCGTGGCGCGGCGGGCGTTGAGCGCCTCGGTGCGGCGGGCGAGTTCGGCGGTCTGCGCGGTGAGGCGGTCGCGCAGCACCTCGTACGTGCCGGTGTCCGGGCCGATCGTCATGGCATGCCTCTCAGGAAGTCGGTGAGCGCGGTCCGGAGCCGCCGTCCCCTGTGCGGCGGCTCCGGAGCGAGGGGGGGCGGGTCAGGCGTGGGCGGCACTGCCGTTGAGGGCGGTGAGCGGCTTGTCCGCCAGGCCCAGCTCGCCGGCCCGGTCGAGCAGCTGCTGGAGCTGCCCCGAGTCGGCCCCGCCGGTCTTCATCAGCTTCATCAGCAGGGCCGAGACGGTCAGGTTCTGCACGTCGGCCGTGGAGAGCGAGCCGAGCATGCGGCTCAGGTCGTCGGTGAAGCTGGAGGTTCCGTCCAGCCAGGGCCCGGCCAGCGCCTGCGCGGTCGCGGAGTGCTGGACGAAACCGTCGACGCCCTTGCCGAGCGCGATGGAGGACATCAGCCGGTCGAAGAAGACCGACTCGCCGCCGACGATGTTGATGTCGGCGCTCTCCAGCCCGGTGGCGAGCACCGTCGCCTGTGCCTCGGCGACCTGCCGCTGGACGTCGAGCCCGGCGAGGCGGATCTCCTTGTCCGCCTCGACGCGCAGCCGGTACTCCTCGTGGCCGCGGGAGGCGTCGTCGAGCGCGGCCATGGCGGAGGCCTTCTGGGTCAGGCCCTCCGCCTCGGCCTTGAGCTTCTCGCCGATGGCCGCCGCCTCCGCGAGCGCCCGGGCCTGTGCGCCTTCCGCTTCGGCCCGCAGCCGGGCCTCGGTGGCGGCGGCCTCCGCACGGCCGGCCTTCTCGATGACGTCCGCCTCCTTGTCGCGGACCTGGACGGCGGCGAGCCCCTCCGCGGCGGCCTCGGCCTGGATGCCCTCGGCGAGCCGGAGCTTGGCCTGCGCGTCGAGGTCGGCCGTCTTCAGCCGCGCCTCGGCCAGCGTCAGTTCCTCGGAGGCGCGGTGTGTGGCGGCTTGCTCGGCGGCCTCCGCCGCCTTGATGTCCTTGACCAGCTTCTCCTGCGCCTCCGCCTCGGCCGCGATGATCACGGCCTGCCGCTGCCGCTCCGCCTCCTCCACGGCCCGCAGCTTCTTGATGGACTCCTCCTGCTCGGCGACCGTGCGGTCCACGGCGACCCGCTCGCGGATGACCTCGGCGATGTCCCGCTTCTCCGCCTCGACCTCCTTCTCTGCGGAGATCCGGGTCAGCTGCGTCTCCCGTTCCCGTGCGATGACTTCGAGGAGCCGGTCCTTCTCGATGCGCTCGCTCTCGACGGCGATGACCCGCTCACGGTTCTTCGCGGCGACGGCGATCTCACGGGCCTGGTTCTCGCGCTGCACGCCGAGCTTCTCCTCGGTGGCCAGGAAGGCCGCCTGTGCCCGCAGCCTCTCCTCCTCCACCACCCGCGCCGTCTCGGCCTCTTCCCGGGCCCGTACGGTCGCGATCTCCCGCTGCTGCTTGATCTCCGCGTCCGTCTGCCGGCGTTCCAGTTCCAGGATGGCCTCGCGGGCGTCGACGTTCTGCTTTGTGATCTCCTTCTCCTCCGTGCGCTGCGCCTCGTTGGTGCGCACGTGCTCCACGGCCGTCAACTCGGTGATCTTGCGGATGCCCTGGGCGTCGAGGACGTTGGCCGGGTCGAGCTGGGAGACCGGCGTCTGCTCCAGGTAGTCGATCGCCGCGTCCTCCAGGTGATAGCCGTTGAGGTCGACGCCGATGACCTCGATGATCCGGTACCGCAGCTCCTCGCGCTTGGTGTACAGGTCGGTGAAGTCCAGTTGCTTGCCCACGGTCTTCAGCGCCTCGGAGAACTTCGCGTGGAACAGCTCCTGCAGCGTGTCCCGGTCGCTCGCCCGTGTGGTGCCGACGGCCTGCGCGACCTTGATGACGTCCTGGACGGTCTTGTTGACCTTCACGAAGAACGTGATCCGGATGTCGGCGCGGATGTTGTCGCGGCAGATCAGGCCGTCCTTGCCGGTGCGCGTGATCTCGATGGCCTTCACCGAGATGTCCATCACCTCGGCCTTGTGCAGCACGGGCAGGACGACCTGCCCGGTGAAGGTCACGTCGACCTTCCGCAGCTTGGAGACGATCAGCGCCTTGCCCTGCTCCACCTTGCGGAACAGCCGGGAGACGACGAGGAGGGTGAACAGGGAGACGGCGACGAGCACGCCGACGCCCAGGAGGATGGCATTCATGGCATACGTCCTTGAGGCGTGAAGAAGTTGACGCGTGAAGAGGAGGGCCGGCGAGGGCCGATGACTCCACCGCTCAGACGGCGTGGTCCAGGTGGTCACGTGCCCCGCCGCGATCGGGCGGCCCGGGTTCATCGGGGCAGAGGCGGTGCAGAGGGCGTACGAACAGGCGGGTCAGTCGCCATGCGGCGAGCAGCGCGGCGGCCGGCAGGGCCATGCGCAGCAGCCCGGTGGCGGGTGACGGTGGCGCGTACACGGTCAGCAGGAGGATGCCCCCGACGCTCAGCAACCAGGCCGCGACCGCCAGCAGGGAGACGGCGACCGCCACGGGGACGCCCCCCAGGCCCCAGGCGCCGAGGTCCGCGTCCGCATCGAAGCTTCCGGCCGAGGTGAGGCCCACGGCGACGAGGCCCCAGAAGCACATCGCGACGACGACGGCGGTGGTCAGGAGGATCGTGGGCGGGCCGGTGGCGACCGACAGCAACGTCCGCATGCCGTACCCCCTCTTCCGTCCGCACCGTCCGTGCACCCGCTCGGCGTCGCACCGCTCGCTCAGGGTCCTGGTGCCGGACACCTGCCGGTGTCCGGCACCGGAACTCCCCGTAGTGCTCCCCGCAACCCATGCTGCACTGCCCGTGCACGCCCGCGCATTGCCGGTTCCCGGCAGCATTGGCTAGGGTCTGTATGCCGGTCAGCCGCTGAGAGACCGTCAGCGGCGCGTCAAGAAGCGGGGGCGATGTGGTGGAGCGGGAGATTCCCGATCAGTATCTGGACGGCTATGCCCAGATCCTGGCCGAGGCCTCGGCCACCGGCCGCCGCCTCACGCGGGCGGAACTCGTCTCTCGCCGGACCCTCGGGGAACAGGCGGCCGACGCCGGCCACGGACTGCGCACCCTGATCAGCGCCCACCTGACCGCCACCCGCGCGGCCTGGCCGGCCGACCCCTCGTCGGCCGACGGCGTCCTGGCCGCGGTCCAGCAGGCCATCGACGCCTTCGCCGAAGGCTTCGAGCGCGCGCAGCGCCAGGCCGTGCGCCAGGAAGAGGCGGCACGCCGCGAGTTCATCGATGACCTCCTCTACGGCCGCAGCGACCTCGGACGCCTCGCGGAACGCGCGGAGCGCTTCGGTCTGCGTCTCTCGCACGCCCATGCCGTCGCCGTGGCCGAGGGTCCGGCCGCCTACGAGGAGGGCGATCCTGTTCCGCGCCAGGTGGAACGCGCCCTCATCTCGCGCTTCGGCGACCGCAGCATCCTGCTCACCACCAAGGACGGCCGGCTGCTGTGCGTCGCCCCCGGTCACCAGGACGAGGTCCTCACCCACTTCGCGAAGCAGGCCCATGCCGCCACCGACGGCGGCCGGGTGGCCATCGGCCGCCCGCAGTCCGGCCCCGGCGGGGTCGTCCACTCCTACGAGGAGGCACTCAACGCCCTGGAGCTCGCCGAGCGCCTGGAGCTGGAGGACCCGGTGCTGCGAGCCGCCGACCTGCTTGTCTATCCCGTCCTGACCCGGGACCGTCTGGCCATGGCCGAGCTCGTCCGCGAGGCCCTCGGCCCGCTCACCTCGGCCCGCGGTGGCGCCCTGCCGCTTCTGGAGACCCTGACCGTGTACTTCGACTCCGGCTGCGTGGCGGCCGAGGCGGCCCGCCGCCTCAGCCTCAGCGTGCGCGCGCTGACCTACCGGCTGGAGCGCATCCACAAGCTCACCGGCGCCAACCCGGCCGATCCGGCCCACCGGTACATGCTCCAGACCGCGGTGATCGGCGCACGGCTGCTGGACTGGCCGGCGCAGGAGCTCTGAGGTGACCGGACCCGCATGCTGACGAGCCCCCGGGAGCGCGGGCCCTCGACGACGCCCGACCTGGTTGTTAGGCCCATCGCGCCCCCGGGTACTCAGCAGGGCATTCCCGGAAATCGCACCACACGCTCCACTCGGGAGATTTCGATGCTCCGACTTCCTCCGCGACGACATCCCGCCGCACCCCACGCGTGACAGCACCGGAGGGACGGTGGAGGGAATGGAACGAGGTGCAGACCCGACGCGGTCGGCTCTGATCGTGATCGACATGATCAACACCTACGAGCACGAGGACGCCGAGCTCCTCGTGCCGTCCGTCGAGCCGGTCGTGCCCGTGCTGACGGAGCTGCTCGACCGGGCCCGGGAGGCGGACGCTCCCGTGATCTACGTGAACGACAACTTCGGGCGGTGGCGCTCGCACCACGGAGAGCTGCTGGACGCGGCCCTGTCCCAGCGGCACGCCCGCCTGATCGAGCCGATCCGGCCCGACGAGCAGTCGCTCTTCGTGGTGAAGGCGCGCCACTCGGTGTTCTTCGAGACGCCCCTGTCCTACCTCCTGTGGAGCCTGGGCGTCGGGCACGTGGTCCTGACCGGCCAGGTGACCGAGCAGTGCGTCCTCTACTCCGCCCTGGACGCGCACATCCGCCACCTGGAGGTCACGGTGCCGAGGGACGCCGTCGCCTCCATCCACCCCCACCTGGCGTCCGCGGCCCTGGAAATGATGGAACGCAACATGGGCGCGCGGATCATCACGGCGAAGGAGACCGACTTCACGCGCCGTGAGACCTGAGGCTTCCTTGCATGAGCCGGCTGCCGCGGGTGCTCGAACGCGACCGGTCTCGTCGCCGTCGAGCCCCACCCGTACGACCGGCGGATACGCACCGTGCGGCCGAGCGAGGCCGGGGGTCGGAGCGTGCTCTGCCCGACGAGCGCAGCGACGCACTCGCCACCTCGCTCCTCGCCCCGCTCGACGCCCGGCAGCGGGAGCGCAGAGGGCGGTCAGGTCGTCGAAGCGGGGGGGCCGCGTCAGGTGCGGAGGGGGCTGTCATGGGGGCAGCGTCTCGCGTCGGGTCCGGTTTGTTGCGGTTCGGCACACCCGTGCCCGCCTTACGGAGTCATGACGTACGGCCGCGTTCCCGTGGGGCGGCGCCGGTGGGCGCCTAGCGTGGCCGTATGCGCGTACTGGTCACCGGCGGTGCCGGGTTCATCGGGTCCCATGTGGTCGCCGCCCTGCGGGAGCGGGGGCACGAGGCGATCGTGTTCGACATGCGGAAGGATCCCGCGTCCGACGTGCGGGATCCCGCGGCGGTGGGCCACGCCCTGGCCGGCGTGGACGCCGTGTGCCACCAGGCCGCGATGGTCGGGCTCGGCAACGGGGTCGCCGACGCGGCGGACTACGTCGCGCACAACGACCTGGGGACGGCCGTGCTGCTCGCCGCCATGGCGGAGGCGGGTGTACGGCGGCTCGTGCTGGCCGGGTCGATGGTGGTCTACGGGGAGGGGCGGTACGGGTGCCCCCGGCACGGGGTCGTGCGGCCCGGGCCGCGTGCCGTCACCGACCTCGACGCCGGCCGGTTCGAGCCGCCGTGTCCGGTGTGCGGGGCGGATCTCGTCCCCGATCTGGTCGGCGAGGACGCCCCGGCCGATCCACGGAACGTGTACGCGACGACCAAGCTGGCCCAGGAGCACCTGTCCGCCGCCTGGGCCCGCTGCACCGGGGGGTCGGCGGTGTCGCTGCGCTACCACAACGTGTACGGGCCGGGCATGCCCCGCGACACCCCCTACGCCGGTGTCGCCTCCTTCTTCCGCTCGGCGCTCGCCCGGGGCGAGGCCCCGCGGGTGTTCGAGGACGGGCGGCAGCGCAGGGACTTCGTGCACGTACGGGACGTGGCCGAGGCCAATGCGGTGGCGCTGGAGGCGGCGGCCGCACCGGGTGTGCTCACGGCGTACAACACCGGCAGCGGCGACCCGCACACCGTCGGGGAGATGGCCCGTGCGCTGGCCGCCGCGTACGGCGGGCCCGAGCCCGTCGTCACCGGCGAGTACCGGCTCGGGGACGTCCGGCACATCACCGCTGACTCCGCGCGGCTGCGGGACGGGCTGGGCTGGAAGCCGGCAGTCGGGTTCCAGGAGGGCATGACGGAGTTCGCGCGAGCCGGGATGCGGGACGCGTAGGAGCTGTCCCGCCCCCTGGGGGCCGCTCGCGAAAGACCGGTGGTGCTGCCCGTGTTACGAAGCGGCGGCGGGCAGCACCACCTCGAAACGGCAGCCGCCGGGGATGTTCCGTACGGTGGCCCGGCCCTGGTGCGCCTCCACGATCCCCCGGACGATGGCGAGGCCGAGACCCGCGCCGGCCGGGGGCGTCCGGGCGTGCGTGCCGCGCCAGCCGGTGTCGAAGACGCGCGGCAGGTCCTCGGCCGGGATGCCGCCGCAGCCGTCCGTCACCGACAGCACCACGCCCTCGGTGGAGCGTTCCGCGGTGACGGCGACCGTGCCGTCGGCCGGGGTCCGGCGGATGGCGTTGACCAGCAGGTTGCCCAGCACCCGGCTCATCTCCTTGCCGTCCACCTCCACCGGCACCGGCTCGATACGGCCGCCCACCAGCCGCACCCCGTGCTCCCGGGCGAGCGGGTCGGCTCCCGCCAGCGCGTCGCCGACCAGGTCGTACAGCGAGATCCGGCTGGGCGCGAGGGCGAGCGCGCCGGCGTGGATGCGGGAGAGCTCGAAGAGGTCGCCGACCATGTCGTTGAGGCGCTCGACCTCGGTACGGATCTGCCTCAGATAGCGGCCGGGGTCGGCGGCGACACCGTCCTCCAGGGCCTCCGACATGGCGCGCAGACCGGCCAGCGGGGTGCGCAGGTCGTGTGAGATCCAGGCGACGAGTTCACGCCGGGAGGTCTCCAACGCGCGTTCCCGCTCCCGGGATTCGGCGAGTCTGGCGCTGGTGGCGGCCAGTTCGCGGCTCAGGTGGTCCAGTTCGGCGGTCGTCGGGCCGAGGGGGGCGGAGAAACTTCCGCCGTCGCCGAAGGAGCGTGCGGCCACGGCGAGTTCGCGGCTGCGGGCGACGACCCAGCGGCCCAGCAGCAGCGCGGTGGCCAGGGAGACGACGGCAGCCATGGCGACGACGGTCGTGACGACGGTCAGGTCGTGCGGCGACAGGAACATCGCCCAGGCGACGGCGAGCGTGCCCGCGAGCATCGCGACGACGCCGACCGTCGCGACCACGGCGATCGAGGCGGTGAGCGAGCGGCGCCGGATCAGGCGCAGCGCGGCGGCTCCGGCCAGGCCGGTGGCCGCGGCACCCGCGAAGGCGTACAGGGCGATGAGGAGGGTGTCGTTCACGATCCGGCGTCCTCTCCCGTGGGTTCGAAGCGGTAGCCCACGCCCCACACGGTCTGGATCAGCCGGGGCCGGGCCGGGTCGTCCTCGACCTTGCCGCGCAGGCGGCGGACGTGGACCGTGACGGTCGACAGGTCACCGAAGTCCCATCCCCACACCTCGCGCATCAGGTCCTCGCGTCCGAAGGCCCGCCCCGGGTGCCGCAGGAAGAAGGACAGCAGGTCGAACTCGCGGAGGGTGAGGGCGAGTTCGGTGCCGTTCTTGGTGGCCCGGCGGGCTGCCGGGTCGACGGTCAGACCGGCCGCACCCAGCCGGTGCCCGGGGACGGCCGGCCGGCTGCGGCGCAGCACCGACTCCACGCGCAGCACCAGCTCGCGGGGGCTGAAGGGCTTGGTGACGTAGTCGTCGGCGCCGACCTCCAGGCCCAGGATGCGGTCGTCCTCGTCGCCCCGGGCGGTGAGCATGATGACGGGCACGGGGCCGTGGCCGCGGATCCGGCGGCACACCTCCAGACCGTCCATGCCGGGCAGCATCAGGTCGAGCACGACCAGGTCCGGCCGGCGCGCGGCGGCGCGGGTGAGGGCGGTCGGGCCGTCGTCGGCGCGGTCGACGGCGTAACCGGCGCGGTCCAGGTATCCGGCGACGACCTCGGCGACGGTCGGATCGTCGTCGACGACCAGGATCCTGGGAGGCCCGTCCGCGGTCCTTGGGGGCTCGTACGGCTGCTGCATGCCTCCAGCCTGGCACCGCGCCGCCACCGCCGGGGACCCGGGCACCACTCCGGCCTCCGACGTCCGCGTTTCGTAAGGAGCGATAGCCCGGTATGCCCGGTTCGCGTTCGTAGGGTGAGACCGTGACGACGACACCTTCGGACGTCGACGTGGTGCTGCCCTGCCTGAACGAGGCCGAGGCCCTTCCCTGGGTGCTCGAACGGATTCCGCCGGGCTGGCGCGCACTCGTCGTCGACAACGGTTCCACTGATGGCTCGGCTCAAGTCGCCCGCGCATGGGGCGCGACCGTGGTGCACGAGCCGCGACGGGGCTTCGGCGCGGCCTGCCACGCCGGGCTGACCGCTGCCACCGCCGACGTGGTGTGCTTCTGCGACTGCGACGCCTCCCTCGACCCGGGGCTCCTGGTCCCCTTCGTGCGCGAGGTGCGCGACGGCACCGCCGACCTGGTGCTCGGACGGCGGCGTCCGCAGGGACGAGGCGCCTGGCCGCCGCACGCCCGGGCCGGCAATCTCGCGCTCGCGCGGATGCTGCGCCGTCGCACCGGGCTGCGCCTGCACGACCTCGGCCCCCTGCGTGCCGCCCGCCGGGAGCCGCTGCTCGACCTCGGCCTCAGCGACCGGCGCAGCGGCTATCCGCTCCAGATGGTCGTCCGGGCCGCCGACGCGGGGTGGCGGATCGCCGAGCACGACGTGCCGTACCTGCCGCGCACCGGGGCCTCGAAGGTGACGGGCACATGGCGCGGTACCTGGCAGGCCGTCCGGGACATGAACCGCGTGCTGGCCGAAACACCCGCGCACGAAGGAGGAACCCTCCGTTGACCACGCTCCTCGTCATCGCCAAGGAGCCGCGACCGGGCCGGGTGAAGACGCGGCTCACGCCGCCGTTCACGCCCGGGCAGGCGGCCCGACTGGCCGAAGCCGCCCTCGCGGACACGCTGCACGCCGTGGCCGCCACGCCCGCCACCCGGCGTGTCCTCGTGCTCGACGGTGCCCCCGGCCCCTGGCTGCCGCCCGGTTTCGACGTCGTGGCGCAGTGCGCGGGCGGTCTGGACGAGCGGCTGGCGGAGGCCTTCGCGCACTGCGCCGGCCCGGCCCTGCTCATCGGCATGGACACCCCGCAGGTGACCCCGGAGCTGCTCACCGTGGACTTCGCCGACTGCGATGCCTGGTTCGGCCCGGCGGAGGACGGTGGCTTCTGGGCCCTCGGCTTGGCATGTCCGGACCCGGCCCTGTTGCGGGGTGTACCCATGTCGACGCCGGAGACGGGTGCCGTGCAGCGGGAGCGGCTGGTCGCCGCGGGACTGCGCGTGCGCGACCTGCCGCGGCTGCGGGACGTCGACACCGCCGCCGACGCCCACGCGGTCGCCGCGCTCGCCCCGCGAGGGCGCTTCGCGGCGCGGCTGGCCCGGTTCCCGGCGGCCGGGGAGCCTGTCACCGGACCGGCCTCGCGCCCGGTCGGCCCCCGGTGAGCGCCCCGCCGGCCACCGCCCTGGCCTGGGCCGCAGCCGACCCCTACGACGCCGCCCTGCGCGCCGGCCGCGGCCCCCTGTTCCTGCGGCGTACCGACGGCTGGCTGCTGCCGCTGGAGGTGGAGCGCTGGTGCGCCCGGGCCGACCCGGTCGACCGGGACGTACTGGACCGCTGTGAGGGGGCCGTGCTGGACGTGGGGTGCGGTCCGGGGCGGCTGGTGGCGGAGCTCGCCGCCCGTGGGCGGGCCACCCTCGGGATCGACGTCAGCGAGGCCGCGGTGGAGCACACCGTCCGGCTCGGGGGCCAGGCGCTGCGGCGGTCGGTCTTCGAGCAGCTGCCCGGCGAGGGCCGCTGGGACACCGTTCTGCTCATGGACGGCAACATCGGCATCGGCGGCGACCCGCGTGCCCTGCTGGAGCGGGTCGCCGGGCTCCTGCGCCCCGGTGGTCTGCTGATCGCCGAGACCGCCCCCACGGACGTCGACGAGCGGGTGCGTGTCCGCATCACCGACGCCCACGCCACCACCGGCGACCCCTTCCCCTGGGCCCGGCTCGGCACCCGGGCGCTGCTCGGGTACGCCCGGGACTGGGAGCAGGCCGGTCAGTGGGCGGACGGCGGACGGCGCTTCGCCGCCCTGCGCAGCCGCAGCGCCAGCAGCAGCGCCGAACCTCCGAACAGGGCCGCGGTGATCAGCAGCCAGCGCGTGAGGAACACCTCCGGCGGCAGGCCGGTGCCGGACCGGTAGCGCTCCTCCACCATGCCGCTGATCAGCGGGAACCACACGAGGAGCAGCAGCCCGGAGAGGGCGGCCGGTACGCGCGCGTACATCGTCCACTCCCGGCGGCGGACCGCGCCGAGCCCCCGTACCAGCGCCCGGTCCGCCGCCGCGTACAGCGGCAGCAGCACGAGGTCGTGCAGCAGTGCCGCGCCCACGACCCACAGCGCCACGCCGAGCCAGTCGCCGGCGAGCAGGCGCACCCCCGCGTAGGCCGCGAGGGCGAACGAGCACGCCAGCAGCAGAAGTTGCAGAGGGCTGCCGAGGGCGAAACGTCCTCGCATCACAGGTCTCCGAACGTCATCCGGGCCACCCACTTGGTGTTCAGCACACCGGGCGCCGCGGGCACGATGATCCGCGCCGGGTGGCCGTGGTCGGGGGACAGCTCCTCGCCGTTGACGTACAGGGCGAGCAGGGAACGCGGGTCGGCCACCTGGTTGGCGCGCAGGGCGGCCTTGCGGAAGGCTCCGCGTCGCTGGAGGGACTCGACGAAGACGTCCGGTGGATCGTCCTCGTACCCCACGAGGGCCGCGAGGTCGCGCAGCCTCACCCCGCGCCACCACTGGTCCGGCGTGGACCACCCCTCCACGCAGGCGATCGGCAACGCCGCGCTGTACAGGGGAAGCCCGGCGAGCTGGGCGCGGCTGAGCCGGACCGTTCCCGAACGCCCCGTCACGACGAGCCGCCAGGCGTCCTCGGAGGCTTCCGCCGCGTCGATCCCGGCGTACGCGGCGGTCTTGTTGATCTGGAAGCCGTTCGGGCCGCTGCCGGGTTCCGCCCCGCCGTGCGGGGCGAGGAGTGCGGTGCGGCGCAGCGGGCCGCCGAAGTTCTGCCCCACGGTCGTGGCGAACAGCAGCAGCGAGCCGCCCCCGACGAACCACAGGGCGCCGCGCCGGGAGACGGTCGGCTCGGCGGGACGCGGGGACACCAGGTCGTTCCTCTCCTCCCGCAGCTTCCGCAGATTGCGCAGTGCCGTGGGCCCCTTCAGCAGCGCGTGGGCCACGAAGGCGGCGAAGAACACCCAGGCCCCGTAGAAGTGCAGGGGGTAGAACGAGCCCGGGAAGACGTAGTCGAGCTGGACGTTGAGGACGCCGGTCACGAACTCGAACAGCCCGCCGCCGACCAGCAGCAGCAGCGAGATCCGCTCCAGGGCGTGCGCGAGGGAGCGGGCCGGCGGCAGGGCGAACAGCCTCGGCACGACGGACCACAGCTTGGCGAGCAGGACGGGGATCAGGGTGATGCCGAGGGTGACGTGGACGCCCTGGTTCAGCCGGTACAGCCAGTGCGGGTTCGTCGGCCAGGCGAACAGGTAGAAACCGAGGATCCCCTTGTCCGGGGTCTTGTCGTTGACCGGCGACAGGTCCGGGTTGTAGGCGGCGTACGAGACCAGCCCCGTCACGAACAGCACCGTGATGCCGACGAGCAGGACGAGGCCCAGCACCGAGGTGAACCGGGGGCCGCGCAGGGGACTGCGCCAGAAGCCGGGGGACGTGGGAAGCCGCGGATCGCGTGGGTCGTCTCGCATGAGCCGACGGTAGGCCTCAAGCACCCCGCGACAGGGTGCGCGACCCATGACGAAACGCTGACATCGGGCCCGGTCGGCGGCCCGCGGCCGCCCGCGCGGCCTAGCGTGCCGGTGTGATCCGCACCCTGCCCTCCCCCGAACGGACCCGCGAGTCCGAGCCCACCGGCCGTCTGCGCCGCGATCTGTACGCCGCCGGGGTGGCCGCGCTGCTCGTGGCGGTGTCCGTACCGGTCGGCCGCCACATCCAGGACACCAGCCGGACGCTGTTCGTCGACTGGCCCCCGCTGCTGGCGTCCTGGGGGCCGCACGTGGGCCCCGGCACTCCGGCAGCCGTCCTGGTCGCGGTCGCCACCGTCGCCCACGGTCCCGCGCTGGCGGCCCGTCTCCCCTGGCATGCCCTGCTCCCGGCCGCCTGGAGCACGGCCATGGCGTGGATCTTCTCCCTCGCCCTGGTCGACGGCTGGCACCGGGGCATCGCCCGCAAGCTCACCACCCGCTACGAGTACCTGCAGGTCATCGACCGCTTCCACGACATCCCGGCAGCGTTGCAGGGCTTCACCCAGCACATCCTGCTCGACTCCCCCGACAACTGGCCCGCCCACATCGCCGGGCACCCGCCCGCCGCAACCCTCACCTTCGTGCTGCTCGACCGGATCGGGCTGCGGGGCGGGGGCTGGGCCGGGATGTGGTGCATCACCGTCGGGGCGACCGCCTGCGTGGCCGTGCTGGTCACGATCCGCGCCCTGGCCGGCGAGGCACTCGCCCGCCGCGCGGCCCCCTTCCTGGTCCTGGCCCCGGCGGCCGTGTGGATGGGCACCTCGGCGGACGCGTACTTCGCGGCGGTGGCGGCGTGGGCGGTGGCGCTGCTGGCGCTGGCGGTCACCCGGAAGTCCCTGGGGTGGGCGGGAGCGTCCGGGCTGCTGTTCGGCCTGACCTGCTACCTGTCGTACGGCCTCACGCTCGTCGCGCTGATCGCGGCGGCGGTGCTGGTGCTCGGCCACCAGGGGATCCGGGAGCGCCCGGCCCTGCTGGCACCGCTGCTCGCCGGGCTGGCCGTGGTCCCCACGGTGTTCACGCTCGCGGGCTTCGACTGGTGGGAGGCCTACCACCTGCTGGTCACGCGCTACGGCCAGGGCGCGGGCGGCATCCGCCCGTACGGCTACTGGGTGTGGGCCAACCTGGCCTGCGCGGTGCTCATCACGGGACTGGCGACGGCGGCGGGACTGCGGCGGGCAGGGGCCCTGCTGGTGCGGCGGCGCGCCGCGCCCCGAGCCGGCGTCCGCCTCGCGTTCCTCGTGTCGGCGGCGCTCCTCGCCCTGCTGGTCGCCGACCTGTCCGGCATGAGCAAGGCGGAGACGGAACGCATCTGGCTCCCCTTCGCCCTGTGGCTGCTCCCGGCATGCGCGTTCCTCACCCGCCCTCGCGCCTGGCTCACCGCCCAGGCGCTGCTCGCCCTGCTCCTCAACCATCTGCTGCTCACCGGGTGGTGAGCGCTGTCAGGCGGCGGGACCGGCTCCGGGCACGGCGTCGGTGTTCTCGTCCGGGGCCGGGCGCAGGTGGGCGGTGATCTGCTTGCCGGTGCCGAGGGACGCGACGGTGACTTCGCTGCTGACCGTGTGCACCACGTGCATGCCGTGGCCGCCGAAGCGCCGCCCGTCGCGCTCTCTGACCACCGGCTTCTCGGAGGAGGTGTCCCACACGGTGATGGCCAGTCCGTCGCCGGACAGCCTCAGGATCATCCCGCAGGGGCCGGGAGCGTGCCGGATCGCGTTGGTGACCAGTTCGCTGACGACCAGTTCGGCATCGATCGCCAGCGGGGCCGGCACGGGTGTGCGGCCGGTGCACGGTACGTGCGCCAGGAACGCGCGCAGGGCCCGGCGCGCCTCGACAGCGCAGGCTGCGCTCTCAGCCCAGACCGTGCCGCAGTGCAGCGTGGCCTGCTCGTCCGCGCCCGGCTCATCTTCCGCCTGCTTCATAAGCGGGATGACCATATGGGACTCTTTCGTTGTTGTTCGTGTTGCTCAGTGGCTTTCGGTCGGTCGTCTACCCCGGCACGGAGCGCGCATACTGCCCGCGACCCGTCGTTGTGATGTGCTCCGCGCCGCCGGCCCGGGCGGCGATCCCGGCCGAACGGGCGGGAGAGCGAGGTCACAGCCAGGGCGAGGGCAAGGTCACAGCCGCTCCCTCTGCTGCTCGTTCGTGTCCGTGACCTAGCATCCGAGCATGACGGTCCTGCCTGACGACGGGCTTGAGCTGGCCGGCGAGTTCCCTGACGTGCCCCATGAGCAGTGGCAGCGCCTTGTGGCGGGTGTACTGCGCAAATCGGGCAAGGACGTCGAGGGGGCCGAGGCCGAGGAAGCCCTGTCCACCGCGCTGGAGGACGGGTTGCGCACCCGCCCTCTCTACACCGCCCACGACTCCGCGCCCGAGCCGGGTTTCCCCGGTTTCGCCCCCTTTGTGCGCGGCGGCCGCGCCGAGGGAAGCACGGTCGGAGGCTGGGACGTACGGCAACGGCACACGGTGGCCGACCGTGACGCGGTACTCGGGGACCTGGAGAACGGCGTCACCTCCCTCTGGCTGACGGTGGGGGAAGGCGGCATCGCGGTGCCGGACCTCGGCCGGGTCCTCGACGGCGTGTACCTCGATCTGGCACCCGTCGTCCTCGACGCGGGACGCGACGCCGAGCCCGCCGCGCGGGAGCTGCTGCGGATCCACGAGGAGCGGGGGGTCGCCCGGGAGGCGGCGCGCGGGAATCTCGGCGCGGACCCGCTCGGACACGAGGCCCGCACCGGACAGCGGTGCGATGCCGCGCCGGCGGCGGAGCTCGCGCGACGGTGCGCCGGGGAGTACCCGGGGCTGCGGGCACTGACCGTGGACGCGCTGCCGTACCACGAGGCCGGTGGTTCGGCCGCCCAGGAGCTGGGCTGCTCGCTGGCCACCGGGGTGGCGTACCTGCGGGAGCTGACCGGGGCCGGACTGGACGTCGAACAGGCCTGTGCGCAAATGGAGTTCCGGTACGCGGCGACCGCCGACCAGTTCCTCACGATCGCCAAGCTGCGGGCCGCGCGCCGGCTGTGGGCCCGGGTGGCCGAGGTCTGCGGGGCGCCGCGCGCGGGGGCGCAACTCCAGCACGTCGTCACCTCGCCGGTGATGATGACCCGCCGCGACCCGTGGGTGAACATGCTGCGGTCGACGATCGCCACGCTGGCCGCCGGCGCGGGCGGGGCCGACGCGGTCACCGTGCTGCCCTTCGACCATGCCCTCGGCCTGCCGGACGCGTTCGCGCGCCGGATCGCCCGCAACACCTCCACGATCCTCATCGAGGAGTCGCACCTGTCCCGGGTCATCGACCCGGCGGGCGGCTCCTGGTACGTGGAGCGGCTCACCGACGAACTCGCCCACGCGGGCTGGGAGTTCTTCCAGCGGATCGAGCGGCTCGGCGGCATGGCCGCCGCCCTGCGGTCGGGAGACGTCGAGCGGGACCTCGCCGCGACCTGGCAGGCCCGCACGGCCAGGCTGGCCAAGCGGCGCGAACCCGTCACCGGTGTCAGCGAGTTCCCGTTCCTCGCGGAGAAGCCGGTCGTCCGCGCCGACGCACCCCGGCCGCGCTCCGGCGGGCTGCCGCGTGTCCGCCGTGACGAGGCGTACGAGGCGCTGCGCGCCCGCTCCGACGCCCATCTCGCCGCGACCGGCTCCCGGCCCCGGATCTACCTCGCCGCACTCGGCCCGGCCGCCGCGCACACCGCCCGTCTCACCTTCGCCTCGAACCTCTTCCAGGCCGGCGGCATCGAGCCGGTCACGGAGGGCACCTTCGAGGAGAGCGGCGCGACGGAGGCCGTGCTGTGCTCCAGCGACGCGCTGTACGCGGAGCAGGCCGAGGCCACCGTCCGGACCCTGAAGGCCGCCGGTGCACGGCAGGTGTTCCTCGCGGGCCGTCCCGGGGAGTACCCGGGTGTCGACGCGTACGTCTTCGCGGGCTGCGACGCCGTGGCCGTGCTGTCCGCGACCCTCGACCGCATGGGAGTGTCCTGATGTCCGCCCCTTCCGGCCCGCCGGTTCCCGACTTCTCCGGGATCGAGCTGGGCACCCCTGCCCCCGACGGCGGCGCCGACGAGTGGCGTACGGCGGTCAAGAACGCGTCCGGCGGAGACGACCTGCTCTGGGAGACCCCGGAGGGCATCGCCGTCAAGCCGCTCTACACCGGCCGTGACCTGGAAGGCCTGGACTTCCTGGACACCTACCCGGGCGCGGCGCCGTATCTGCGCGGCCCGTACCCGACGATGTACGTCAACCAGCCCTGGACCATCCGCCAGTACGCCGGCTTCTCGACGGCCGAGGAGTCCAACGCCTTCTACCGGCGCAACCTCGCGGCCGGCCAGAAGGGTCTGTCGGTCGCCTTCGACCTGCCCACGCACCGCGGCTACGACAGCGACCACCCGCGCGTGACCGGCGACGTCGGCATGGCGGGCGTGGCGATCGACTCGATCTACGACATGCGGCAGTTGTTCGACGGCATCCCGCTGGACAGGATGACCGTGTCGATGACGATGAACGGTGCCGTGCTGCCGGTGCTGGCGCTGTACATCGTCGCCGCCGAGGAACAGGGCGTGCCGCCCGAGAAGCTGGCCGGGACCATCCAGAACGACATCCTCAAGGAGTTCATGGTCCGCAACACCTACATCTATCCGCCGAAGCCGTCGATGCGGATCATCTCCGACATCTTCGCCTTCACCTCGCAGCGGATGCCCCGCTACAACTCCATCTCCATCTCGGGCTACCACATCCAGGAGGCGGGTGCGACAGCCGACCTGGAACTGGCGTACACGCTCGCGGACGGCGTGGAGTACATCCGGGCGGGCCGTGAAGCGGGCCTGGACGTGGACGCGTTCGCACCGCGGCTGTCGTTCTTCTGGGCGATCGGCATGAACTTCTTCATGGAGGTCGCCAAGCTGCGGGCGGCGCGCCTGCTGTGGGCGAAGCTGGTGAGGCAGTTCGACCCGCAGAACGCCAAGTCCCTGTCCCTGCGCACCCATTCGCAGACCTCGGGCTGGTCGCTGACCGCGCAGGACGTGTTCAACAACGTGACGCGCACCTGCGTGGAGGCCATGGCGGCGACGCAGGGGCACACGCAGTCGCTGCACACCAACGCCCTCGACGAGGCGCTCGCGCTGCCCACCGACTTCTCGGCGCGCATCGCCCGCAACACGCAGCTGCTGCTCCAGCAGGAGTCCGGCACGACCCGCGTGATCGACCCGTGGGGCGGCAGCGCGTACGTGGAGAAGCTGACGTACGACCTGGCCCGGCGGGCCTGGCAGCACATCGAGGAGGTCGAGGCCGCGGGCGGCATGGCCAAGGCCATCGACGCGGGTATCCCCAAGCTGCGCATCGAAGAGGCCGCGGCCCGCACGCAGGCCCGGATCGACTCGGGCCGTCAGCCGGTCATCGGCGTCAACAAGTACCGGGTGGAGACCGACGAGCAGATCGACGTCCTGAAGGTCGACAACTCGTCGGTGCGGACGCAGCAGATCGAGAAGCTGCGGCGGCTGCGCGCGGAGCGGGACGAGCGGGCCTGCCAGGACGCGCTGGACGCGCTGACCCGGGCCGCCGGCGGCGAGGGCAACCTGCTGGAGCTGGCGGTGCACGCGGCCCGCGCGAAGGCCACCGTGGGTGAGATCTCCGACGCCCTGGAGAAGGTGTACGGCCGGCACTCGAGCCAGATCCGTACGATCTCCGGTGTGTACCGCAACGAAGCAGGCGAGTCCCCGTCCGTGGACCGCACCCGCGCGCTGGTGGACGCCTTCGACGAGGCCGAGGGCCGCCGCCCGCGCATCCTGGTCGCGAAGATGGGCCAGGACGGCCACGACCGCGGCCAGAAGGTGATCGCCACCGCCTTCGCCGACCTCGGCTTCGACGTGGACGTCGGCCCACTGTTCCAGACGCCCGCCGAGGTGGCCCGGCAGGCCGTCGAGGCGGACGTGCACATCGTCGGCGTCTCCTCGCTGGCGGCCGGCCACCTCACCCTCGTCCCGGCGCTGCGCGAGGCGCTGGCCGAGGAGGGGCGCGAGGACATCATGGTCGTGGTCGGCGGGGTGATCCCGCCGCAGGACGTGCCGACGCTGCTTCAGATGGGCGCGGCGGCCGTCTTCCCGCCCGGGACGGTGATCCCGGACGCGGCGTACGACCTGGTCAAGCGACTGTCGGACGGCCTCGGGCACGAGCTGTGATCGATGTCGACGCGTATGTGAAGGGCGTGCTCGACGGGAAACGGGCGATCATCGCGCGCGCCATCACGCTCGTCGAGTCGACCCGGCCGCAGCACCGGGCGCCGGCCCAGGAGCTGCTGACCGCGTTGCTGCCGCACAGCGGCCGGGCCCGGCGGATCGGCGTCAGCGGAGTGCCCGGCGTGGGCAAGTCGACGTTCATCGACGCGTTCGGCACGCTGCTGACCTCACTCGGGCACCGGGTGGCGGTGCTGGCCGTCGACCCGTCCTCCAGCCGTACGGGCGGTTCGATCCTGGGTGACAAGACCCGGATGGAGCGCCTGGCGGTGGACCCGGCTGCGTTCGTGCGCCCCTCCCCCACCGCGGGCACCCTGGGCGGGGTCGCGAAGGCCACCCGCGAGTCGATCGTGGTGATGGAGGCGGCCGGCTACGACGTGATCCTGGTGGAGACGGTCGGCGTCGGCCAGTCCGAGACGGCCGTCGCGAACATGGTCGACTCCTTTCTGCTGCTCACCCTGGCCCGCACGGGCGACCAGCTCCAGGGCATCAAGAAGGGCGTCCTGGAGCTGGCCGACGTGATCGCCGTCAACAAGGCGGACGGACCGCACGAGCGCGATGCCCGTGCCGCCGCGCGGGAACTGTCGGGCGCACTGCGGCTGATGCACGGCAAGGACGCGTTCTGGACCCCGCCGGTGCTGCACTGCAGTGCCCGCGAGTCGACCGGCCTGGACACGGTGTGGGAGCGCCTCGAACAGCACCGCTCCCTGCTGGACTCCACCGGCCGCCTCACCGCCAAGCGCCGCGACCAGCAGGTCGACTGGACCTGGACCATGGTCCGCGACGAACTCCTGGGCCGGCTGCAGGCCGACCCGGCGGTTCGGGCCCTGGCGCCCGCGCTGGAGCAGCGGGTCCGGGCGGGCGAGCTCACCCCGACGCTGGCCGCCGAGCGGATCCTCGGCGCGCTCGGCAGCGGCTCCGAGGCGGCGGATTCCTGAACCGGAGGGCAACCGGAACGGCGATTTCGCATACCCGGCTTGCATGACTATGCAAAGTGATACATACTCTTTCTATGTCCAAGGTCCTCACCTCCCTGCCCGCCGGCGAGCGCGTCGGCATCGCCTTCTCGGGCGGTCTCGACACCTCCGTCGCGGTCGCGTGGATGCGCGACAAGGGCGCCGTCCCCTGCACCTACACCGCCGACATCGGCCAGTACGACGAGCCCGACATCGCCTCGGTGCCCGGCCGTGCCAAGACGTACGGGGCCGAGATCGCGCGTCTGGTCGACTGCCGTGCCGCGCTGGTCGAGGAGGGCCTGGCCGCACTGACCTGCGGCGCGTTCCACATCCGTTCGGGCGGGCGCGCGTACTTCAACACCACCCCGCTCGGCCGTGCCGTCACCGGCACGCTCCTGGTCCGGGCGATGCTCGAGGACGACGTCCAGATCTGGGGCGACGGCTCGACCTTCAAGGGCAACGACATCGAGCGGTTCTACCGCTACGGTCTGCTCGCCAACCCGCACCTCAGGATCTACAAGCCCTGGCTGGACGCGGCCTTCGTGACCGAGCTCGGCGGCCGCAAGGAAATGTCGGAGTGGCTGCTGGCCCACGGTCTGCCCTACCGCGACAGCACGGAGAAGGCGTACTCCACGGACGCCAACATCTGGGGCGCCACGCACGAGGCCAAGACCCTGGAGCACCTGGACACGGGCGTCGAGACCGTCGAGCCGATCATGGGCGTCCGGTTCTGGGACCCGACGGTCGAGATCGCCGCCGAGGACGTGACGATCGGCTTCGCCGAGGGCCGCCCGGTGTCGATCAACGGCAAGGAGTTCCCCACCGCCGTCGACCTGGTCATGGAGGCCAACGCCATCGGCGGCCGGCACGGCCTGGGCATGTCGGACCAGATCGAGAACCGGATCATCGAGGCCAAGAGCCGCGGCATCTACGAGGCCCCGGGCATGGCCCTGCTGCACGCCGCCTACGAGCGGCTGGTCAACGCGATCCACAACGAGGACACCCTCGCCCAGTACCACACCGAGGGCCGTCGCCTCGGCCGGCTGATGTACGAGGGCCGCTGGCTGGACCCGCAGGCGCTGATGATCCGAGAGTCGCTGCAGCGCTGGGTCGGCGCCGCCGTCACCGGCGAGGTGACGCTGCGGCTGCGGCGCGGTGAGGACTACTCGGTCCTCGACACCACGGGCCCGGCGTTCAGCTACCACCCGGACAAGCTGTCCATGGAGCGCACCGAGGACTCCGCGTTCGGCCCGGTGGACCGGATCGGCCAGCTCACCATGCGCAACCTCGACATCGCCGATTCCCGCGCCAAGCTGGAGCAGTACGCCGGCATGGGTCTGATCGGCACCGGCAGCCCCACCATCGGCGCCTCCCAGGCCGCCGCGACCGGGCTGATCGGCACGATGCCGGAGCTGCCGCAGGGCGGCGCCCAGGCCATCGCCTCCCGGGGCGAGGTCTCGGAGGAGGACGCGTGGCTGGACCGCGCCGCGATGGAGTCCGGCACGGACTGACCACCCGGCGGCAGTACCACGAAAGGCCGGATCGACATCGTCGATCCGGCC